>CAIVKH010000102.1 GCA_903906425.1 uncultured bacterium
CGCCCATCGAGCCGGCGGGACGAGACTGTCGGTCAGCCTCGCCATGTCATCGCATCAGTCCGCGACGACACCCGCGATGCAGCCCGACAGACTCGTCTGATTCCGCCGGCCATTGCAGGGCGAACCCCTTTGCAACCGCGTTCGCCCTCGTCTGCGACTTCACCCACTCCCCATGAGCCGTCACGCCGCCTGCATCCGCACGCGCCGCGCCAGCCCCGCAACAAATCGTCTCGAAAAAGAACGATCATCGGTTTACTCCTTTTCTCATGTCACGACACCCCGATATTGAGAGACACTTTCACACCGCCATGACCGATATTTATCGAAGGGCGAAGGATGACGCGGGCTATAACGCCACGCGATTTCTTCAAATGCTCGCGGAACACGGCGGCTTGGAAACCTCCCGAATATTGCTTCACGCGCCCGCCGTTTCAGACGGCTATACGGAACTTTGGAAGAGGCACCGGCTTGATCTGACTGTCGAGGCACTCGTGCTCAAGCCTCAATGGAAAGAGCTGTTCACCGACGAAGAACGGGATATCGCGCTGAAGCGGCTCGCTTCATTCGATTACGTCCCCTGATTTTGTAATCGACTTGCAACGGAACCAAAGTTCAGTTATATTTCCCCCATTATTTGCCTTTAAGAAAGCGGAACGGCGGTTTCCTGGCAGAAGGAGAAAACATGCAGTTCCAGTCAGGTCATAATAGTCCCGGGCCGGGTCGGCCGAGGGGCTCAGTCAGTGGACGCGCGAGGGCGCTCCAACTTCTCGACACCATCATGGCGGAGGAGGAAAACCTCGAAAGGCTCCGCGTTGCGATGCAGGCGAGCCTTGAGGCCAATCCCATGCGATTCTTCCGGCAGATTATCATGCCGCTGATTCCGAAGGATGTCGTGCTCAAGATGGTCGAACCGGGCGAGATCAAGTGGGTGTCGCTTCTCGATTCAATTCCCAAACCTGATCAGCAGCCGCAACGGCTGCCTTCAGAAGGCACAAATTGAAGCATTGAAGCGCGGCCACTCGGGTCGTCTGAAATCCGCTTTTCTGCCCTTTATTAATCGATGTTCCAATGATTGGAAGCCGTCGCTGCGTGACAAGTGCTGAGCGTCACGCGCGGGGAAGGTCGAGGCGAAGGGTTCGCTGAATTTGTGCCTGCCACGCTGGGAGCACGTTTGCTTTCTTTGCGAAGTCCGGCCATTTCGACACGGCGGTGCGAACTTCGTCGACGATGGCCTCGGCGCGGCCACGTTTCATGAGGGCGGTTTTTGCGCATGCCCGGAAATCGGCCATCGTGAATCCGTCGCGTTTTCCGTTCATGGTCATCTGGTGGCTGGCGGTCCAGTCGCCTGACGGATTGAAGCTGTAGATCACGTCGAACGCGGGCGCGAGGGACCAGCGGCCGGATTTGTCCATGAGGAAGGCGATGTTTTTGACGTGGTCGTCCTGATTGCGGGCGATGACGTTGAAGGCTGTGCGCCGGAACTGCTGCTCGATGTCATCCGTCGGAAGGTTCAATTGGCGGATGACGAGCAACGCCTGTTCATAAGAATAGGCGCCGGCGAAATTATAATCGAAGTGTGCGAGGGCACACAGAGATTGCATGTGCAGTTTGTCGCCGCCTTTGGTCCGATCGAAACGGCGCGTCATGAAATGCCGCCGTCCGTTTTCCTCGAGGAGACGGCACTCGGACATCGTCACGCCCGCGGCTCGCGCCATCAGGTAGTAGGCGTATTCAATCGCGCCGTAGCCTTTCGGATCTTCGAGTTCCTTGTCCTTGTTGCCGGTGACGCCGTCGAATTTCAGAAGCCAGTATTCGAAACCTTCGCCGGCGGCGATCTGGCCGGAGCGCACTTCGTGGGTCTTCCGGTTCCATGCGATGACGGCTTTCGCGCGGGCTCCGCCTGCGGAAGTTCCCACGCGCAAGATTTCGTTCAAGGCGTGGGCACGGCCTTTGCCGGCGAACGTGGCCTTGAGGTCGTTGCGATGGGTGAGGACTTCCGACGCGAGCCGGACCAGCGCGTCGATTTCGATTTTTCCAGTGCTGCGCTGTGCGCGCGGTCCTTTGCTCGGAACAAATTCGAGCGCGCCCATGCCGCGCGTGCCGGTGTAGCAAAGCCGCTCGACGGCGTTGAAACTTTCCGGCGTCCGGCCCTGCGTCGCGAGCCATGCATCAATCAGGGCGTTGCCGAATTTGTCCGGCAGCGAATCGGCGAGCAGACCGGGAAGTCCGTGAAACGTGCGCTGCGGAAGATCAGGGAAAACATAAACACGGTCACTGAGGGGCATGGTGATCGGCGATATCTCGATGCCGCTGCGCGCAAAAGCGGGATCATACTGAAACGCGGCGATGCCGTTCGCATCGTCGAGCGAAACAGCACCAATGGTCCGGCCCCAAAGCCGCACGGCGGCGCGCGTGATCATGATTCATCTCCCCACGTCCATTTCTGCGACGACGGTCTTGATTTTCTGGCGGCTGAAGCGCGCCGACGTTTTTTGCCGTGCATCTTGAGCTGTGCAATCGGGCTGGGTGCGGATTCCGGGATGAACGTGTCGAGGCGCTCAAGCAGACCGAGCACGCGGCACACGCGGATGAACCCTGAAAGTTGCGTCGCAACCGCGCCCGATTCCAGGCGCTCCACCGTGCGCTTTGAAACTCCGGCCTTTTGTGCGAGACCGGCCTGGGTCAGATTCCCGTCGAGCCGCGCCTGCGCGATGCGTTCGCCCAACTCGGCAAGGATCGCCTGATCCGTTGTTGCATTTGTTAGTTTCATAATGCGTCACTTGTGGCGAATAGTATCTATAATGTCAATCTAATCGTCATATAAGGCGACTTGAATTCATGTGTTTCCAATGATTGGGGAAATGGGAGCGCGAAAATTCCAATGATCGGAAACCCAAGCGTCGACGTACTGCGCCGTCGCGATCAGGCGGGTTTCGCGTCGTTGAATTTGAGCCAGCTTTTGAGAAGGTTCAAGGCTGCCGCATTCTTGCTGGCGAACCATTGGCTGGCATGATCGAGATGCCAGTGCCAAAACGGATTCATGTCATCCGATGGATTCAGCGGCATGAGCTGCCAGCGGCCGGGGACGTCGAGCACCTTTTTGTCCGCGTCGGCAAAAGACCATGGGAGGCCGGTGTACCGGGCCAGCAGGGTGAGCAGTTCTTGTTCATGTGTTGACGGTTTCATTTTGTCTGTTCTCCATTTGAAAATGTTTCCGCCCATTTTTTGATTCGTGACGCACGGATATATTTTCGGGGTTCGGCAGGTTCGGCACCCACCCCCCGAGATGGGATAATTTTCATCCATTTCTGTATATGTTGCCGAACGTGCAGAACCTCTTGAAGAAGTCAGTTTCAAGACCGTATTCATTGGCAATTCTCGTTCGGCAGGCAGCGCCGAACTTGGCGCCGAACTTGCCGAACCTTTCGCCCGTCCGATGCGTGATTCGGCATGGCGTTCGGCATCCGCTGTCGAACCTCGACGGAGGATCACGCACATACGAAACAGCCGTTCTCTTCGCGCACTTCGCCACGGATCATGAGTTCGCCGAGCAGATCCTCTCGCTCTTTGGCCGTCGTGCCCCGTCCTGCATTGCGTGATATGTAGGCTCTGGCGACGGGGCCATGCTGCCGGATGCACGCGCGCATTCTGTCCAGCAGCCGTTCGAGGCGGTCCTCCTTGTCGTCCACCAGAAGGGTGTCAAAGAGTTGAAAGGCCTGCCCGTACAGCCACCAGCACACCGTCTCGACGCGCGGCCAGATGTCGGGCGGCAATTCGACGAGCGCGGAGTTGTCGTCGCGCAGCACGGAAAGTACAACCGCCAGCCGTGGGCCGTACTCGTTTTTCAAGCGCCGCCAGTAGCCGTGAAAGGGCGCGTTGAGGTCCAGCAGCGACCGCTGGAAGTCGCGCAGGTAGCCTTGCGGAATCCGGATCGTTCCGCTCTTCGCCGCATAGGCATCCAATGCGCGGCCGGCATCTTCGATCTGCCGCCCGAAGAGCGAACAATTCGGCTCCCAATCGAGCGCAGGCATGTTGCCGAGAAGGAAGCGGTTCGCAAATCCATTGTCGAGAAGTCCCATGCCGCGCCGTCGCGCAATGGCCGGCTGGATGCTCGCGATCAGATTCGGATAACAGAAATCCGTTTCGCGCGGCACCGAGTTCGACCGTTCTGAAAGGGCTGTACTGAACCATCCCTTGTTAAAAGCATCGATCAGGAAGCTGCAAGCCTTCGACTGCCAGTGTCGTGTATCCAGAAATGACTCGAGTTCGCCAACGCGCAGCAGGCCATTGCCAAGTCTGACGTACTGGTCTGCCAGTCCTTCGGCACTGCCGGCGGAGGCGAGAAGCCACTTCCGTTCTTGGGACAAACGGACATCAACGCCGCCGATGTCTTTCCCGCTCGACGGCTCCGCCACCACAAGTCCCCAGAAATTGCACACCTGTCCGCCAGCGGTCTCGATTCGCAGTTTTGCCAGTTGTTCACCTTTGCCAATCCGCCCAGTAAACTGCGCGAGATTTCCTTCCGAGGGATCTGCGTCCCGCCGCTGGGAAAGCGCGCATCCGACGAGGGGCAGAGCTTTGATCAACGTGCAGCACAGCGGCAACGGTGGAACAGTGACAGCGCCGAAAGCGCCCACGATGGGCTCGAGCGCGGTGCCTGTGATGATCTCCCGGATTTGGTCTTCACCGACTTTTTCCCAGGGACGTTTTTGGGGCACATGCAAATTCGGCGGACCGGCACTGTCAGCTTTCATGCCGCTTTGGACGCCGCTTCGCGCCGTTGCCATCGCTTCTGCGTCGGACAGTCCGGCCCTGATTCCAGCGTCGGCCATGAACCGGATGATGCGGGCTGCATCCAGCCCGAGTTTCTTCAACGCACTCCCCGCGCAAAACGATTCCTTGTTGAGCGTGTTGTTCCGCGTTCCGTTTGCTGCACATCCAGCACGCCGTGATGCGGCGACGACGCGCGTGATGGCCTCAGCCCGGTCCAGCAAGTCCGGCCATTCAACATCGGCGGGTTCCCCTTCCTGGTCCCAGCGCACCGCCTCGCCCGATGGATGCACGGAGCCGGGAAATACCGTCTGACTTCCAGTGCCACGAACTTCAACGATCATGGCGCCCTCATCTTTGGCACCGTCGCCACCGGATATCTTCACGGCTTTGATACGATCGGGATCTTTGAACGCTTTCGTCCGCGCCTGACCGGAAATCCTGTACAGGCGGTGACTGCGCGGGTTGCTTTCACGCCCGAATACGGCTGGCGTGGCGGGGAAGATTGCATCGGCAATTTCCACCGCTTCGCGGCAATCAAGATCAACATCCACCAGGCCGCCCGAATGGTCGCCCAGCAGAACGCCCACATTGCACGGACGGGCAAATCTCGCTTCAACGCCCGCTTCGTCCAGAACGAGGTTCTGCCAGTTCTGATAGGTCGGACCTTTTTCCCTGAGCTTGATGGGAATGGGTGCCCAGCCGCGGGAGCGATAGTCCCGCGCGGAAGTCAACGCGCGATTCATCGGGCTGTTTTCTTCCTGATTGCGCATTCGATTTCGCGACAATAGGCCGCCACGCCGCGCAAACTGTGAATGGAACTTTCCAGTTCGCGCCCGTTGACCCGTCGCCAGTTCACACCGTTGAAGCTGGAGTGAAGATCAGACTTCACATTCAGGAGGTTCACATAGAAATCCAGCGGCGTCAGTGTGCCGGACAGAAAGCGACGAGGCGGAGTGTCAGGAGTGGCGATCCGGTTCATGGCACCACTCCTTCCCGGAATCGCGCCATCGCACGATCAAGATCGGAACGGGCGTAGAGCACCACGCGCCCGCCACCAGGCCTGATGCAGGGCACCACGCCGGCGCGGGTCCAGTTGCGAAGAGTTCGCAATGAGACGTTGAGATAGCGCGCTCCGCCGGGCGGACGCAGGTAGCCGGGAGGCTCCTCACGCACATCACGTTTGCGCGGAAGGGCACTCATGAAGCACCGCCTTCCGGAAAGAGGACACGCTCGGGGACTCCAAGGGCCTCGGCTATTTTGCTCTTTGTCTCTGGCTGGGGATCCACGCGCAGGTTGATGATCTTGCTCAGATGATCCGGACACAATCCCGTCAGCTCGGCCAGCCTGCGATTGCTGATACGGGACTTGAGCATGGCAAGTACGAGAGGGATGTTTTTCTCGCGAACGGCACGCAACATTTTCGAACTCCTTCGAGTCCGCCCCAAAAAAGGACGGACTCATTTTTTCAATGAGTCCGCAACGCCGTTCCATCGCGGTTTTCCGCACCCGGCACAGCCGTGATGCGATCAACCGTCCTTGATGCGCGAACCATACTTTCGGGTCGGAACTATGTCAAATGACACGGCCCAACTTTTTATGCAACCGCGTCGCGACGCAGGTGAATCACCTTGCCTGCCGCGGGTTTTATCTCCCAGAAAGCCGCTGCCTCCGACGGTGTCATCAAGCTTTTGTAATGCCGGACGAATGTCTGGACGCTGCCGAAATGACCGAGTTCTTTCATCGTGCGCGCGGCGTCCTGATGATGCCAGTAGTGCGCCGTGGCGAAGGTGTGCCGCGCAACATCGGTCGGCCAGTCGCTGATGCCGGCCTTCTCCATCACCTTCTCACGAAGACGGCGAAAAACGTATTGCCCGCCGCTCAGCATTCCGCTGTCGCGATAATGCGGCGCGATCCACTGGCGAAGGTTGTCGGAGATTTCCACTGTTCGCGCCGAGCGCACCTTCGAGCTCTCCGGAGTCACTGTGATGAATCCGTCGGTCAGGTTCACACGCGACCAGTTGAGGCGGAATACCTCGTACGGGCGCAATCCCGCAAAGAACATCACGGCGAGGGCAGGCACGCTTTCGGGAGCCTCCTTCGCTGCAGTTCTCATCAGCCGCTCAACGTCGCGCGCTCGCCATATTGTCGGGAGAACCTCGTCGCGATGTTCACGATTTTTGCGCCTGCCGTGGTAGAAGTTCAGCAGGCAGTTCACCGCCACGCGATAACTGCGGCGTGTCTCGCGGCTGGTATAGCCTCGCACGTCCATCCAGCGTTCCACATCCGGCGTTTCGATCGCTGCCGTCACGGCATCCTTGCCCATTCCTTTGCAGAACGCGCGAAACTTCCAGAGCTTGTCCTTGATCGAAATCCTGCGGGCACCTTCGCGGCGCATCTGGCGGATATAGCGCGCCGCCGTGGACACAAGTTTCTCGGCACCACGGGCGGGATGGCGTCGCACGTACTCGACGGCGGACGCTTCAAGGCTCGCCGAACCCGCCAGGATCGCGAGGGCCTTCAATGCGTCGTGCCGCTGCGCATCACTGAGCAGAAACGCGGCCATGCCCTCGTTGCGTTCGGCGAGCGCGAGACTGCGCGCGTGGTTCTCCGCGGCCGTCAGGTCGGAGAAACATTTTCTCTGACCGCGACCGCGCACGCGGGAGTCCACGCGGAAGTATCCCGGCCGCTCCTCCCGGATGGGGATTTTGATGACACGTCCGCGGCCATCTTTCGCGTAATAAACTGGCATCTTCGGCTTCTTGCGTCTCATAGCGGAACCTCGCGGCAAAGGGGGGCAATTTGCCCACAATTTGCCCACAACTTATCACGACACGCGAAAATGCCAATAAAAATGCATGTTTTTAGTTACAAACACGTGTTTGAGGGGCATGTGCCGTAAGGCGTGGGGGTTCAAGTCCCCTGAGCACTATCGCACCGGTTGTGACTTGCGACGACTCGCGTTGACTTTGAGGCCATTTACAGGGCTTTGCCGCACTTTATTGCCAGCATCGTCCGCCCATGCCGCGGCGAACACCCCGACTTCACCCGGACGGCGACGAGGCCAGCAATAAGCGCGCCGAATTTCTTCCAGTGATTGGAAAATCCCGTCGCGCAAACTTCCAATCATTGGAAGTTCTAAATCATGTCGTAGTCGTACGGCTTCCGCATTTCGCGGGCGATGAATTTGGTCGCTTCGGAATCGTTGACGTATTGCTCCTTGACCGGATCCCAGTTCAATTTTCGCCCGAGGCGGATCGCCGTGGTGCCAAGGTGCGCGATGGTCGCGGAACGGTGGCCAGTTTCAGCGGAGCAGATCGGCGCTTTGCGCGATTTGACGCATTCGACGAAGTTGCCCATGTGATTGTTGCTGGCGTAAACGCGCGGCGCGTTGTCGGGAAGTTTGTCGGCGAGGATTTCCTTTTTGCTCGCGTCGAGCGCCTCGCGCGAAACCCAGATCCAGCCGTCAGTGCCGATAAATTTGATTCCGTTGAGCTGGCCGTTTGGATTAACAACCGCGCCGTTCCATGCGCTGTCTTTTGTGCTGCGGCAGCGATGAACAAATCCGTTCGCGTACGTGTACGTCACGTCGTACTCGCTCGCGGCGGTGTAGCCGCCGGGAATCATCTCAACAAGCTGTTTGCCTTCGACGCTGACCGGACCGCTGCTGTCCATATCGAGCGCCCACAGGACGATGTCGTTGTGGTGCGCGCCCCAGTCGGTCATCGTGCCGCCCGAATATTCCCACCAGTAGCGGAATTTCCGGTGCGTGCGTTCGAGCACATATTCCACCTTCGGCGTCTGGCCCATCCAGAAATCGAAATTGAAACCCGCCGGAACCGGCGCAGTTTGAAACGGCCCCTCGCGCAGGCCCGCGGGCAGCCACACTTCCGCGCGCTGTAATTTTCCGATGCGGCCGTTGCGGATCGCGTCCACCGCGAGGCGGAACCGCTGGCTGCTGCGCTGCTGCGTTCCGGTTTGCAAAACGCGTCCGGTCTTGCGCTGCATTTCGAGCACGCGCTTCCCCTCATCAATCGTGAGCGTGAGCGGCTTCTCGCAATAAACGTCCTTGCCGGCCTTCATCGCGGCCATCGAAACGATCGCGTGCCAGTGATCCACCGTGCCGCAGATCACCGCATCAATGTCTTTTCGTTCGACAAGTTTTCGAAAATCCGAATAACCCTCCGCGCCGGCGAACGTTTTCTTCGCGTTGGCCAGATGACTTTCGTCCACATCGCACACCGCGACGACGCGCCCGAAATTCTGCGCGTTCTTCGCGTCGCCTGTTCCCTGGCCGCCGCAGCCGACCAAACCGAATCGTAATTTTTCCGAATCCGCCGGCTGCGAAGATTTTTTCTGTTCTTCAGCCTCCGCGACGAACCACGCCGGCAGCGACGACATCGCTGCGATGGTTGTTGCGGACTTGAGGAAGCTACGGCGCGTGACGTTCGGAAAAGTTGTTTTCATGCGCGAGAATTTCTGCGCGATGGCGTCGCCAGTCAATCGCGATTCTCAATCGGAAATCCGCGGCTTCCAATCATTGGAAATTTGCGCGACCGGAAGTTCCAATGATTGGAAACTGCGAAACGGTCAGGAAATGATGCCGAGCGGCGGCGTGGTTCTCCACGCGCCGCGCGTGTAGTCGGCGAAGTCCACGTTGCAGCTTTTCGCAGCGACGGATTTTTCGCTGAGCGGGCCGACGGCGGACCACGCGGCGGCGTCGTACACGCTTTGATCGAGCGGCTCGCCTGCGCGCAGGCAGGTGACGATGCGCCACAGCATGATGAAATCCATTCCGCCGTGGCCGCCGTTCTTCTTGGCCATCTCGCCCATTTTCGCCCAGAGCGGATGCTCGTATTTCTTCATGAACTCTTCGAGCTTCGCTTCTTTTTCGTTGTCCTGAAGCCACGAATCGCCTTTGGGCGTGACGCCCTCGATCATCAGGCGGCTCGGATAGCCCATGAAAATTCCCTTCGAGCCGCGGATGAGATTGATTCGCGAATACGGGCGCGGATCGGATTCGTTGAACTGGACGATGATCGAGCGGCCCAGCGCGGTCTTGATGATCGACGTGTTCTGGTCGCCGCCCTTCCATTCCTTGACCTGGTTCCACTTGTGGTCGGGCGGAAAGTTCTTCTTCGCATACTCCGCCCGCGCGACGGCCGGCGAGCTGACCGACGACATGTAGTCGAACTTGTCGCCGCGGTTGACGTTCATGTATTGCGCGATCGGGCCGAGGCCGTGCGTCGGATACATGTTTCCGTTGCGCTTAATATAATGATAGGTGCGCCACGATCCGGTGCCATGTTCGACCTCGCGCATCTGGCCGCGCAAATCGTGGAGATAGCCGCCCTCGCCGTGCAGCAGTTCGCCGAGCATTCCCTGCGCGATCAGGTTCAGGCAGAAAAGTTCCTCGCGGCCGTAACAGCAATTTTCGAGCATCATGCAATGTTTCTGCGTTTTTTCCGCGGTGTTCACGAGCTGCCAGCATTCGTCCTCGGTGATCGCCGCCGGAACTTCCGTGAACGCGTGCTTGCCGGCGTTCATCGCATCCACGCACATCCGCGTGTGCCATTCCCACGGCGTCGCGATGATGACCATGTCAATGTCATCGCGCTTGAGCATTTCCTGATAATGCAGCTCGCCCTTCTCACCATATCCCGCTGGTTCCTTGCGGCCTTCCTTCACGCACCGCGCGACCGACGCCTTGCGTGACGGCTCGTGCGTGTCGCATATCGCCGTGACCTCGACGCCCTCGAGTTTCAGCATCGAGCCGACATGGCCCGACCCTCGCGCGCCGACGCCGATGAAGCCGACGCGAATTTTTTCCATCGGCGGCGTTTTGAGCAGCGCGACGTTTTTGCCTTCCGCGGCCGGCTGCGCCTTCGCAGTGTTCGCCAGGGCGAGCGTCGCCCCTGCGGCGGTCATGACTTTCAGAAAATTCCTGCGCGACTGGTCCTGCTGGTTCATGGTTCGGATCTCCATTCGTATCGTTTCGATCAAGCTACAAATCGACCCGCACCGTGTCCACACTTTTGAAACAAAAAAATTCCAATCATTGGAAACGACCAGGCCGGAAGTTTCCAATGATTGGAAGTGGCGATCAGCGCCGACTGCCGGCCGTTATCTTCCAGCCAGCGCCGCCTGCATGTCGCGCTCGACGCTCGTGATCGGCTTGATGTCGAATTTTTCGATGAGCACGTTCAACACTGCGGGCGTCACGAACGCCGGCAGGCTCGGGCCTAGCCGGATGTTCTTGATGCCGAGATGAAGCAGCGTCAGCAAAATGCAGACAGCCTTTTGCTCGTACCACGAAAGCACCAACGACAGCGGCAGATCATTGACGCCGCAGTTGAACGCGCCGGCGAGCGCGCCGGCAACTTTGATCGCCGTGTAGGCGTCGTTACACTGGCCGCAGTCGAGCAGGCGCGGCAGGCCGCCGATCGTCCCGAAGTCGATTTTGTTGAAACGGAATTTTCCGCACGCCAGCGTGAGGATCACGCAATCCTCCGGCACGGCCTCGGCGAATTCGGGTAATAATTTCGGCCCGGCTTCGCGCCGTCGCAGCCGCCGATGAGGAAGAATCGTTTGATCGCGCCGGTCTTGACTGCGTCGATGACTTTATCGGCGACGCCGAGCACAGCGTGGTGGCCGAAGCCGACGAGCGTGAGTTTTTCCGGTTCGTCCGCGGTGAAACCCGGCGCGGCGAGCGCGGCGTCAATCACCGGCTTGAAGTTGCCGTCGGCGATGTGCGGCACGCCGGGCCAAGCGACAAGGCCGCTGGTGAAAATGCGCGCCTTGTAGCCATTTCGCGGTTCCTGGATGCAATTGGTCGTCATCAAAATTGCGCCGGGAAAATCCGCGAATTCTTTCTGCTGATCCTGCCACGCGCCGCCGTAGTTGCCAGCGAGGTGTTTGAATTTTTTCAGTTCCGGGTATCCGTGAGCCGGCAGCATTTCGCCGTGTGTGTAAATGTTGATGCCCTTGCCCTCGGTCTGCTTCAGCAGTTCCGCAAGATCCTTGAGATCGTGACCGGAAACGAGAATCGCCTTGCCCTTGACCGCCGTCATGCGAACCGGCGTCGGGACCGGATTGCCGTAGCTTCCGGTGTTCGCGGCGTCGAGAAGTTCCATGACTTTCAAATTCACTTCGCCGCACTTCAAATTCCAGCCGAGCAGCTCGCCGACCTGCGGATTCGGCAGCGTCAAATAATTCAGCGCATCGTGGAAAAACGCGAAGATCGAATCGTCCTCTTTGCCGAGAATCAGCGCATGATCCGCGTAGGCCGCGGTGCCTTTCACGCCAAACAACAGCAAGTCCTGAAGCCCGGCGACGTCCGCGCCGAGGAGATCCTTTCGGTTCGTTAGAATCAATTCATGACCCTGCATGACGAGCCCGACCAAATCAGCAGCGGGTTGCCATTCGGCCGCGCCGGCGAGTTTTTCCGGCTGTGCGCCGTTCTTCATGCACGCCGCTTCGTATCGTGCCTTCATTTCGTCGCGAATCATCGCCGCGCGGCGCAACATCGTTTCAAGACGCGCCGGATCGAAGTTCACATTCGTCACCGTCGTGAACAGAGCCCCTGTCACGAACACGTCTGTCGCATGATCCTTCACACCGAGTTTGCGCGCACGGTGCGCGTATTGGCTGATGCCCTGCGCCGCGTGGATCAGCAAATCCTGCAGCGCCGCCGTCTCCGGATCTTTTCCGCAGATGCCGCTGAGCACGCAGCCTGTTCCCTTGCCCGCCTGTTCGCACTGATAACAAAACATATTCATCTTCAAGTTTCCTTTCGTTTGGGTTTCAAATGTCGGCGCTAAGATGGAATAGTTCGCGCCGGCTTTCCTTGATGCGGATCAAGAAAAGCGAAAACATTTTATGAACCCGAAAATCGCACCTTTGCTCGCGCGGACGGCCTTTTTCCAGAGCATGTCCGATTCCGGGCGACAGGCGCTCGCTGCCATCGCCATTTTCCGCCACGTGAAAAAACGCGATGTGCTTTTCATGGAAGGCGACCGCGGCCACTCGATGTATTTGCTGCTGCGGGGCCGCATCCAGTTGCACAAGACCTCGCGCGCCGGTCAGGAAGTCGTCGTCCGCTCGCTGCGCGCCGGCGACACCTTCGCCGAGGTCGTGCTCTTCGAGCGCGCAACGTATCCCGTCACCGCCGTCGCCCTCGCCGACAGCGATGTAGTTTTGCTTCCGCAGCGCGACGTCTATCGCCTGCTCGCCGACGAAAACTTTCGCCGCGATTTCATCGGCATGATGATGAAACGGCTCCGCTACCTCACCGAGCGAATCGTGCAAATCACCACGATGGACGTCGAAGACCGGCTGCTGCGATTTCTGCGCGACGAGTCCGGCGGCCAGCCCGTCTTCCAACTTTCGATGTCGAAGAAAGACATCGCCGCCGCGGTCGGAACGACACCCGAAACCATTTCCCGGCTCATCAGCAAACTCGGCGACGAAGGCCGGTTCATCTGGAAAGGCCGCACCGTGAAATTGCCGCCGGCACAGCCCGGAAAATTCTGATGAGCGAAGAAATGTCATCCGGCTACATCCACAGCTTCACCGAACAGGAACAGCAGCGGCTCATTCATCAGGCCGAATTCCTCGTGCCGTGGGTCCACCGCGAAATTGACTATCGCGGCCGCGAAAAAGTCCTCGAAGTCGGCTGCGGCGTCGGCGCGCAACTGCGCATTTTGTGCCGACGTTTTCCCGAAACGAAATTTACGGGCCTCGACGCCGCGCCCGAACAGATCGCCCGCGCGAAAATCCTGCTCGCCGACGAATGCGCCGCCGGGAAAATCCGGCTGGGCACCGGCACCGCCGGCGATCTTCCGTTCTCCAACGCCGCGTTCGATGGCATCTTCTTCTGCTGGGTCTTCGAACACCTCGCAGACCCACCCGCCGCGATGGCCGAGGCCGCGCGCGTCCTCAAGCCCGGCGGCGTTTTGTTCGCCTCCGAAGTTTTCAATACCGGTGTCTATTGCGATCCGCCGCGGCCCGCGCTCATGAACTACTGGCGCGAATTCAACCGGCTCCAGCGAGAATTCGGCGGCCACCCCGACATCGGCATCCGCCTCGCCAATCTCGCGGCCGAAGCCGGACTTCGCGAAATCGAATTGCGCAGCATCGCGCCGCATCTCGACAAGCGGCTGGCGCCCGCGCAGCGGCAAGAAATGGCCGATTACTTCTGCGGAATATTTTCAAGCGGTGCCGCCGAACTGATCAAGCACAACCGTGTCACGCCGGAGCTCGTCGCCGCCATGCAGGCGGATTTCGCCGCCATCGCCGCCGACCCCGATTCGATCATCGTCTACACCGCGTTCCAGCTCCGTGCCCTCCGCTGAAGCCGATAATTTCCAATGATTGGGAGTTTTCGCGACCGGTCTTTCCCAATGATTGGAAGCTACGCTCATGGTGGCTCGCATTTCGGTTGGCGCGGATTCTGGGACTTTCGCAGGATTATCCGGGCGCGATTTCACGGTTGCGTTGACCGCATGGCGCGGCGCTGGTATGCGGAGCGGCCTTTTTCATGAACGAAATGCCGGCCATAAATTTTGAGCACGATTTGAACGCGGAGCAGCTGCGCGCGGTGCAGGCACCCGACGGGCCGGTGCTCGTCATCGCGGCGGCGGGCACGGGCAAGACGCGGACGCTGACCTATCGCGTGGCGTGGCTCGTGCAAAACGGGATCGACCCGCGGCGAATTTTACTGCTGACGTTCACGAACAAAGCCGCCGAGGAAATGCTCGTGCGCGCGCAGGTGCTCGTGGGCGAGGCGGTCGGCGGCCTGTGGGGCGGCACGTTTCATCACATGGCGAACCGGATGCTGCGGCAGCACAGCTACGAGCTTGGCTACAAAAACGATTACACGATTCTCGATCAGGACGATTCACGGTCGCTCGTGAAGAAAAGCGTCGAGGCGCTCGATCTGGCCGGCAAGGAATTTCCGAAGCCGGATGTTTTGCTCAGCGTTTTCGGCCTCGCGTCGAGCCGCGAAGTTCCGCTCGCGACGCTGGCGGAGGAGCGGTTCAAGGACCACGACATCGACACAAACGACATCGTTCGCGTCCACAATCTCTACGATCAGCGGAAGCGCGATTTGAACGCGATGGACTTCGACGACCTCCTCGTGAACGGCCTGAAACTTTTCCGCGAGCGGCCTGCGATTCTGGAAAAATATGCGGAGCGATTTTTGTATGTGATGGTGGACGAATATCA
>CAIVKH010000103.1 GCA_903906425.1 uncultured bacterium
GCCCGGGAGGACTTTGAAACCTGTCTCGAACTGCGCAACGGAGCGCGATTCGGATATTTGAAAGACAGCAGGCGTATTCGAACCTACGGCGTTCACGCTCTAAACGACTACTTCCCCAACAGGGAATTGGGGATATGCCTCTATTTTCAAAATGAGCCGGAGGCGGCAGCGCGCCGCCTCGAACAATCGTTGCGTGAAGCACCTTCGGCGCGCGCGAAATACTATTTGAATATGGCACGACGCCAGTTGACCGCCAGCGCCGCGCTGGCCCCGCCACAGATCGAGTTCGATCCGGCAACGCTTGGTGTTTGGACGCGGCAACGCACGCGTGTGATCAGCGGCCTTGTGAAGAGTCCCGGATTTTCGAGAGACGTGATCGTGAATGGCCGGCCATTGTTTCTTGAACTGGCTGACAGCGAACTGAAACTTGCCGAAACGGTGAATCTGCGCGAAGGCACAAACGTGGTCGCAGTCGTTGTCCGTGACCTGACTGGCCGGGCATCCACGAATACGCTGACTTGGATCGCGGACTGGCGCGCGCCACAGATAGCAGTTCAATCCATACAGCAACGGGCCGGCGCATGGAGGATCACAGGACTTGCCATCGACAATGAAGGGTTGCGAAGTGCGACGATGGATGGACGGCAGCTTCCTGGTTCGACGATCGGTGGTGGCCAGCGTGAGATTCCTTTCACACTGGATTTGCCGGCTGGTGGCCGGGCGTTGTTGCTTTTGGAAGACATGGCCGGCAATCAGCTTCAAACTCCCCTGTCTGCGGATGAACTTGTGAGAGAACTGGCCTCCGCGCCAGGACCTGTTTTTGCGCAGGCGGGTGGTGATGGTGTGGCGGACGTGAAGACAGCGGGTGCTAGTTCAAGCTCAGAAGTCCCGATGGATAGAATGAAACCACGACTGGCATTGTCCATTGCCGATGATGAAACGGCTGTGGTTTATCATCATGAATTCTTTGTGACTGGCGAAAGCAGTGACCCCGGAGGGTTGAAGTTCATCACGATCAACGGAGAAGACCAGATGACATCCGGTCGGGGCAGCAGGAAGGTTCGCTTTGCGAGAATGCTTCCCCTCGAAATGGGAACGAATGTCTTTGAAGTGGCCGCGGAGGATATGTCCGGCAATCGCCTCACCAGAACGTTTGCCGTGGTGCGACGACAGGCCGAGTTTCTTAATCAGGAGTATCGCCTGACGGTGGCCCTTCCGCCGCTTCAACCGGCTTCGATGGATAATCTCGCGCTGCTGGCGCATGGCAAGATTCAGCATTACATAACGGAGAAGCCCGCGAGGTTCCAATTGGTCGAGCGAAATGACGGCTGGCAGAGCGTTCTGCTCGAACAGGACATCAGCCTCTCGAAAATCGCCAGCAAGGAAGTCCAGCTCCGCATCCAGAAAATCCTGCCTGCGGAGCTGTATCTGGCCGGGAAGCTGTTGCCCGAGGGACGAGGCGTGACCGTACAAATTGACGTGCTGGAGACGGGTAGCACAGAAACACTTTTGGTCGAGGATGTGTACAGTGAGGAACCGGCTGCGAATCTGGATGAACTGAGTGCGGGACTGGTGCTGAAAATAAAGCAGCGATTCCCCTTGCTGGATGGAACCGTCACGGGAACATCCGGTGGGCAGGTCACGGTGAATGTTGGCCAGTCGCAGGGCGTCATGCCGCGATTCAAATTTCTTGTTGCGCGCAAGCCCGCCGACTTGACTGATCCGGGAGCCGCCACGCTTTGTCGTGCGGGTGAAATTCCAGTGACGTTGTCCGTCGAGCAAGTGGCCCGCGAGACTTCGCGGGCGATTGTACTTCCGGGCGAGGGTATCGCAGTTGTCCGAAAAGGGGATCTCATTTATTCGCGATGACGTGCCCACAGGGAGGACTTTAATTGTGACCGACGAAATAAAGAAACGCGTGTTCATCAGCCACGCAAGCGAGGACAGAGAAAAGGCCATGGAGTTCTGCCGTCTCCTCGAAGCACGGGGCGTTACATGCTGGATTGCGCCGCGCGATATCAATGCGGGCAATTCTTATGCGGAAGCTATCGTCGCAGGCATCGAGAATGCGGAGGCAATGGCTGTCATCATCAGCAGTGATGCGAACAAATCGGCGTTTATCAGAAATGAGGTGGAGCGAGGCTTCTCGAAGGGAAAGAAAATTGTCCCGATTCTTCTTGAGGACATCAAACTTTCTGCCGGCTTGGAATTCTATCTCGGCGCATTCCAGTGGACGCGTGCATGGCAGACTTCGCTGGCGGTCGCGGCTGACGAGGTGCTCATTTCGCTTGGCGGTGAAGTGAAGACAACTGCGTTCGCAGACAAGGACGAAACCCGGCCCGTCTCCGCAAGATTCAGTCGCCTCCAACGGATTTTTGTCAGCATTGCTGGCCTGGCTCTGATCGGCGTCATCGGCACTTTTCTTTTCAAGTCCGGTGACCAACCCCGCGGCACATCTTCGCAGATTCCTGCCCCAAAAACGGCGGCGACGGCAGTGGGACCCGTGCGATACCACGCGATCATCATCGGTATCAGTGAATATCAGTCTCAAAATGGTGATGGCTGGAATCCCCTGAAGACCGCGAGGCACGACGCAGAATCGGTCGCCGACACGCTGGAAGGACTCTATGGATTTTCCGTGGAGCGATTGTTCGACCACGACGCTACGGCCAAGGCGATCATGGTGTCGCTGGATTCCTTGAGCCGGATGACAACGAATGACGCGGTACTGATCTATTTTGCGGGCCACGGATATCTCGATTCGCAGCAAGGCGAAGGCTACTGGATTCCTTCGGATGCGCGTCGGAGCGTCACCGGGAGGCCGAGCAATGAGGATTGGATCTGGAACACGATTGTTGCTCGGATCCTCGACACATCGCCGGCACGCCATATTCTGTTGGTTTCAGATTCGTGCTACAGTGGTTCGTTCTTCCGCGATCAGCAAATGGAAACGGCACCAACCGGCGATCAGACCTGGTATCGCCGGTTGATGGGCAGACCTTCGCGCTATGCAATCACCAGTGGCGATCTTGAACCGGTGATGGACGGATCGGGAGTTCACAGCATCTTTGCGGTCGAGTTGCTCAATGCTCTGGAGCATCCCGGCAATCCAGTGTTTGCGGCGTCTGAACTGGCGCAGAACATGCGGAAGGGGGTAGCCCAACTCACGCGGCAGATGATGCGCAGCGGGGCGCTGGCCCTGTCCGCGGATGGGGGTGGGGAAATGATCTTCGTCCGCAAGGGCACTCCGCAGCCGGAACCGTGGCCGGAAGACGGCCAACTCACGAGGTCCGCATCGCGAACGACATCATCTGTCACGAGCGACCAGCTTCTACAGCAGGCATTGCGACTTGCGTCACAGGGCGCCACGAACAGTACGGCACAGGTTGTGGGATCGCTGCTCGGCAATGACGGTGGCAATTCTTTGGCGCGCGCTGTGGCAGCCTATCTGGATCGGAGTCAGAAGGCTGTCCGGACCGATGCAGTGCGCGAAATGATCAAGACGCTCGATGAGAAAATCAGCATTGCGACAAATACTGCCGCAGGGCAGCCGCCATCCCGCATGGCGCGTCCTCGAATAGTTGCGTGCCTGGGGCCGACGGCCAAGGGTGGGGGCGACGAGCAGAGTGCATTGCTCTATCGTATTTCACTCACGGAGGAACTGCGGGCGAGCAATACGTGCTTCATTGTCGAGCGCGAGGCACTTGAGCAGATCCTGCAGGAACAGAATCTCGCCGTCTCCGCCCTGGCCGACTCCCGCGCCGGTTCGATTGTCGGGCGACTCATGCCGGCAAGTTTTCTCGTGATGGGCGATTTGATTCCGGGTAACGCCGGAGACTTTCTTTCCATGCGGCTTGTGGATACGGACACATCGGTGGTTCTGACCAGCCTGACTGCGACCCGTTCGTTGACGGGCACTGTGCCCGATGTCTGTCGGACGTTGGGGCAGAAACTCCGCGACAAGGTGAAGGCCGCGCGCCCACTGACTGCGCATGTCATTGAGATCAAGGCCGGACGGCTGGCGGTTGGCATGGGCAAGTTCCATGGGGCTCAACCTGGAATGACCGTATCCATTGCCAGACGAAAAGCCACGGCGATCACCGGCCAGAACGACTACAGCGAGGAAATCGTCGGGTCCGGCGGTGTTGCCGCGGTGAGCGAACTCTCCTGTGAGATTGAGCCTGTATGGAAGGCTGGCCGTGCCCCGGCAGACGCATCCGAGCTTTGGGTACGCGAAACGGCCCCATAGAAGATACCGGCCGCGCTTTTCCCCCAGTCTGATTTACGAACGCTCTTCGCTGAATCCCGATCAATCCCTTGAACGAAGAATTGTCATTGGTCTTTGGAATCGTCAACTGCTGCGAATCCTCACGATGCCATTCTCGCACAAAACCACTTCGAACAGATCGAAGACTTCCGCAACATCCGCCCCGGCGACTTCTTCGCCGTCAAATACGCAGACCCGAAGAAAAACAGCACCGGCCACATCATGCTGGCCGCCGCCTTTCCGCAGCGAATGACGCCGCGCAATCCTGTCTCATTTCCGGAATGGAACAGTGGGAAGTGCGCGTCATCGACAGCGTGCGCTCCGGACACGGCGATTTAGACACGCGTCATGCCCGGGACGAAAACGGAAATGATCACGACGGACTTGGAGAGGGTGTGCTGCGTGTGTATGTGGCGAAAGAAGGAATGATCGCCGGCTACATCTGGAGCACCATCGGCACAAATTTCGTCAGCCAATCAGAGAAGAACATGGTCATCGGGCGCTTCAACCTCTGACGCAGAACAGCAATCAAGCCGGATGCCACAGCCGGCATGGGCGGCCCTGCCTCGGTTTCCAATCATAGGGAGTATTCGTGTTCGATTGTCTCCAATGATTGGAAGTTCGCGGAAAGGTGTCGTGGAAAATCGCGCAGGGTCTTCTGCGGCGTGAGAAACGTCGTGTCAGGCATCGGCGAGGACCGGCTTTTTGGATTCCCCGGCTGTCCGCGTCTTTTCCACCGTCGCGCCCTCTTTGTTTTTGGCGAGTTGGCGAGTCAGTATCTTCACCGCAGAAGTGCGGGCGCGATGCAGAATTGTGCCTCGACTCAGCAATGGCTGTAGATGTATCAGACGTTTATTCGTCATTCTGGAAGAAAGACGAAATGTATGAAACGGATTGCCATCAGGATTCTTCTCGGGGCATTGGTGTTTGGCCAATGGTCTTTCGGTCAAGTACCGCCAATCATCAATTATCAAGGCCGGCTGCTCAATGGAACCAACCTTGTCAATGGCAGCGTCGGGCTGTCGCTGCGATTGTACGATTCGTCAAGCGGCGGCACGCTGCTCTACGAGGATTCCAATTCCGTCAGCGTTGTTGATGGGCTGTATTCGACGTTCATCGGCGACAACACATCATTCGGCTCGATTGCTGATGCCCTGACCAATGCGATGGTGTATATCGAGACGATCGTCAACGGCACGGTCTTGTCGCCTCGCGAGCGGGTGGTGGCCGTTCCGTACGCGACAGCGGCGCAGACAGTCCGGGGCACGAATCTTTTTGTCAGTCCTTCATCCGGCTTCGTCGGCATCGGCACGACAGCGCCCGCAGCGCGACTGCATGTGGCGGGAAGCGTGGCTGTGGCGGTCGTGAACGTCTCCAGTAACTACACGCTGACGTCGAATGACTGTGTCGTCATCGTTTCCTCGAACGCGACGATCACCTTGCCCGTCGCGACGACCGGCACCGTTGGGCGAATCTATTCGGTCTGGAACGGAGGAACCGGTCTGGTCTTTGTCAGACCGAACGGCACGGATAGTCTGGACAGCCGGGCCGGTACGGGCTTGCAACTGGTCCGCGACGAGGCGGTCACGATCATCGGCGAGGGCGCCACTGGATGGCGGAGTGGCAACTAATTTCACCCCGGCAATGGGAGACATGGCGATGACGGCATTTGAACGTGTTGCTCTGAATATCCGCGCCTCCGGCATCGCAGTGGTTCTTGTCGCATGTTTTGCGGGCATGGTGACTCCGGTCCATGCCCTGACCGTCGGGAGTGAAACGGTCGTGTCTGCGCAAGGCTCGGTCGTTTTCCCGAGTGGAGCGAATGACGTGATTGGATTCACGCGCATGAAAAGCGGCTTCACGTTGCAGGATGCGGCGACCATCGTCCGATGGAGCGCATATTTTCCGATAAGCGGGAACATCCTCCTGAACGGCGGCCTGATTGTGCTGAATCAGGACATGGTCCTGTATCCCGGTTCGCGCTTCCTGGGCACCGGGAAAATCGACGCCAATGGCTACTCAATCATTCTGAACGACGATGGCGCTTTTCTTAATAGCAACATCGTCTTCACGAATAATGCGACGATCAACGGGCAGGGGCACGTCGTGGATCTTTCCAACAGCCGCATTGCGGTGAGTGGAAGCAACAAGACGGTCACGCTCAGGAATCTGACCATCACCGGCATGCAAAATAATGACATGGATGTGACGGATGCTTACAGCGCCATCCGGCTTCAGGATTGTTCCGTGAATCTCAAAGGAGATTTTTCCGTCACAACAGGGACATTCGAGGTGCGCGGCACTGTGAATTTCGCAGGCACCAATCGCTGCCGGGTCGCAGGCGGCACATTCCGGATCTCAACAAATGCGGCATGTATTTTCGGTTCCGGTACGTCGCTGGACTACGCGGGCGGGTCCATCCAGTTCGATGATGTGTCATCGCAACTCCAACTTCAATCGGCGGCCCTGCTGGCCGAGGAGAATCTTTCGCTGACCCGGGGTGCGCTGATCTGCGACGGCGCTGTCACAATCACGGCCAGTGCGGGCAAGACGCTCACCTACGGAAATGGGACGAACCAATACAATCTTTCCATCCAGCATGGTCCCGGCGCGCGCGTTCATGTCAGCGGCAATGTCGTGAATGCGAATGTTCCCTAAATCGCGAGGCCTTCGAGGCACCGGAAAATGGCCGCGGTTTTCCAATGGTTGGAAGTACTCGTCCTCAATTTTCCAATGATTGGAAGTTCGCGGAAAGGTACCGGCGGAAGCCTCACTGGCTTCTTTACGCCGAGAAAATACGCCACGCAGGTTGTGAGTCTGTGCGGTGGGCCGCTCTCCGGCGTCCGCAAGCGCGGGAGATTCGCCGCCTTTCTTCACCCGCCGGATTCAAACGCCGCCGTCGTGACGCGGTGTGTACGGGCGGAAAATTCCGGCTGCGCGTGAATCATCATGCTGCGGGCTGTTCATGTCTGCGCAGCCGGAACCACAGGGCCGAGATTTCGGCCCCGACACATACCTGAACCATCGTTCCATTACGTCTTGACCACGAACCTGAGCGGCGCTATTCCGGCGTGCGTGACGGACGCCGGACAACCGCTGACAATCGATTCCTTCCCGCGGGCCATCGCGCACGTGGACGGTGACGCGTTCTTCACGTCCGTCGAACAGTCGCTGAACCCGGCGTACGTGGGCCGGCCGATGGTCACCGGCCGGGAACGCAATATCATCGCCTGCGCCAGCTACGAGGCGAAGGCCCTGGGCATCAAACGGGGCGTGCCGCTGCACGAGGCGATGAAAATCTGCCCGCAGTTGATCGTGCTGCCCGACGATTACGAGACGTACAGCCTGGTCTCGAGACGAATGTTCAACATCATGCGGCGGTTCACGCCGCTGGTGGAGGAGCATTCCATCGACGAGGGGTTCGCGGACCTGACGGGATGCAGGCGGGTTCATCACTGCTCCTACGAGCAGATCGCGCAGCGGATGAAGCAGGCGGTTAGCGATAGAGGAAGTCGTCGTACTTGTGTCCCTGATCGGCGTAGGCGGCAGCGAAGAAACCGGCACCGCCGATATAGGCCGGCACGAGTGACTCGTGATCCTGCAGGGCCGCGGCCAGATGGAGCAGTGCGAGGGGTTCAACGCGGTTGAACTTCACCCGGCCTCTGAGATGAAGACCGGCAGCGATGATGTTATCGCCCACGGATTCGGCCGCCTGAAGATCCGCGCGATCTTTGGTCTTGCGATAGAGTTCGAGGAAACCGAACAGCGCGGCCGGGTCCCGGCTTTTTTCAAAGGTGTTGGCGTTGCGGATGGAGCGGACCATCTCGCCGAGGAAGGCATCATCGGTGAGCCGCCAGCCGAGCGCGTACGTCCAGAAATCCATCGCTCCGGCTTTGCCCGCGGTGAAGATCCGGCCCTTCGGTCCGAAATAGCCGTCCTTCTTCACGACATAGCCTTCCATGCTCGTGCCGTCGGTGAGCATCGGAATAAACGTCTTGTCCTTCGCGCGATAGGCCGACTTGCCCCACGCGGTCATTTCCTCGCGCGCCCACTGGACGAATTCCGCGCCGTTGGTGCCGAGCGTTTCGCCGAGCAGCAACTGGCAGATACGGGGCCGCACTTCCGGCGTGTTGCCATAACACGGGAAGAGCGTGCCTTCGACGACGTGGTGGCCGGGAAAGTCGTCGGCGAAAAAATATTGCGCACGGTCGCCGCGAATCTTGCCGACGTTGTCGCACCAGGCGCTCTGATCCTGACTGAACTGATAACCGCCGATGCCGGTCTTCGGGTCGCGGGTTTCGACATAGCGATGAGCGAGGCGCTTCGCCCAGACCAGCGGATCGGGATCGCCGGTGAACTTGCTCAGCATCGCGGCCGCAAAACTCAGATCGCTCCCAGCGTTGATGAACGTGAGCCCGTGCCCATTGAAGAAGACAGGCGTGCCCTTGTATTCGCTTTTCCAGAGCGGCCCCATCTTTCGCGGAACGCCATGGCGGTTGAAATCGAGATTCGACCAGTCGAGCACGTGACCGTTCCACATCGTTTCAATCAACGTCCTGGTCGCGCGCGGATCGATTTCCCACATCAGCTCGTAGAACGGATAGTGGCACTTGAGTTCGTGGACGCGGCCTTTGTCCTCGGCACAGACGATGACATCTTCGGACGCGTTGTAGGCCATGTGACCGCCCCACGCGAGGAAGCCGTTCTCCATGAGATTCGTCAGTGCGTATCGCGTGGCATCGACCGCGGCCTGCTTGTACTTTGGATCGCCGGTGAGTGCGGAAAGGCCCACCAGCATGCGGAAGAAATTCTGCTGGTTGCCGAGATCCGAAAGCGCCCACGCATGGCCGTCGCGGGACTTCCACATGACAGGCTCGTGCGTGTCCCAGTTGATGCCGTCAACGAACAGCGGCGTGTGCTTCGGTCCATACGAATCGCGCCCATACTTCAGCGCAACATCCGCGAACGACTTCGCCGCCTCGACAAAACGCTCCGGCCGGGAATCCTGCGCCACCACAATCCCCGCAAACAACAGGGCCAACACGATCAGTGATGCGTTTCGTTTCATTTCACTCCCACGCTAATTTCCAATAATTGGAAAGCATCGTAATCGATTGTCTCCAATGATTGGAAGTTCGCGGAAAGGTGGCGCGGAAAACCGTGCGGGGTTTTCTGCGGCGTGAGAAACGTCGTGTCAGGCATCGGCGAGAACCGGCCTTTCGGATTCCCCGGCTGTCCGCGTCTTTTCCATCGTCGCGCGCTCTTCATTCTTTAACGAGCCGTCGAGTCCGCAGTTCTCTCGCGGCGGGGCCGTTGGCGTGGCGGTGAATCGCGCTTTCAATTTCTGGCGCGAGATGTCGCAGGCATCAAAGAGGGGCAGCGGGAAACTTGGTTTCCGCGAGGATCACATCGTAACGGAACGTGGGTTCATCCCCGCATTTTTCAATGATTGGAAAATTTGATGGAGCTTTTTTCCAATCATTGGGAATCTGTGGTCGCTTTGCGGAGGACGAAGATGAATCGCATTTTGCTGATGATTGGTTCTGTGGCAGGTTTCGCGGCGATGGCCGCGGGTGACACGATGCCGGCGTACTGGAAATTTGCGCCCGCTCCGCCGATGGGCTGGAACAGCTATGACGCGTTCGGCGACAGCGTGACGGAGGACGAAATCCTCGCGAATGCGCGTTATCAAAAGGAGCATCTTCTCGCGCACGGGTGGAATTATGTCATCGTGGATTACCGCTGGTACGATCCCGGCGCTTTCAACAACAACCCGAACAGCCGTACGAACGCGGAGCTTTCGGCGGACAATTTTGGCCGGCTGCTGCCCGCGCCGAATCGCTTTCCATCGGCGGCGGACGGCAAGGGTTTCAAGCCGCTGGCCGATCAGGTTCACGCGATGGGATTGAAGTTCGGCATTCACGTGATGCGCGGAATTCCACGGCAGGCGGTGAAGGCGAATACGCCAATCGAAGGCAGCGATTTCAAGGCTGCGGATGTGGCGAACACGAACAACAAATGCGGATGGTGTCCAGACATGTTTGGCGTGGATGCGGCGAAGCCGGCGGGCCAGGCGTGGTACGATTCGATCGTGAGGCTGTATGCGGAGTGGGGCGTGGATTTCATCAAGGTGGACGATCTTTCGAGTCCGTATGCCGAAAAGGAAATCGAGGCAATTCGCAACGCGATTGACAAGTGCGGGCGCGCAATCGTTTTCAGCACGTCGCCGGGCGAGACGCCGGTGAGCAAGGGCGATCACGTTCAAGCTCACGCAAACATGTGGCGCATTTCCGGCGATTTCTGGGACGACTGGAAATCGCTCGATCACAATTTCGACCTGCTCGCCGCGTGGCGTGGTCACGCCGGGCCGGGGCATTGGCCCGATGCCGACATGATTCCGCTCGGCCACATCGGCAAGCGGAGCGTTGGCGGAAACCGGACGACTCGTTTCACCAAAGATGAACAAATCACGATGATGACGCTGTGGGTGCTCGCGCCGTCGCCGCTGATGCTCGGAATGAATATGCCCCAAAATGACGAATGGACTTTGTCGCTGCTGACCAACGACGAGGTTGTCGCGGTGAATCAGGACGCGCTGGGCAGTCAGGGCATCCGCATTTCGCAAACCAACGGACTCGAAGTCTGGGCGAAGAATTTGTCAGGCGGCGCGAAAGCCGTCGGTCTTTTTAATCGCGGCAGCGTGGCGCAATTCGATGATTCACGCGCAGCGTTCAAGAGTCCGCTCATTACGCGCAAAACGCCGGGCCACAGCGTGGAGATTGACGTTGACATAACCGGTGCGAAAAAACTTTTCCTCGTCGTGGATGAAGGAGGAGACAATTTCGTCTGCGATCACGCAGATTGGATCGAGCCGCGTCTGATCGGTCCGCAAGGTGAGCAAAAGCTGACCGCCCTGAAATGGGTTTCAGCAACATGCGGCTGGAAGGAAATCGCCGTCGGCAAGAGCGTCAGCGGCAACGAACTTATCGTTGATGGCAAAACCTGCGCCGATGGACTCGGCACTCATTCGCCATCCGTCATCGAATACGATTTGCCCGCGGGCTGCACGCGTTTCAAAGCTCTCGGCGGACTCGATCACGGAGGCGTGAGCCAGAAAATGGCAGGCGCGACGGTTCATTTCCTCGTTTTCACCAACGATCCGCGAAAGACCGAAGAAGGAGCAACCATTTCAGTTCCGCTTCAAAGTCTGGGGCTCGCCGGACCGTGCCGCGTCCGCGATTTGTGGAAGCGAAAGGATTTGGAATCTGCCACAGACAGTTTCTCGCAATCTGTCCCGCCACATGGCGCAATCCTGCTTCGCCTGCGCCCCGAATCCGTGCGCTAAAAACTTCCAATCAGTGGAAATGTGCGTCTTCAATTTTTTACCATGATTGGGTCTTCACAGAAAGGTGTCGCGGAAAACCGCACGGGGTTTTCTGCGCGCAAAGAAATCCACCGCGCAGGTCGTGAGTCTGCGCGGTGGGCCGCTCTCCGGCGTCCGCAAGCGTGAAAGATTCGCCGCGTTTTTCATCCGCCGGATTCAGGTGCCGCGGTCGTGACGCGGTGTGTGTACGGGCGGGAAATTCCGGCTGCGGGTGAATCATCATGCTGCGTACTGTTCATGTCTGCGCAGCCGGAACGACAGGGCCGAGATTTCGGCCCCGACACATACCTGAACCATCGTTCCATTACGTCTTGACCACGAACCGACGCGGCGCTATTCCGACGGGCATGACCGAAGCCGGACAACCGCTGACGATTGATTCCTTTCCTCGGGCAATCGCGCACGTGGACGGCGATGCGTTCTTCACGTCCGTCGAACAGTCGTTGAATCCCGCGTACGTAGGCCGGCCGATGGTCACCGGCCGGGAGCGCAATATCATCGCCTGCGCCAGTTACGAGGCGAAGGCCCTGGGCATCAAGCGGGGCGTGCCGCTGCACGAGGCGATGAAAATCTGCCCGCAGTTGATCGTGTTGCCCGATGACTACGAGACGTACAGCCTGGTCTCCAGACGAATGTTCAACATCATGCGGCGGTTCACGCCGCTGGTTGAGGAGCATTCCATTGACGAGGGGTTCGCGGATCTGACCGGATGCCGACGTGTTCATCACTGCTCGTATGAGCAGATCGCGCAGCGCATGAAACGGGTGATCAGCTCGGAGCGTTGTCCTAGATCATGTCATAGTCGTACGGCTTCCGCATTTCACGGGCGAGGAACTTGGTGGCCTCGGGATCGTTGACGTACTGCTCCTTCACCGGATCCCAGTTGAGTTTTCGGCCGAGGCGGATCGCGGTGGTGCCGAGGTGGGCGATGCTCGCGGAGCGGTGGCCGGTTTCCGCGGAGCAGAGCGGCGCTTTGCGCGATTTGACGCACTCGGCGAAGTTGCCCATGTGATTGTTGCTGATGTAAACGCGCGGCGCGCTGTCGGGAAGTTTGTCGGCGAGAATTTCGCGTTTGCTTGCATCGAGCGCCTCGCGCGAAACCCAGACCCATCCGTCGCTGCCGATGAATTTGATGCCGTTTGGCTGGCCTTTCGGATCAACAACAGCACCGAACGGCGAACTGGCTTTCGTGCTGCGGCACGAGTGGACGAATCCGCTGGCGTAGGTGTAGGTCACTTCGTATTCGCTGGCCGCGGTGTAGCCGCCGGGAATCATCTCGACGAGTTGCTTGCCCTCGACGCTGACCGGTCCGCTGCCGTCCATGTCGAGCGCCCAGAGCACGATGTCGTTGTGGTGTGCGCCCCAGTCGGTCATCGTGCCGCCAGAATATTCCCACCAGTAGCGGAACGTGCGGTGCGTGCGTTCCTTCACGTAATCAACCTTCGGCGTCTGGCCCATCCAGAAATCGAAGTTGAATCCCGCGGGTACATCCGTCGTTTTGAACGGTCCTTCGCGCAGGCCGGCGGGCAACCAGACTTCAGCGCGCTGAAGTTTTCCGATGCGGCCGTTGCGAACCACGTCAATCGCCAGGCGGAACCGCTGGCTGCTTCGCTGCTGCGTTCCGGTTTGCAGCACGCGCCCGGTTTTGCGCTGCACTTCGAGCACGCGCTTGCCCTCATCGATCGTGAGCGTCAGCGGCTTTTCGCAATACACATCCTTGCCCGCCTTCATTGCAGCCATCGAGACGATCGTATGCCAGTGATCCACCGTTCCACAGATCACGGCATCGACATCTTTCCGTTCGAGAAGTTTTCGGAAGTCCGAATAGCCCTCCGCACCCGCGAACGTCTTCTTCGCAGCCGCGAGATGGCTTTCATCCACATCGCACACGGCGACGATGCGCCCGAAGTTCTGCGCGTTCTTCGCATCGCCTGTGCCCTGGCCGCCGCAGCCGATCAACGCGAAGCGAAGCTGATCGTTGCCCGACGCGGGTGCTGCAGATTTCTGATCGGCGGCTTCTGCAACGACCCACGCGGGCAGGGATGACGCGGCTGCGAGAGTTGTTGCGGACTTCAGGAAACTGCGGCGCGATGTGTTCAGCGAAGTTGTTTTCATGCGCGCGAATTTCCCCGCGTTGCCGATCGCAGTCAATCGCGATTCCATGACGGTGATACGGGTGAACGATACGACCTGTTTTCAAGTCCGCTGCGCATTGAACGTATGCGGGCTGCGGCGCACGCCGTGGATGAGGTCGGGAAACGGTACGGCAAGCACAAGCTCTGTTTGGGTACGTCGCTGTTCCTGGGAAGGCATCTCACC
>CAIVKH010000104.1 GCA_903906425.1 uncultured bacterium
CCATACCCTGTCCCCGGATCAGGCGTTCTTCACGACGATGCCGTGGATGACGTTGGCGACGTCCTCGCCGCAGTCGGTGATTGTTTCGAGCGTCTCATAGATTTCCTTCCAGCGCATCAGTTCGATGGCGTTGGTTTCCTTTTCGAACAGCTCGCCGATCGCCTCGCGGATGATGTCGTCGGCCTCGTTTTCGAGCCGGTGGATCTCGACGCAGTCATTGCTGACCATGCTGTATTGCGATTTGTTCCGCAGCCGCTTGATCGCCGAGACCAGCAGCTTGCCCTGCTCGACGATCACCGCGGAAAGCTTCATGACCCGCGGCCGCGGCTGGGCGATGCGATAGAGCGGCAGTCGCGACGCGGCCGTCGTCGTCATGTCCACGACGTCGTCGAGCCGCAGGACGAGCTCGTGGATGTCCTCGCGATCCAGCGGCGTGATGAAGGTCGTCTCGAGTTTGTCGAGGCAGTCGTGGCAGACTTCGTCGCAGGCGTGTTCGATGCCGCCGATCCGGGCGATCTTCGCGTCCACGTCCACATAGTTCTTCGCCAGATCGTCGAGCGCGGCGGCCGATTCGTCAATGTACTGCGCCATCCGGTCGAGCAAATCGAAAAACTGTTCTTCCTTGGGAATCAAACTGAACTTCATCGACAATTCCTCCGTGACGGGCCTTCAACAAAAGTCGCGACACTGTGGCCAATCGTCACAGGAATTGTCAAAACACGATTCTAACAATGTTCTAACAGGGCAGAAGGCCGCAAACGACGGCACCGGGCCCGAAAACGCGGGGAGTCAATCGGCCAGTTCCATGACGATGGATTTCATCGCCGGCTTCGATGCGCAGGAGATCCTGTACGCCTCGTCCGCCGACTTCGCGATGTGAACATCGCGCTTCTCGACACCGCCCTCGTCCCAGACGTAGGTGATCTTCACCGGCGCAAAGCCGCCGTGCGGTTGCGCGTAGTCGGCATCAATCCGCAGCGAAAACATGCACGTCGTGTTGCGGACCTTGCCGACCCAGCGGACCTGCGCGGCCTTCGTCCCGGCGGGAATTTCCGAAACGGTCACGTATTTGCAGATGCCCTGCGCCGGCCCGGTCTGCGTCGCGACGCTCTTGAAATTCTTCCCGCCGTCGAACGAAACCTGCATGTCCCAGGAATCCCTCGCATCGCGCAGCCGGTAGAAGCCGCCGAAGCGCAGCCGCGTCATTTCGCCGGGCGTCGCGATGGGGAACGTCACCGACGCGCCGTCGCCCTTCACCGAGAAATGTTCCGGCTCGATGTTATCGAGCACCGGATGAAAATCCATCGCGGTGACCTGCTTCATTTTCTTCTCGCTCTGCGTCGCGCCTTCGATGGTGACGGTTCCTTCCTGCGGCCCGGCGGAGAACGAAATCGTATTCTCGCCCTGCGCTAGCGTCGGCAGCGCGCGCTGCGAGCACTGGATCGCGTGCGAGATGCCGAGCCGGTCAACGCCGGTCCCCTGCCCTTCCATCACGAGCCGCAGCCGGTAATCGTATCGGCGGAACGCAAGCTTCGAGATGTCGATTTCCTGCGCGCCGGATTTTTCAACCGTCGCCACTTCGCGCCAGTCGAGGCCGTTGTTGTCGCTGAAAAGAATCTTGATGCGCCCGCCATTTCCGACGGCGGCGGTCAGCGCGATCTTCCCGTCGAGATAGACGTAGCTCGTCGGCATCCCGACTTCGATCACGCCCGCCTTCTGCCCGTCCTTCAAGATCGCGGCCGGCACTTCGTATTCCAGCGTCCCGCTGCCGACGCGGCCGTCGTTCAAATCGCCGTAGCCGCGCAGGAACTTCATATCGCCCTCGCCGACTTTCATGGCGATGCAGCCGGGATTCCCGCCGTCCTTCAAAACGCCGTTCACGTGCAGCCCGCGGTTGAACCAGTTTCGCGTCAGCCGCTCGCCGCGCCGCAACTGGATGTTCACCTCGTAGCCCTGCGAGTAGCCGTACTCATAAGGAAAGGGCGTCTTCCCCTTGCCGTTGTATTCCTGCATCGTCGAGGCCCAGCCGTGCGTGTGCGCCGGCCACCAGCCGCCCGCGTCGTAGAACTCGCAATTCGCCAGCAGCTCCGGCCCGCGCTTCCAACCGGTCCAGCCGTTCTCCTTTTGAAACGCCATCAGCTTGTCGCCGCTGCCGATCGCCTCCGGATGCGCCGCGCGCCAGTCCTGAACCGACTTGCAGATCTCCTCCACGCCCGCGATTTTGCCGTCGGCCCGCCGGAAATAATTCACCAGCGACGCATCGAGCATGTGCCACTCGCCGCCCCACTCCACCTCCGGCACGCTGTGCGCGTTGATCGATTTCCCGCGCGCGTTCAGCCCGAGATACCGCGCGAACTCCTCGATGCGCGACGACGCGCAGCAGCACATGCCGTAGCCATAGACATTGAAATCCTTGATCGCATCGTGGACGCACGCCTCGTGGAGAAACTCCACCGGCGGCGAATCCTGAAAGACGAACGCGACCGACGATTTCCACGCCGCGATCATCTTCTGTTCATCGGTCATACCGTCCTTGATGAACGATTTCTTCCACGCTTCCAGGCTCGAAACATCCGCCACCTTGTCGGAGACGACCTTCACGTGGCTAACCACGCCGACCGGCCCGCCCGCCAGCGCCACCGCGGAAACCAAAACGACCGACGACACACACGCGAAAAATATTTTCATGGTTGCCAGACATTCTCCGCCCGCCGCCGGATTTCGCCGGCCGATCACTTCCAATGATTGGCAAACTGCGCAGCGGTCTTTGCCAATCATTGGAAGTTGCCGCATGCGGCGGGCTGGCGTTTAATGTGCGCGGGTTCGGCCGAGCAAAAGGGCAGTATGAAAATAAATACAATCACGATTCTGTCCATCGCAGTCGCCGCGGCGTTCTGCGCGGCGAGCATTTTCCTGTATCGCGACAACGCCCGGCTGCGCCACGAAATCGCCGCGGGCGGCACGCCGGAAGTGGCGCGTGCGGTATCGCAGGCGGCGCAGCCTGCGGCGTCGGCGGCGGCGAAGCAAAACGAGACGACGGCGAAAAGTTCCGCGGCGGCGATCGCTGAGTCGCGTACGAGCGCGGAGAAGAAGGTCGCGGCGTTCACGGAAATGGAGTCGCTGATCCGCTCGCTTTCGAAGGGCCACGATCCGCAAGGCTACAAGAACTGGCAGAAGCTGCTCGATTCGCTCAGCGGCGATGACGCGCGCCGCGCGCTCGGCGTCGTAGAAAAGCTCGCGTCGAAAAATGCGCGCGACTGGATGCGCGCGTCGCTGCTGTCGCACTGGGGCGAAATCGATCCCGGCGCGGCGATGGCCTATGCGTCGGCGGTGACCGGCACGACGGCTCGCAACTCCGCGATTCAGGCGGCGCTGAGCGGTTGGGCGCAGAAGGACGCGACCGCGGCGGCGGCGTGGGCGCAGCAGTTGCCGCCGGGACAGCTTCGCGAGCAGGCGGTCAGCTCGGTCATCTATGCACTGGCTGCGAAGAATCCGCAGGCGGCTTTCGATCTTTTCAAGACGGCGGGAAAAGGCCGCCGGCAGTGGGGCGCGGTCAGCTCGATTTTCCGTTCGTGGGCCGAGAGCGATCCGGCGGCGGCCATCGCGAAGTCGGCGGAACTTTCCGGCCAGCAGCTTCAGGAGGCGATCCAGTCCATCGCGTCGGCCTGGAGCGGCACCGACCCCGCCGCGGCGCTGGCGTGGGCGACTGCGCTGCCGCCCGGTCGCGACAAAAACTCGGCGCTGAGTTCCGTGCTGACGCAGTGGGCCGACACCGATCCGCAGCACGCGGCCGAATATGCGCTGGCCCTGCCGGCCAGCGACACGCGCAACTCCACCATCGGCCTGATCGCCGGGCGCTGGGCGGCGAACGACGTGAACGGCGCGCTCGCGTGGGCGCAGCAACTGCCCGACGGCACCGCGAAACAGCAGGCGCTCGGCAGCATCACCGCGCAGTGGGCGCAGAATGATCCGCAGGGCGCGGTGGATTATGCGCGCAATCTTCCGGCCAACCGCAAGCGCGGCGAAATGCTCGGCGGCATCCTTTCGCAGTGGGCGCAGCAGGACTCGCAGGCGGCGCTGAAATATGCGCAGGGCCTGCCGGCGGGCGCGGAACGAAACGCCGTGCTTCAAAATGTGATCCAGTCGCTCTCGTGGCAGGACCCGAAAGTCGCCGCCGCGTTCGCCGGCGCGCTGCCGCCGGGCGCAATGCAGATCAAGGCCATCGGCCCGATCATCAACAGCCTCGCGAACGCCGATCCCGACGCGGCGATGGAACTGCTCGACACGCTGCCCGAGGGCTCCGCGAAACGAAACGCGCTGCAAGGAATCGCCTGGCAGCTCGGCCAATCCGACCCGAAGGCCGCCGCGAAATTTGCCGAGACGATCCCCGCGGGCCGCGCCCGAAACGAATTCATCGGCAACCTCGCCAACGCGTGGGCCAACTCCGATGTCAACGAGGCTCTCGCGTGGGTGGACAAGCTGCCCGACGACAAAACCAAGCAGGATGCCCTCGGCCGCGTCATTCCGCAGTGGGCGCGCAACGACGCGCAGGCCGCGATGGAATATGCGCAGAAGCTGACCGCCGGCAACGCGCAGAACAACATCTTCAACAACATCGCCAGCACGATGGCCGCCAGCGATCCGAAGGCCGCGATGGCGTGGGCCGACCGCCTGCCCGATGGCGACGCGAAGAATTCGTTCATCTACGGCCTCGCCTCCGGCCTTGCCCAGAACGCGCCCGACGAAGCCGCCGCCTATGTCGCGAACCTGCCCGCCGGCCCCGCGCAGGACCGCGCCGCGCAGACCGTCGCCTCGCAATGGGCCGGTGTTGATCCGCAGGCCGCCGCCGTCTGGGTCGCCGCCTTCCCCGCCGGCACCGCCCGCGACAGCACCATGCAAAACGTCGTCTCCACCTGGGCCCGCAACGATCCCACCGGCGCCGGCCAGTGGCTCGCCTCCCTGCCCGACGACAAATCCAAGGAACAGGCGATCAGCTCCTACATCGGCAGCATCACCTACGACAGCCCCGACATCGCGGCCCAGTGGGTTTCGAAAATCACCGACGTGAACCAGCGCAACAGCACGATTGAAAACATCGCCCGCCAGTGGCTCCAGTTCGACCGCGCCGCCGCCGAAAGCTGGCTGCAGCAGACCGCCTTGCCCGCCGACCGCAAGCAGCGCCTCCTCGATCAAAAGTAACTTCCAATCATTGGAACTTTGCGCGCCGCACATTTCCAATCATTGGAACTTATCGGCGCGGAGGAAATCAGAGGCGACGAACTCGCGGCGCACGATTCATCGCAATTCGCGCGCGATGTTCCCGATCAAAATCGCAACGGTCGCGCCGTCGCATTTGCCGCCGGCCACCACGCGCGATTTCCAAAATGCGGGCTGCCCGAGCACGCGATGCTCCGCCAGCACGTCCACCGCCGTCGCCGCCGTCGCGGCCGGGTCGAACGCCTGCGCGGCGCGCGTCATCAGTTCGGCAACTTTCTCGCCGTCGCACGATTTGCCTTTGACCGCGTTCTGGCGCCAATAGTCGGAGGAGCCGATGACCTTGTGCTCCGCCAGCCGCCGTAAATCGGATTCCAGTTCGCCCGCCAGATCGAACTTCGGCGGCGGCGCGGCCGGCCGGAGCGAAGTCCATTCGATGGTCTGCGCCTCGCCCGTCATCTGTGCGGCGGCCCGTTTTTCGAGAAACTCCGCGACGATCTGCGCGGCCTCCGAGCGCGAGATTGGTTTCGCGCCGTCCGCATCCGACGAAACGAAATCGAGCCTCACTTTCGACCCGTCCAGCCCGCCCCGAAGCGCCGCCGCGAATTCTGCGCGCGTCACCGGATCGGCGGGCGCCGAAAACTCGCGGGCGAAAAGCTTCGTCATAATTCCGGCGAGCTGCGCGGAAGAAACGTTCTGGTCCGGCCCGAATTTTCCATCGTCCGGCGTCAGCATCCCGTGAACGGTCACGAGCTGGATCGCCTTCCATTCCGGCGCATCGCGGGCGACATCGCGCAGCGGGGTGATGAACAGCGTGCTGTTCGCGTCGAGCAGCGTCTGCTGCACGAGCACCGGATCGAGGCCGCGCGGCTGCACGTGATATTTGATCGCCAGCGCGGCGATGACGCCGACGGCCTGGCCCATCAACATCGTTCTTGGTTGCAGCCGCGTCGCGCCGTTCGCGAGCCGCGATTGCGAGATGTTCTTTTCCGCCGGGAGAAAGCCGTCAATTTTTTCGGGAATGAAACAGCCGAACGGAATCGCGAACGGTCCGATGCCGTGCCCGCCGAAGGACGACGGGAAATTGGTGGGGCCCTCGAACTCCAGTTCGACCAATTTCTCCGACATCGAACCGTGCAGATCAATTGCGTAGTCGCCGAGCGCGACGGCGTCGGCAAACTGGACGGGCTTGTTTGTTTTGCGCTCGATCTCCGGCGCGGTCAGCGTGTGCAGCCCGATGATGCGGCGGCTTTCGCGGGCGTAGGCCATCGCCGAGAACTGATTCAGGATCGCGCGGTACGGTTCGAGATCGGGCCGCTCCTTGATCCACGCGTCAACCTCCGCGCGGTCGTACGGCGAATCGAAGCCCTCGTCGTTTGCGACCGCCCAGTTCGTTTTGCCGAGCGTGTTCTGGATGTAATAGAGCAGATGCAGTGTCTTCAATTTCGCCGCGCGGCACGTCGCGACGCGGCTGGTCATGCTCTCCACGTCGGCGATGTGAACCTCGTAATCGTTGTTGTAATTCAGGTGCGTCCGCGTGATCGCGCGCGACCTGTTGGTTGTCGAGCTGTCCGGCATTCCGCGGTAGCCGATGAACGTGGCGAACGTCCACGGCTTGTCCTTGGAGCCGACTTTGTCGCCATTCACGAGGCTGCGGAGGAACGCCTCGTGGACCTTGTCCGTATAGCCCTGCGGCTTCTCGCGAATCAGCAACTCCGGCGGCACGCCCTGCGGATATTCCTTCACGACGGCCGTCCACGTCAGGTCCTGAATCCGCCGCGAAAGATCAATCGAATCGCTCGTGCAGTTGCCGACGCGGTAGCGCGCGCCGGTCAGCGGAATCACATCGCCCCACTCCGTCGCATCAATCAGGATTTTGCACGCGATGCTTTGCGCCTGCCTTTTGCCCGCCAGCCCCGTCTCGATTTCGACGCCCGTCACCGTGTCGCCGTTCTTCGCGACCTTCGTCACCTGGCTCAGCAGCGAAACGTCGAGCGTCCCCGCCCCGCGCGCCTTGTCGAGCATCGCATACAAAATCTTCTGGCCGACGCGCGGCTCCATGCAAATGTGGCCGTACCAATAAGCCGTCTCGCACGACTTGCCGAGCGGCCGGTAAAACGCCTCCACGCGCCCGACGAACTCGTGATAAAGCCCGCGCTCGCGCACCAGCTTCTTGCCTTCGTCCATTGACGTGACCGCCGCCGCATTCATCTGCCCGCCGATCCAGTCGGTCTCCTCCAGCAGCAGCACCGACGCGCCGAGCCGTGCCGCCTCGACCGCCGCGCCGAAGCCGCCCGTGCCCGCGCCCGCGATCACGACATCGTATTGCGGTTTGATTTCAGTCGTCGCCGCCGCCGCGCGGAATCCTGAAAAGAGAATTACGAGCAGGATCGTAAGGATAATCGCCGGACGCCGCGGCCGGTTGATGGCAGAGAAAGATTTCATCCCGCCCGCATACCGCGCCGGCTGGCGTGAAACAAGCGCGGACCGCCGCGCCAGCCCCGTAAACTTCCAATGATTGGCAAAGGCCGCGTACGCAAATTTCCAATCATTGGCAAAATGGCGTGGCAGATTTCCAATCATTGGAAAATTTCTCTTTCGATCACGGGACAGAACCAGATGATGAATTTCCTGGCGAAAGACGGCCATGACGATTTTTCGGACATGGACATAGATTACAACCCACGCACCACTAAGAAATCAACGGAGGAGATTACCGAGCATCAGAAAGCTTTCGCCCAAATGCTCACCGGTCAGATCGAGGAACTGCTGACACGCTATGGCAAAATTGACATCATCTGGTTTGATGGCAAGGCGACGAAGGGATGCGGAAGCAACCGGTTCATTTCGTTGGATCGCATTCGGCAACTCCAGCCTGGGATCGTAATCATACCGCGTATGCACAAGGCGGGGGACTTTGCCACGTTTCGAACGCACCATGAAAAACGATAAGCCGATCAAGACATGTGGCGAACTGTGCGATACTTGGACCACGACTTGGTCGCATGAAGAAGGAATTCCGTTTCGCGCTCCGCATTACGTCCTGGGCAACCTGACGACCTGCCATTCCTTTAACGTCAATTATCTGATTGGTGTCGGTCCCACCCGGGACGGTGAATTCGTTCCGGACTTATATAAAACTTTTTTGCCATCGTCGGCGAATGGATGAAAGTGAATCGCGATGCCGTGACCAAAGCCAAGTCGCTACCCCCGGGAGAAAGCGCATCGGTTCCCGCCACTGCTCTTGAGAAGACGCGTTACCTTTTCGTCCAGGCCAACAACAAGGGCAAATACGCCGAAGATTTGCTGCCGACAACGGATGTGACACTAACGCTTTCCGGGGTAGAAAAACCAGCGAAGGTCACATTGACCAGCGACGAAACCCCGCTGGCCTTCTCCTATGCTGACAAGAAGGTCACCATTCAATTGCCTGCATCCAAGCGCTCGACTGGGGTCGATGTGGTGAAGGTGGCTTTGTAGAAATTCCAACGTCAATCAACCAGCTATTTATTATGAGATTATTTCGATCCCTTATGTCGTTTGTTTTGATTCTATTCAGTTTATGCTCTATGAAAACGAAAGGAACATCCATGAAATATATTCTCACACTCTTCACCGCCATGCTGTTGGCGTTGTGTTCAGGAAACGTTCCGGCCGCAGCGCAAGCCGGCAACCTGATTCACAACGCGGAGATGGCCGGTACAGGCACCAACAGACGCGCGGGCGGGCATGTGTCCCGGCAGTCTGTGTTCAATGTGGTTGACTACGGCGCGCTCGGCGACGACGCGAAGGATAACACCGAGGCGTTTTCAGCCTGCCTCAAAGCGGTCATCGAAGCCGGTGGCGGGCGGATGGTTCTGCCGGACGGGGTCTATCGCGGGCGGATTTCGATTCCGGCGGTTTCGCGACCTGATCCGAGCTGGATTACCGTGGAAATCATTGGCGAGAGCGAACCGGCGGCGGTGTTTGGAACCATCGGGAATTTCCCTCTGCAAAATCACGGCACCATCGTCAAGAGTCTGGCGACGGAAGGCAGCGCCGTCATTTCGGCCGCAAGCCCTGCCAAGGGCCAGGCTCTCTATGACCGGTTTTCGGCCGTCTATGTGGTGATTCGCAACCTCGACGTGCGGACGTATGACAATCCGGCGATTGGCGGGATTGACCTTGGCAGTGCCATGCAGTGCCGGATTGAGAATGTGTTCATCAACACTGGCGTGTACAGCGTGCAGGCTTCCGAACCGACGTACGGCACCAAAGGTCTGGTTACGCCGCTCAACAATAACGCGGCGCTGACGATTCTGCGCAATGTGGCGGTGACCGGCTATCATACCGGCATTGTGGTTTACGAGCATACGGATGGAGACAATATCAACCTCGGTTCCAACATCAACGGCTTGGAGTTCGCCACAGCCAATCATGCATCGCGCTTGGGCCGGGTGTGCGCGCAGCGGTGTACTTATGCGATTTCGGTGACGGGCGTGCACGGCTTTTCGATCCAGCAGTTGGACATCGAGCAAGCCGGCTTAGGGCAGACCGACGCCAATAACGCCTGGCAGGCAACCATCAGCGACGTGAACGATCCCCACAATCGCGGGGTTGGCGACATCAACTATTGGGTCGTCATTGGGAATGTCGGCGCACGTGATGTATTCACGATGACAGGCGGTGCACAAGTCCGCGCGCGGCGGATAGGTTCCGCTCCGGTCGGCAACGAGAGAGCGGGCAAATAGCGAGAAGATGTGGCAATGATGAAGCCAAATTGGCATACCGATTTGAATAACGGCCATGATGCATTTCCAGCCTGCAAAACTAAATTCACCTGACTTGCTAGTGTAGTGTAACAGTCATATCTTTACAATCTCTGGATTCCTGTCATGCTGCCGAACATGTGGAATCCAGCTTGTGCATTGTCCATGACGGCCGAGGAGCAGCAAACCCTGGAGGCGTGGGTGAGCGCCCCTGGGAGCCCGCAGTATGTCGTGCTGCGCTCCTGCATCTGCCTGCGGGCGCACGAAGGCTTGCCCAACCGGCGCATCGCCGCGGAAC
>CAIVKH010000105.1 GCA_903906425.1 uncultured bacterium
CCGTCGGGAAAGGAATCTTCAAATTGAAATCGAAAAATGGTGTGACCCGCGTCTCACCCGCACCAGTACGACGCGAAATGAATCGACGCTCATGTTTGACCGGACAGTAGTGCCGCCGCGCAAACTTCCAATCATTGGAAACTGCGCCCGCGCGCCGCGGGACAGGAGCCCGGCGCGCACCGGGCGCCTACCGGTCCTTGATCCAGACAAGCGAACGACCGCCACGATTGTTGCGGGCATAGTTGGGAATCGCGAGCAGCGGCTTGCCGTCGGCGAACTGGCCGTGAATCGCGACGATACCGCCGAGCAGGTTCGGTTCCCACTGCGCGGTCAATTCAGAATCGGATTTCAGAACGCCTTCGACATTCTGGTCCACGCTTTCGATGTTGTAGATGAGCGGGCCGTAGCGCAGCGCGACCCGGCCGCGATCAGCGACGATCCGCTCGTCGGCCTTCACGCGCGCCACGTCCATCTGGATATTGAAGCTGACCTTGTCGCCGGCTTTCCATTCGCGCGTGATTCCCGCATAACCGATCCCGACATCCAGCTTGACCGCTTCGCCGTTCACGAAAAGGTCAGAAAGTTCGCTGCGATTCGGCTCGGGGTGATAGAGCGCGCTGACGTTGCGATTCGGTATGCGCCACCACAGCGCGAACTTCGCCGGCTTCGCCGGATTCACGGTGATCTCGACCTCGCCTTTCCATGGGTAATCCGTGCGTTGTACGATCTCGACGTCCGTGCCCGCGACAGGGCCGACGCGGACGGTACTGCCGACATAAAGATTCACAAACAGGCTGTCGGAACTTTTCGCGTACATCCACGTCGGCAGCATCAGCAGCGTACGCGGGATGTTGCCGACGCAACACGGACAGCCGTGCCATTTGTAGCGCTCGTGGCTCTGGTCGAGCGGATTCGTGTACGTGAAATTCTGCGCGGGCAGATCGACCGATCCGAGGATCGCGTTGTAGAGCGTTTCCTCCGCGAGATCGGCGTAGCGCCCCTCGTGATAGGCGAGGTTCATGCGGTGCTGGAAGAAAAGCTCGCCGCAGTCGGAGCACGATTCGGAATACGCGTTGTTCGGCAGCGAAAAGTTTTTGCCAAACCCCTCTGACGTTTCGCCGCTGCCGATGCCGCCGGTGATGTAATACTTCGCATTGACGATGCTGTTCCACAGCGACTTCACCGCGCTGTGATATTCCGGATCGCCGGTCTCCATCGCGATGTCGGTCATCGCGGAATAGCAGTAGGCCGCGCGAACCGAATGACCGAGCGCCTCGTATTGCTGCGTAACCGGCAGGTGCGCCTGATCGTAGCTGTCCGCGCCGCCGCGGCAATCGAGCAAAAACTTCGACAGTGCGATGTACCTGTCGCCCTTGCCCGGGCCCTCGATCTCATTCACGAGCCGCCCGAGGCGCACGAGCGCCATCTCGATGGCCTGATGCCCGTCGTACCATTTCCTCTTCGGCGCGGGCCCGATATTCGCGTCCCAGCAATCGGCGAGTTTCTTCGCCGCATCGTACATCCGGCGGTCCTTCCCTTCCGTCATCTGGAAATGCGCGACAGCGGATTCAATGAAATAGCCCGCGCAGTATCCTTCGTGATCACCCACATAGGTCCAGCGCGGCGGGGCCTTCTTGCTTTTCAGTTCGCCTCCGGTGCCGAGCGTGAAACGCGTTTGCAGATAACCGTCCGGTTCCTGCGCCGCGAGAATCTGCGGAATCCACTCATCGAGTTTCGCGCGAATATTTTTCTGCGCCTGCAAGATCTCCGCGTCACCCTGCGCGTCCACCATCAGCGCGAGGCACATGGATTCGACGGTGTTGTGCGTGTAGGCGTTCGCCCACGGCGGCCCGACGTGCGCCTTGAACGGCTTGCCCGCGTTCTTGTTTGCGGCCTCGACGAAATTTTCGAATCCGCCTTCCTTCAGTCCCGGTTCCGAAAGCTTTTCGATGCAGTGCGGAATCCAGTTTACGATTTCTCCTTTGATGCGCTCCTTCCAAAACGTGCTGTTGAGTTTCCATTGGTGCGTCGGCACCTGTTCGAGATGCCGCTTCGGCGGCGCGGGATCGACGTGAACATTCAGCGTGGACGCCGCGTTCAAATCGCCATTCACCGCCGTGAGTTTGAGAACGTAGTCGCCGATCTTCGAAAACTCCGCCGTCGTGACCAGCGCGTTTGCGTCCGCGAATTTTACATCGCCCGGTCCCGAATCTTTCGACCACACAAACGTCTTCGCGCCGCCCGACGCCTCGCCGGTCAAATACGTTTTCGCCGGCAGCACGACGACGCGGTCATTCCCCGCCGCCACGCGCGGCGGAAATTTCGGCGACTTGCCGGAGTCATACACTTTCCACTCGATGATGCCGGTCGAGAATTTCTCGCGGCCGTCGAATTCGAGCCGCAGCTTCGTCGTCGTGACTTCGTCGAAGGTCGTCGTGTTGTATTTCCCGCCGGCGACACCGAGACCCTCCACGTTTTTCGCCGGCACGAAAGCGCTGCCGTCCCAGAACAACAGCCGGCTCGCCGTCGGCAGGCGCACGCCACGCCCGTCGTCCCACCAATAGACGTCAACCTTCTTCGTGCTGACCGGCTGGCTCCAGTCGAGTTCGACCCACTGCCTGCCGGTCTGCGGCCAGTTGCCGTAGCAGCCGTGGCTGTGGTCGCCGACGTCGCGCGGCTCGAATCCGTCATTGATCGCGCCGAGCGTTTCGTGCCCCGACACGAACGACGTGGCGGGCGCCGCGTGGACCGCGAGATTTACGCCGTCATCTTTCGCGGGCGCATCGGCGCGCGCTGCCGCAGTGGCAGCGGCGAAAAGCAGCATGAAAACGATTTTGTTCATCTGAGCCTCCGGGATGACTTCTTCACGGCGTCTTCTTTTTCCAATGATTGGAAATTACGCAACCCAATTCTTCCAATGATTGGAAGTCTGCGGCGGCAGAATTTCCAATCATTGGAAAATCCGATGGCAACAGATCGAACAAACCGGTGGCAACATGAAAATATTCGGAATTGCGGCGGCATCGCTGCTGGTCGCGTCGGGCGCGTGGGCGCAGGGCAAGACGGCGGCGGATGGAAAACTCTTCGGGATGCGCGGCTATCCGTCAACGAATGACGCAGCGCAATTCTTCCCGTTCATTGACCAGTTCGGCCAGTACAAGCACAAGGACTGGCCGGGAAAAACGAAGGCGGAGGCCGACCTGAAAGTCAGCCGCGATGAGGAGAAGGCCGGGCTGGCGAAAGATCCGCAGCCGGCGGAATGGGACAAGTGGGGCGGCTGGGCCGCGGGGCCGAAACACGATGCGTCGGGATTTTTCCGCGCGGAGAAATTCGACGGCAAGTGGTGGCTGGTTGATCCCGACGGGCGTTTGTTTTTTTCGCACGGCGTGGATTGCGTGCGTGAATCGGACCTGACGCCGATTGACGAGCGGTCGTCGTGGTTTGATCCGCAGCCGGCTTCGATGCGCCGCCTGGAAAAGAACGCCTCCTGCCTGAAAGGCCATTACGCCGGAAAATCGCCGCGCTGTTTTCCGTTCGGCGTGGCAAATCTCATCCGCAAATATGGCACCGACTGGGAAACTGTTTATCCCGATGTCATCCAGCAGCGGCTGCGAAGCTGGGGACTCAACACCATCGGAAACTGGTCGGACGCGAAAACATTTCAACTGCGCCGCACGCCCTACACCGATTCCGTCGGCGTCCGCCGCGTGAAAGACATCGAGGGCAGCGAAGGTTACTGGGGCAAGTTCCCCGACCCGTTCGACGATGCCTTCGGCAAGTCGGTCCGGACCCAGATGACGGCGAAGGCCGGCAAAAGCGCGGACGATCCGTGGTGCCTCGGCTATTTCTCCGACAACGAAATGTCGTGGGGCGGCGACGGCGTGTCACTGGCCATCGCGGCGCTCAGATCGCCGCCGGAGCAGGCCGCGAAGAAAATTTTCGCGGAGGATTTGAAAAAGAAATACGGCGCGATCGCGAAGCTCAACGAAACCTGGGGCACGAAATACGAGTCGTGGGACGCCCTGCTCCAATCGCGCGACGCGCCGGACAAGAAAAAGGCCGAAGACGATCTGAAGGCGTTTTATTCGCGAATCGCGGAGCAATATTTCAAAACCGTGCGCGACGAAATCAAGAAGACCGCGCCGCACCAGCTTTATCTCGGCTGCCGGTTTGCCGCCGTCAATCCGCGCGCCGCCGCGGCCGCCGCGAAATTCTGCGATGTCGTCAGCTACAATCTCTACCGGAAAAGCATCGCCGAATTTCACGCGGACGGCGCCGAAGAGAAACCGCTGCTCGTCGGCGAATTTCATTTCGGCGCGCTCGACCGCGGGATGTTTCACACCGGCCTCGTGAAGACTTCGAACCAGGTCGCCCGCGCCGCAGCGTACAAAAATTACGTCGAGGGCGCGCTCAAACATCCGCAGTTCGTCGGCACGCACTGGTTCAAATATCAGGACGAGCCGGTCACCGGTCGCGTGCACGACGAAGAAAATTATCAGATCGGCTTCGTGGATGTGTGCGACACCCCCTACCCCGAAACCATCGTCGCGATCCGCAAAGTCTCGCGCGAGATGTACACACTTCGCGCCGCGAAATAGCCCGCCTGTTCAGACGGCCGGCCCTGATCACGATTTTTTCCAATGATTGGAAATTGCCGGCGCGAAAATTTCCAATCATTGGAAGTCATCGCATCGCGGCCTGCGGAGCGGCCATTCCCTGAATTACGGGACGGCGGGGGCGGTTTGAAATTCGATCTCCGTCGAGCCGTTGAGCGGCCTGGCCCAGAGTTCGATGTTGCCGAGGGGTTGCAGTCCGTAGAGCCAGGAGACGGTTTCGTTGAGCTGGCGGCGGCGCGCCTGCGACTGGGGCGTGTTCTCGATGCGGAGTCGCAGAATGTACTGGCCCACGCCCATGCGCACGGCGGGGCAGCTCTGCGGCAGGTTGATCCAGGCATAGGCCGCGGCGTTGTGTTGCGACGCGGAGCGCGCGGCGAGCGCGAGGCGGACCGGCCGGCTCTCGCGGAGGATCGCGTCGCGCAAAATATTCGTGAGGGCGTGTGCGCTGGACGCGGCGAGCACCCAGTTTGTTCCGGCGGCGAGGCCGATCTGTTCGCCACGCTCGGACTGCGCATAGATCGAATCGTTGGTGGCGCGGATCATCCACAGGCGCGCCGGGCCGGCGGAGGCTTCATCGGGCGACAGGGCCCAGCGAAATTCGGAATTAACTTCAGCGAGGTGGCCGGCCAGTTGTGCCGGCAACTGGCCCGCATTCGTGGAGGCGGCCGCGACGAGAATCGCGGGAAATTTCATGGCGAGGAACAGGCCGCGATAGTCGCCGCCGAATAGCGAAGCGTAGAGCGGGCCGTCGGCCTGCTCGCAAATCAGGCCGGCGAAGGCGCGCGTCAGCGCGTCGGTCCCGGCTTGCAGCAGCCATCGCCGCGCCGGAGCCGATGGCATGATCAGCACTGACGCGGGAAGGTCGGTCTGCCAGTTGGCAACCTCAGGCGGCGCAACCGCGGGAAGCGGCGGAGCGCCGTCGAGCAGCGCGAAAGGTGCGCGAATTTTCCCCGCGAGACGGTTCGATGCAAAATCAGAAAATGAAAAGTGGAGCCGCGGCGCGTCGAAAAAACCTCTCGTCGCGTCGGGAATCCGATACCAGCCGCGATCGGCCGGATCCGGCGGCGTAATCGCATCGCCATCCCTCTTCAGCGCCAGAGAAGGATAGCGGCCGTCAACGCACGCCAGCACCGTTTCAATTCCATTGGGCGTGCCGGAATAGCTGCCCACGATCATGCCTTCGACAATCGAAAACGCCAGGTCCTCACCGCCCTTGAACATCCGCGACGAGGCAACCCAGACCGGCCAGCCGCGCCGCGTGCCGGCATAAGTGATGCCGGGAATATTGCTCATTTGCAGCGCCATCCGCAGTCGCTGGCTCCGGCCACCAAGCCACGAGGCGAAGACCCAACCGGATTTTCCGTCGGCGAGTTCGGGAACGTAGGCCAGGACGAATTCGTCCGACGCCAACCGGCTCAGCCAGTCGCGAAACTGCGGATCGGCATTCAGATCGCGCCAGTCTTTCGCGTTCATGTTCGCGTCCGCGAACAATGCCTGCGTCAGCGGATTCGCGCTGACTTCATCCCAACGTCCCGCAAGATTCCGATGGGCGCTGACGAAGGAGGCCTGAACCGGAATGGCGCTGTAGATTTTTCGCGGCGCGTATGGAATGTGGAAGGCCCACCAGCCCGTCGCACAAACCGCCACGACGGCGAGCGGCCAGAACAAAATCGGGCGGCGGCGGTTCATTTCTGGAACGTGCCCACCACGTCGCGAATGCTCGCATGGCCCTTGCGCACGAGATAATCCTCAATGCCCGCGATGACGTTCAGAATGGTGTCTGGGTTGGTGAAGTTCGCCGTGCCGATTGCGATCGCGCTCGCGCCGACGATGAAAAATTCCATCGCATCCGCGGCCGAATAAATTCCGCCCATTCCGACGACCGGAATTTTCACCGCCTGCGCCGCCTGCCAGACGAGCCGTACGGCAATCGGCTTGATCGCCGGGCCGGTGAGGCCACCGGTGATATTCGCGATGCGCGGCTTCCGTGTTTCGATGTCCACCGCCATCGCAGGAACCGAATTGATCAATGAAATCGCATTCGCGCCGCAGCTCTCGGCCGCCTTCGCGAAAACAGTGATGTCCGAAACATTCGGCGCGAGCTTGGGAATCAACGGTTTCTTGGTCTTCGCGCGCACCGCGTCGAGGCAGCGGCGGAACAGATCAACATTCGCCGCGAACACCGCGCTGCCTTCCTTGATGTTCGGGCACGACAAATTTACTTCCAGCCCCGCGACCTCATCAACCGCATCGAATCGCGCCGCAACTTCCGCATATTCCTCGATCGTCTTGCCCCAGATGTTGACGATCACCGGCACGTCGTAGTTGCGCAAAAACGGAATGTATTTCTTGATGAACCCATCAACGCCCGGCCCCGGCAGCCCGATCGCGTTGATCAAACCGCTCGAAGTTTCGAACGTTCGCGGCGTCGGATTTCCGTACGTCGGCTTCAGACAAATTCCCTTCACGACAATCGCGCCGAGCTTGTTCAGATCAACGAGGTCCGCATATTCCGGCCCGTAGCCGAACGTCCCCGACGCCGTCATCACCGGATTCTTCATGCGGATGCCGGCGAGGTTGACGCTGAGATCAGGTTTCGCCGCGCTCATCCGACAGACTCCCACAATATTTCGCGGCATTCGAAAACCGGGCCTTCGTGACACGAGCGTTTCCACTCCCAGCCCTGCGCGTTATCCGCTTTCACTTTGACCACGCACGTCAGGCACGCGCCGACGCCGCAGCCCATGTTGTTGTCCAGCGAGACCCACGCCGTCTGTCCGGATTTCATCGCGCGCTCCGCGACCGCCTTCAACATGCCATTCGGCCCGCAGCAAAAGAATTCGGGCGTTATTTCTTTTGCTTCTGCTGCACACCACAGATCGAGCGCTGCGGTGACGAGTCCTTTCGTGCCAAGCGATCCGTCGTCTGTGGCAACGCGAACGTCCCACCCGAGCGCCTGAAAATCTGAAACGCACAAAACATCCTGCGCCGTGCGCCCGCCGAAGAATGCGATTCCTTTGACGGGCGAAGTCCGCGCCGTGAGATACAACGCGGCGTTGCCGTAGCCGCCGGCGACGATGACGGGAAATTTCTTCGGATCTGGCGCAGGAAATCCGTGGCCGAGCGGGCCGACGATGCTGAGCTTTTCCCCGGCGCGCAAAAATTGAAGCGTGCGCGTTCCCTTGCCGACGTTCTTGTACAAAATCGCCAGCCGGTCGCCGTCAGTTTTGAAAACGCTGAAAGGCCGTCGCAAAACTGAATCGCCCAGATGCGGCACTTTGACGTGAATGAACTGGCCCGGCTGGACGAGCGGCGCGACGCCGGGCGCCCGCATCACAAGCAGGCTGTATCCGCCCTGGATGCTCTGGTGTTCAACAACGATTGCGTCATCCGTCTTCATAAAAGAGCGGCAGACAATGCGTACTTTGCCGCGCGTGGTCAAGCGACACCGCCGACTTCCAATGATTGGAAAAATGCGGGATCGCAACTTCCAATGATTGGAAAATGCGGTCGGAATCTTGCGGCCGGCGGGCCGTCACTTGACGATGATCGTGGCCTTGAATTCCTGCGCGGGCGGGACGTCTTTTCCCCACGGTCGGCGATAGACGAGGCTCACGGTGGAAGTTCCGCCAGCGCGTGCCTGAAATCGGAAGAGGAATGTTCCGCCAGAGCCGGGCATCCGCGGCGGCAGGCTCCGGTATTCCGGTTCGCCTTCGAGTTTGAGCACGGCAGCATTGAACGAATTCGTCGTCCACGAATAGCCCGTCGTAATGTTGCCATCCAGTTCGATGCCGATGGTGTCGCCGACCTTGGCGGTGATGGTCTTTCCGGCGTCGGCAGATGTGAGATGAATCTTCATCGCGGCCCCCGCGGCGAATGCCGACAGCGCGAAACCGCACAGCATTTGCACCGCGATGACCGCGAATCTCTTGTTTTCATGGTCACGCACGGAAGTGTTCGAACCCGGCGTCGGGCAGGTCGGTGGTCAGGCCCAGCGCGTCAATGATCTGGATGTTCGGCGGGCCGCGCCCGATACGGCCGATGGCGGTGACCGGCAAATCAAATATCTTTGCCCAGACCGCTTCGAATTCGGACTGGCGGCAGTCCGGCACGGTGAACAGAAGCTCGAAATCCTCGCCGTCCAGCAATGCGTGATCGAGCGGCGAGCGCACGGATTCGAGTTGCGCCACATCAGGCGAAACCGGAATCCGTGTTGCGTCAATGATCGCGCTGACATCGCTGGCTACAACGATGTGCCGCAGATCGGTCGCGAGACCGTCGCTCAGGTCAATCATGCAGTTGGCGAAGTTCTCCTCGCGCAGCCAGCGTCCCTCGGCGAGTCGCGGCTGAAATTCGAAGTGCTTTCCGCGGATGCTGCCGCCCAGGGAACCGGTCACGTAAATCACGTCGTCAATCTTCGCACCCTGCCGCCGCAACGCGCGGCCCGACGGCACGCGGCCTGTCAGAAAAATATGAAGCTCCAGCGCTATGCCCGACGCCGTGTCGCCGCCGATGACCGACACGCCATGCTGCGCGCACATTCGCGAGAGGCCGTCATAGACGCGCTCGATTCGTTCGAGCGTTTCATTCGGATTTGCGACGAGATTGACGAGCAGATGCACCGGCTCGCCGCCCATCGCCGCGATGTCGCTCAGCGCGCGGGCCACGGCCTTGCGGCCGATCAGTTCCGGCGTGGATTCGCGGATGAAGTGCCGGCCTTCGATCACCGCGTCGGTTGTGTACAACAAATCAAAACCATTTTCGCCGCGCACAATCGCGCAGTCATCGCCGGTGCCGAGGATCACGTCGGGGCGCAACGGCAGCTTCGGCGTGAGCCGCCGGATCAATTCGCGTTCGCCAAGTTGACGCAATGTGGACATGGGGTCGAATGGTGAATGATGAATGCGGAAAGCGGAAATAAAAAAATCAGCTGGCGAGCAACAGCACCGCAGTTGTGACGGAGTTGAAAAACGCATGCATCGTGATTGAGACGACGAGAGATTCGGTCGCGAGGAATGCGATGCAGAGCGACACGGAAACGGCGACAAGCGGAAGGAACGCGGTCGCATCACCGTGCAAGGCGGCGAAGCAAAGCGAAACGGCACCGATGGCGAATGCCGGCGAAACCACGCGCAATATCAATGGGAGAAGGATTCCGCGGAACAGCATTTCCTCGGCGACGGGCGCGATGAGGACGGTCCAGACGGAGAAATAGATCTTGGCAAAAACGCTTTTCTGTATCGCGAAGAGGGCCAGAATTTGCTGCGGCTCCGGCTCGCGATGGAGCAGCTTCAAAAGCAATCCAGTCGCGATCATGGCCGGACAGACGATGACGACCATGGAAACGTAGCCGATGGCGCCGGTGCCGATGTCGCGAAAAAACCTGTGGCTGCCGCCGCCAAACAGGCTTCGCAACCGGACGCGTTTGACGGCGGCGATGACGAAGACGCAGAGAAGAACCGTGCCATGCGTGAGCGCCATCGAAATGGCGATGGGCGCGAAGTCTTCCGCTGAAAATTTCTGCCGGGCGAGAAGGACATAGCCGAAACTCAATCCGGCGATTGCGGTCACGATGGCGGAAAGATCAATCCAGGACCACGGCCTGCACGAAACGCGCAGGATGATGCCGCTCCAGTTCCGCGCGGTTTCGGCCATGCGGCGGCGCACGAAGAAAAAGAAAGCGGCAACTCCGGCGGCGAAAAGCACGAAATAGATTTCGAGGATTTCCTTTTCGTACGGCTCGATTCGTTGCGCGAGGTCTGTCATGGAATCGAAATCACAGTAACAATGCAGAAGTCACGCCGCCTGTGCAGTCATCGGTCATTCCGCGGACGCGGCCTGTTCCTTGATGACGTAGATCGGTTTTCCCTGCGCCTCGTGGTATGTGCGGATTTGCATCTCGGCGAGAAGGCCCATGCTGATGAATTGAATGCAGAAGCCGAAGAACATCATCGGCGTGATGACCCAGAACGGACGCTTCACGAGATAAACGTAGTGCCCGCCGTGGTCGTGATGAAAGAGCCGGTCGCCCGCGATGCCGAGCACCATGGCGATGGCCAGGCCGGCAAACACGAGGCCGATCTTCCCGAAAATCTGGATGGGCCGCGTGCTGTATTGCAGGAGGAATTTCACGGTCATCAGATCCAGCACGACGCGGAATGTCCGCGAGATTCCGTATTTTGATTTCCCGAATTTCCGCGCGTGATGATTCACCGCAACTTCGTCAATCCGCCCGCCGACCCAACTGGCGAGCGCCGGGATGAACCGGTGCATTTCGCCGTAGAGATGAACGTCCTTGATGATTTCGTGGCGGTAGGCTTTGAGCGTGCATCCGTAATCATGCAGCGCGACGCCGGTCATTTTGCTGATGAGCGCGTTCGCGAGCATGGACGGGAGCTTGCGGTTGATGAATGCGTCCTGCCGGTTCTTCCGCCAGCCGCTGACGACGTCGAACCCCGCGTCCATCCGTTCGAGCAGCAGCGGAATATCCGCCGGATCGTTCTGCAAATCGGCGTCGAGCGTGACGATGATCTCGCCGCGCGCCGCGTGGAAGCCGGCGCTCATCGCGGCGGTCTGTCCGAAATTCCGGCGGAAGCGGATGGCGCGAAAGCACGGATATTTCTTCGTCAGCCCGGTCATCAATTCCCACGTGCGGTCGCGGCTGCCGTCGTCAATCAGGATGATCTCGTAGCTGCGGCCGATTCGCGAAACCGCCTCGTGCAATTTCTGGCCGAGGATTTCGACACACTCCTCCTCGTTGTACACCGGCACAACGACCGACAGTTGCAGGCTGGATTTTTCTGACGACATAAAGTGCGGCGATAATGCGGGGCGTCGCAGCGCGAGGCAATCACGAATCCGGGCGCCGGCCTATGGCGCGGGCTGCTCCAGGTCGTGTTTTTCGGTGCTGTCGATCAATTTTCCGTCGCGCCAGACCTGACGCTTGAGCAGCGAGCCGTCGGCGCCCCAATAGGTGTTCGTGCCATTGCGCACGCCGTTGGCGAATGACGTCTCAACGCATTTCACGCCGTTGGTGAACCACTCTTCGGCAATGCCGGTGAGCTTGCCCGACGCATATTCATACCGTCCGCGCTTGCGCCCCTGCTTGTCTTTCTTGATCGCGACGCCCGAGTACGGTTTCCCGTCCAGCGTGAAAAGCTCGTTGTCATATCCGAGCTGCTTGTAATCGACCTCCGCCGGTTTTGCGCCGCCGAATTTTTCCTCGGCGCGCGCCAGCCCGATCACGACAGCGAACAGAACGCACAACATCATCCGTGTTTTCATGCGGCCCCGTGTAACACGCCCGCGCCGCCGCTGCAAGAATCCGCCACGATCCCTGAAGCGGTTGTCACCGTGAGATTCCGTCCGTCGAAATTTTGACCGTGTTTCCAATGATTGGAAATTTATGCCGCGGAGTTTTCCAATGATTGGAAGTTTCAGACGCGGATCGGGAGGATGACGAAGGGGATGCCCATGTTGTGCAGGCGGGTCTGGATGGCGAAGACGAGGTAGTTGTGGAACCAGCGGCCGTAGATGGCTTCGTCGCTGAAGGCGAGCTGGCCGCCGAAGAAGACGGCGTTGCGATATTTCTTGCTCAGCTCGGGCGCGAGCTGCGTGATCTCATCGAGGGCGTCGAGGCTGATGCGGCAGTGGGCCTCGGCGAAGTGGCCGTGGCGGTGCATGTAGTTCACGTAGTGCTGAAGCTCGTTTTCAACGTGGCTCTGGAGATGCTCGATTTCCTCGGTGCCCTTGAAGTTGCCCGCGTCCATGAGGCCGATCTGGATGAAGACATAATTCTTGAAGGTGTCGCCGAAGAGCCGGCGGATGGCGAACAGCGTGTGCAGGCCCATGCCGTTGAACCCGCCGACCATGACGATCGCAGTCTTGGCCTTCGGATCGAAAGCCGGAATTTTCGCGGCGGGAACCGGCGTTTCGCCTTCGTCCATGGCGGTGGCCTCGACGAGCGAGTCGAGGCGCTTGAGCTGCGCGCCGGTGGTGTTGTAGTAGCGGCGCACCATGCTGACGACGCCGATGAGCGCGCCAGTCACCGCCAGCGTGATCCAGCCGCCCTCGAAGAATTTCATGACGACCATCGTCGCGAGGATGAAAAGCGTGAGGCAGAGCGCAAATCCGTTGACGTTGAGCCGGTGCCGCCATTCCTTTTCGACGCGCTTGGGCCAGGCGTGCTTGACCATGCCGAGTTGCGAGAGTGCGAAGGTGATGAACACGTTGATCGAGTAGAGCACGACGAGGATGCCGACGTTGCCGCGCGTGAGCAGGATCGTGGCCAGCGCCGCGCCTCCCATGAGGATGATTCCGTTGTGCGTCACGAGCCGGTCGGACAGCGATGCGAAGCGCGTCGGGACCCAGCGATCCACGGCCATGTTCGCCAGCACGCGCGGCCCACTGAGGAAACCGGATTGCGCGGCGATGAACAGGATCGCGGCCTCGGAGACGAGCGTGATGAGGACGAACCAATAGCTGGTGCGATGGTTCCACGCGGCGGTGATGTCTTCCAGGAGCACCGCGTTGAGCGTCTTGTTTTCCACGAATCTCACGCCGTAGAGCAGGTAGGCGACCATCAAGCCAGCCGCCGTGACGGCGAGAGAAACGGCCATGTAGCGCATCGTTCTCTTCGCGGTCTGCACGCGCGGCTCGCGCAGGATCGGCAGCGAATTGCTGACCGCCTCGATGCCGGTATAGGTGCCGGCGCCCATGCCGTAGGCGCGCAGCATCAGCGCGAAAAGGCCGAACCAGCCAAGCTCCGCGTGGCTCGTCTTCACGTCTTGGGCCGTCGAGACGATCAGGTGGCCCATCTGCGGCGCGTGCGACACGAGCGCCCAGATCAGCGCGAACGCGTGGCACAGGACGAACGTCATGAAGATCGGGACCAGCGGCACGACCGATTCCTTCACGCCGCGAAGATTCATGACCGTCAGCACGATGACGCCAAGGACGGCGGCAAGGAGCTTGAACGAGTGCCACACGTCCGGCACGAAGCTGAAGACCGCGTCTGCGCCGCTGGCGATGGAGATCGCGATGGTCAGCACATAGTCAATGAGCAGCGCGCAGCCGGAGATCATGCCCAGCGACGGGCTGAGCAGCTTGCTGGCCACGACGTAGCCGCCGCCACCCGCGGGGAAAAGCTCGATGATCTGCGAGTAGCTCTTGCTGATGACGATGATCGTCAGCGCCGTCGCCAGCGCCACGAAGATGCTCAGGTGCGGATGGTGGCCCAGCGTCAGATAGGCTTCCGACGGGCCGTAGCAGGTGGACGAAAGCCCGTCCGCGCCGAGACCGACCCACGCGAAGAACGCCACCAGCGAAAGCTGGTGAAAGACGCTCCGGTCGCGCGGATTCAACGCCCGGCCGATGAACAGCACCTTCAGCCGGTCAAACCACGAATTTCTGGACGGTACACTCATCTTGAAGCATGTTGGCGGCGAACATGAATACCGCCATTCCCGATAAAAAAGCGGCGTATCCTCTCCGCTTCCGCCCCGTTTACAAGGACTATCTGTGGGGTGGCGACCGCATCATCCGCCACGTCCACCGGCCCGCCCAGCCGGGCATTGTCGCCGAATCCTGGGAAGTTTCCACCCGCCCCGAAGGCCCCGGCATCGTCGCCAACGGCAGCCTCGCCGGCACGCCACTCGCAGAACTTTTCCCTGACTTCCCGTTGCTGTTGAAAATCCTCGATGCCCGCCAGACACTCAGCGTCCAGGTTCATCCGAACGACGAAACCGCCGCGAAATTCGGCGGCCAGGCCAAGACCGAAATGTGGTACGTCCTCGCCGCCGACCCCGGCGCCTGCGTCTATTGCGGCCTCCAACCCGGCACCGACGAAGCGAAACTCCGCGCGGCGCTCGCATCGAAAACCGTCGCCGACCTGCTCGTCAAAATCGCCGTTTCCGCCTGCGACGCAATTTTCGTTCCCGGCGGCCGCGTACACGCCATCGGCGCAGGTTGCCTGCTCTTCGAATGCCAGCAAAACTCGAACACGACGTACCGCCTCTACGACTGGGACCGCGTCGGCGCCGACGGCAAACCGCGACAGCTTCACATCGAAGAATCCATGCGCGTCATCAACTGGACCGACACCGCGCCCGCGAAAATTCCGCCGCAACCGCTGCCGTCGTCCGGCCGAAACCGCCGATCGCTTGTTCTTGAGACGAAATTTTTCCGGATGGAGCGGCTCGACCTCGCGGAAAAAATCGCGCTCGATCCCGTCGCCCGCGGCTTCGAAATAATCTTCATCGCCGAAGGTGAGCTCGAAATCCGCGCACCGGAATTTTCCGAAACCGCAACCGCCGGCACGACCTATTTGCTGCCCGCCGGCCTCGCAAAGACCTATTTGATTCCGCACAAAACCGCCACCGTCCTGCGCGTCACCGCATAAACCTGTTTTATTCATCGCATGAAATTTCTGTGACCCAAACTTCCAATGATTGGAAGAACACTCTCACGCACTTTCCAATCATTGGAAGTTTGCATGTGTTAATTTTTGGCTAACACGCAGGCGCCGAATTCACATCATTCCGGTTGACCGGCCTTGGTGCGGGTGCCACGGTGAGATCATGAATCAAGCGGGCATGATTAGGGCGGTGGCAAGTGTTGTTCTCGCACTGCTCGTGTGCGGAGGCATCTGGGGCACGCTCGCCGCGTTGAAAAGTTCGCGAGGCCCGCAGGAGCGGGCGTTCGTGAAACGTATCTGCCTCATGTGCTGGACGGGCTTCATTTTTTCCGTATTCGGGCTTTTGTTCGTGCCCTCACCGTGGAAGTTTTTCATCGGCATCCTCTATGTGCTGCAAATCGCGAGATCGTTTTTGCGCTGGAAACGACGCCGGGCCGAACTGCGCGCGGAAGATGCCGCGGCGCAAAAGTAGCGGGCGGTCCCGTCATTCTTCGAGAAGCAGCCGCATGGGCAGCATGGCCGAGGGGCCGAATCCATGACGCGCGTAAAATTTCTGCGCGACAGAATTTGTTTTGTCGGTCAGCAGCGTGATGCGCAAGCAACCGTATATGCGCGCGACCGCAATTGCCGAACGCAGCAAGTTGGAACCGGCCCCCATGCCGCGACAGCTTTCGCGAATGATCATGTCTTCGAGCAGGGCAACGCGTCCGCCCAGCGCGGTGCTGAAGGTGAAAAGCAGATTGACCATGCCGACGATCACGGGGCCGTCGCGCAGTACGATAATTCTGCCGGCTTCGGGCGAGCCGATGATCTGGCGCAGCCCCGCAGCCTGACGGCTGGCGTCGGGCGTGAAGTCGGCCTCTTGCGCAAAGAGTGATCCAAGCAGTCCGCACAACTGCGGAATGTCGTCAATGTTTGCCTCGTCAATTTTCATGGCGGCAATTTCTTCAGCGCGGGGATTCTGGCGCCGCATACACGGCGATTGAAAGCGGAAGCGTGTTAATTATTCGTCAAGGCGCGGGCGAAGAATTAACACAAAACCATTTGACGCGGTTTTGCCGCGGTACTTAGTTTGCGCCGCCTATGGAAAATATTCTGCCGAATCCCTCGCCCTTGATGATCCTGCCGTTTGGCGCACTGCTCGCGATGATTGCGCTCGCGCCGCTTTTCTTTTCGGACTGGTGGGCGAAACATTATCCGAAAGTCGCGTTCGGCCTCGGCGCGATCACGCTCGGCTATTATCTGTTCGGCCTTCACGCGACCGGACGCACCATGGATGTCGCGCATGATTACGTCAGTTTCATCGCGCTCATCGGCTCGCTGTTTGTCGTCTCCGGCGGCATTCACATCAACGTCAAGGGCGAGGCGACGCCGATGACGAATGTGGTTTTTCTTTTCGTCGGCGCGGTGATCGCGAATCTTCTCGGCACGACCGGAGCCTCGATGCTGCTGATCCGGCCGTGGATTCGGATGAACAAATATCGCATCACCGCGCATCACATTGTGTTTTTCATCTTCATCGTTTCGAATGTCGGCGGCTGCCTGACGCCGATCGGCGATCCGCCGCTGTTCCTCGGCTATCTTTACGGCATTCCGTTCTGGTGGGTCGCGGAGCATTGCTGGCCGATGTGGATCGTGGGTATCGCGATCTTGCTCGCGATGTTTTACGCGGTTGACCGCCGGAATTTCTCCCGCGCGCCGCGCGAGGTGCGCACGAAGGAAACGGCGCATGAAGCCTGGCGGTTCGACGGACTTTCCAACGTGTTCTTTCTTGCGGTGATCCTCGGCGCGGTCTTCATCAACAAACCGGTTTTTCTGCGCGAGGCGCTGATGATCGGCGCGGCCATCGGTTCGTACATCGCGACGAAACAGGAGGTCCACGAGGCGAACCACTTCAATTTTCATCCGATCAAGGAGGTCGCGATTTTGTTCGTCGGGATTTTTGCGACGATGATGCCGGCGCTCGACTGGCTGTCGGGCCATGCGGGTTCGCTGCTCGGACAGAACCCGGCATCGGGATTTTTCTACTGGGGCGCGGGCACACTTTCGAGCGTGCTCGACAACGCGCCGACGTACCTGAGTTTCATCAGCGCGGTGTTCGGAACGTTCATTGACCACGACATCGTGCAGCAGGTGCAACATCTGGTGCAAGACGGCGGTGCGGATCTGGCTTCGTTGACCGGCGCACACGCCGAGCAGATCAGGAACACGTTTCTCGCGCTGCAAAAATATCACGGCGATCACGTGCTTGCCAAAGGTGTCTCGACCGACGAGATCGAGGTTTGCTTTCTGCTCGGCAATGTGACGTTCAACAAGTTCATTCTCGCGGTAAGCACGGGCGCTGTGTTCTTCGGTGCGAACACCTACATCGGCAACGGACCGAACTTCATGGTCAAGGCCATTGCCGACCACCAGAAGGTCCACACGCCGACATTTCTCGGCTTTGTGGGCCGCTACACGGTTCCTTTCATGTTGCCGATGCTGCTCATCGTCTGGTTGATTTTCTTCCGGCGTAGATCATCTGGCAGTTGCAGAATCTCCCCTGAAAATCGGCACTCCGCCGCTGTTTTCCAATCATTGGAAGTCCAGAAATCCTACATTTCCAACCATTGGAAGCATCGCTGTGTCAGTTTATGAAATATTTATTGGAAGTAACTACAATTATGTAGAAATAACTGCTAGTTAAAACGAAAGTGTATGTTAATTAGGATGACGGCGCGGCCCAATAAAATACATCAACTTATACTACATGCTAAATACAAGAATGATGCAACATAGTTATGAGGGGAGTCGGATCGCGATGGCACGCCGGCTGCTATGGCCACCGTCAGTTGTCTGGCGTCAAAAAATCATAAATGGAGATTGAAATGAAAATAAGCAGACGGATGAAAGCATTGGCAGCGGTCTTCCTGATTCGGGGGCTGCTGGGTTTTAGTGAAAACGCAAACGCGGATGGGCCGCCACCAACGGCAGCCCCGGCAGCGGCTGTTCCAGCGGCGGCCGCACCTGCGGTGGCGGCTCCGGCCCCGACGCAGCCCGACTCGACGGGTACGGCCAATAATAATGGAACCGGCATTGACCTCCAGTGGCCGGTTCCGGCCGCATCGGACACGAATACGTTGACCACCACCGGCGCGCCGACCATTGACGACGCTGGCAAGACAATGATCGGCCCGAGCAGCGAGCTGGTGAAGAACATCGCTCACAACAAAATTTCGATCAATATCATGTGGACGCTCATCACGGGCTTCCTCGTCATGTTCATGCAAGCCGGATTTGCATTGGTCGAAACCGGGCTGTGTCGCGCGAAGAGTGCGGCACATGTCATGTCGATGAACTTCCTGATCTATCCGCTCGGCATGTTGGGCTTTTGGATCTGCGGATTCGCCTTCATGTTTGGCGGCTACGCGAGCGGGCCCGCCGCCATCGGCTGGCAACCGTCGCTTGGCCAGGGCCTGCTATTGTTAAACAAGGAATACACCGTGAACATTCTCGGCCATCCGTTCGGACTTTTGGGCCATGCCGGATTTTTCCTGAACGCCAGCGTATTCGACACGGCGATATTCTGCCTGTTCCTGTTCCAAATGGTGTTCATGGACACCACCGCGACGATTCCCACCGGCGCGATGGCGGAACGTTGGAGCTTCAAAAACTTCATCATCTACGGATTCTGGGTCGGCATGATTCCCTATGCCATCTTCGGCAATTGGGTCTGGGGCGGTGGCTGGCTCGCGCAGCTCGGCCAGAACTTCGGCCTCGGTCACGGTCACGTTGACTTCGCTGGTTCTTCTGTCGTGCACATGTGCGGCGGCGTCATCGGACTCGTCGGTGCGTGGATCCTCGGCCCGCGAATCGGCAAATACGCTGCGGACGGAACGCCGCGCGCGATTCCCGGACACAACCTCGTGTTCGTGATCGCCGGTACATTCATCCTCGCCTTCGGCTGGTTCGGCTTCAACCCCGGCTCCACGCTCGCAGGCACCGATCATCGTATCGCGGTCGTCGCCGTCAACACGATGCTCGCATCTGCGGCCGCCGCGTTTGCAAGCTGCATCGTCATGTACTGGAAGACCGGCAAGCCCGATCCTTCCATGATGTGCAACGGCATGTTGGCCGGCCTCGTCGCGATCACCGCACCTTGCGCCTTCGTCAGCGCATTTGGCGCGATCCTTCTGGGCGCAATCGCGGGGGTCATTGTGGTATTTGCCGTGTTCTTCTTTGACGGCAAAGCCAGGATCGACGACCCGGTCGGCGCGATCTCCGTCCACGGCGTCAACGGCGCGTGGGGCGTGCTGAGCCTCGGCCTCTTCGCCAACGGCAGCTACGGCGCGGGCTGGAACGGCGTCCACAAGCTGTTCAAAGACGGCGTCGTCCAGAGCATCAACAACGACGGTGCGGCCGCGACGATCAAGAAGTACAACGATCTCCTCGCCGCGGGCTGGAGCGACGAAGGCGTCACCGGGCTGTTCGGCAAATTCTTCGGAGCGCACACCAACGATCCGTCGCAGTTCATGGCGCAACTGACGGGTACGGTGACCTGCTTCGTTGCCGTCGGCCTTCTGGCCTTCATCTGGTTCAAGGCTTCCGCGCTCATCTTCAAGATGCGTCCGAGCCACGAAGACGAAATTCAAGGCCTCGACATTCCCGAAATGGGTGCCGAGTGCTATCCTGACTTCCAACTGACGGACAAATCTTCACCGATTGGCTGATGCCAGGAAAACAGGAGAAATAACATGAAACTGATCATTGCATACGTTCAACCCGCCCAATTCGCCGGGGTCAAAAAAGAGCTGTTCATCCGAAAGGTCACGAAGATGTCCGTGATGAACGCCGTCGGCTGCGGCCAGCAAATGGGCTACACCGAGACCTACCGGGGCACCGTCAAGGAGGTCAACCTGCGCAGCAAGATACGCCTCGAAATCGCCGTCAACGAAGACTACGTTGACACGACGATCGAGGGCATCATCAAAGGTGCTCGAACGGGCAAGATCGGCGATGGAAAAATTTTTATCATCGATCTGAAGGAATGCATACGCATTCGCACCGGTGCCAAAGGAGGTGACGCCATCGGATGATGCTCACCCCTAAACAAACGGATTAGGCCTCCGAAAGGGCCACCCCGCGCGTACGAGTCAAATCGTGCCGCGGGGTTTTCCATTTTCTCGCGCCTCACCTTTTTTATTGCATCATTTCCCGCGGCGCGAAGAATGCGCCCATGAAAAACGTTATTATCCGTTTCCTCATTGCCGCCGTTGCCGCAATCGCCGTCCGCGCCGTTGCCGCCGACGCCACGCTCGCCGTTGACGCCGCCAAACCCGGCCACGCCATCAGCCCCACCCTCTACGGAATCTTCTTCGAGGACATCAACTATGCCGCCGACGGCGGCCTCTACGCCGAGCTCATCCAGAACCGCTCCTTCGAATTTCGCGAACCCGACGAACTCTTCGCCTGGTCCCGCATCGAGCGCGGCGGCGCCGGCGAATTTGCCGTCAAGGCCGACGCGCCCCTCAACGCCACCAACCCGCATTATCTCCACCTCACCATCCGCCAGCCCGGCTTCGGCATCGCCAACTCCGGCTACGACGGTATCCCCGTCCGCAACGGCGAAGCCAAGCTCCTCTCCTTCTATGCCCGCGGCTCAGGCGACCTCGACATCGCCATCGAATCGGCCGACGGCAAGCCCCTCGCCTCCACCCGCGTCTCGAAGATCTCCAATGACTGGAAAAAGTACTCTGCCAGACTTCCAATCATTGGAAATGACGATAAGGCCCGCCTCGTCATCATCGGCAACGCCGCCGCGACCTTCGACCTTGACATGGTCTCCCTATTCCCCGAACACACCTTCAAGGACCGGCCCAATGGCCTGCGCACCGACCTGGCCCAGATGCTCGCCGATATGAAGCCCGGCTTCATGCGCTTCCCCGGCGGCTGCATCGTCGAGGGTAAGGACCTCGCCAATTCCTATCGCTGGAAGGACACCATCGGCGATGTCGCCGAGCGCAGGCAGAACTGGAACCGATGGCAGAACGCCGTCCCGACCAAGGCCCCGCAGTATTACCAGTCCTATGGCCTCGGCTTCTTCGAATTCTTCCAGCTGTGCGAAGACATCGGCGCGGCCCCGCTGCCCGTCCTCAACTGCGGCATGTCCTGCCAGTATCAGGACAAGCAGTTAGTCCCCCTCGACCAGTTAGACCCCTATGTGCAGGACGCCCTCGACCTCATCGAATGGGCCAATGGCCCCGCCGACTCCAAGTGGGGCGCCAAGCGTGCCGCCGCCGGACATCCCGCGCCCTTCGGCCTGAAGTTCCTCGCCATAGGAAACGAGCAATGGGGCGACCAATACTTCGACCGCTATAAGATCTTTCATGCCGCCATCAAGGCAAAGTATCCCGACATCCAACTTATAACTTCCGCCGGCCCCGGCCCCGATGGCGCTAACTTCGACTTAGCCCAGCGCCGCCTCAAGACCCAGCCCGCCGATATCATTGACGAGCACTACTACAAAGACCCCTCATGGTTCCTCAAACACGACAACCGCTACGACAACTATGACCGCAAAGGCATCAAGGTCTTTGCCGGCGAATATGCCGCCCACCGCAAGGACCGCAAGAACTCCATCGAACCGGCCATCGCCGAGGCCACCTTCATGACGGGGCTTGAGCGCAACTCCGATGTCGTCCTGCTCGCCTCCTATGCCCCGCTCTTCGCCCGCATCGGCAACACCCAATGGAACGTTGACCTCATCTGGTTCGACAATATCAGTTGCTGCGGCACCCCGTCCTACTATGTCCAGAAGCTCTATAGCATCAACCGCCCCGATGTCTTTCTGCCCTGCACCCTCGGCGGGAGCGGCGCCGTCCCGCCGCCGACCAATCGGACTATCTATGCCGTCGCCGGCAAGACGGGCAGCGACATCATCATCAAGTTAGTCAACACTGCCGGCGAACCTGCCGACATGGACATCAAACTCGACGGCATAGGCAAGGTAACATCTGCCAGCCAGACAGTGCTTGCCGGTAACCCCAACGACGAAAACACCGTCATCACCCCGCGCAGAGTCTTCCCGAAAGAATCCAGCATCGAGAATCCATCGCCAACACTCCACCGCACCCTGCCCGCCAACTCCCTCACCATCCTTCGCCTCACCGGCAGTTGACCTGCACTTCAACCACAGATCACACAGATTGACACAGATCAAAGAAGCAGATCCGGACCATCTGTGCCCTCTGTGCAATCTGTGGTTCTAACTTCCGATTTTTCCTGTTGACTCGATCCGCCCGCTGATTATCGTTCCAACCAACACTTGCGTCGGACACACGTCCGGGGGGCCGCAGGTGAGAGGTAAATGAGTTGATGCCGGCTTGGGGATTCGGCGGTTGGTTCTGGCATGAGGATTGGTCAACAAGAGAAGTCGCGTGGAATCATCGCGCCACCCCTGCATCTTGCCGCCGCCCTTTCCCCTCGTTCATCCTTTCCGCTGGAGGAAACCCAAAGATGAAACTGCTATTCATCCGCCACGCCGAAGCCGCCGAACTGGACACCTGGCCCGGCGACGACATGGACCGCCCGCTAACCCGCGACGGCGTCAAGACCGCCCGGGCGATGTGCCGGCTCCTCGCCAGCCGCGGCATCGCCGCCGACATCCTGTTCACCTCCGAGGCTCTGCGCGCCCGGCAGACCGCCGAATGCTTCCGCAAGATCGCCCGCCGCACCAAGGCGACCTGCCTCCTGAATCCCGGCTGTACGCGCGACGATGTCATCCAGCTCGTCAGCGACAACCCCCGCGCCCGGCTGATTGCCGTGGCCGGCCACGAACCCGACTTCTCCACCATCATCGCCGCGCTAATCGGCGCCCCCCGCGCCCACATCAAGCTCAAGAAGGGCGCCTGCGCCCTGATTGACCTCGACGACCAGCTCCGCGGCGAACTCTGCTGGCTCATCCCGCCGGCCCCGGCAAAGAAAGGCATCCACGGATGAGCACCGATCAACATAGACGCGCACATGGAGACGGCGTGCCCCCACGCCGTCAGGACGGACTGGGGGCAGTCCGTCTCCAATCATTGGAAACCATCGCTGCGAAACATTCCAATCATTGGAGAATCTTCGGGCGGAGGCTGCGCCTTGAAATGACGACGGAGTGAACATGTTCTCCATCTTCTTCAAATGTCCGGGCTGTCAGGCGCACATGAGTGCGGAAGACAATGACGTCGGCTGGCAATTCAACTGCCCCAAATGCAATGCCGGCATCACCGTCCCCTCCGGCGACATCATCTTCACCTGCGGCTACTGCAACAAGAGCATGATGGCCGCCGCCACCATGGTCGGCGAAGAATTCAACTGCCCCGACTGCAAATGCCGCGTCGCCATCCCGCGCCCCGAGAAGGTGCTCGCCATACCCGAGAAACCGCTCCAACCCCAACAGCCCGCCGAACCCGAGAAGAAGACCGTAACCAAGCTCGCCCTCCCGCCCGAACTACAGCAGCGCCTCGCCCGCAAGAAATCCCTTCCCGCCGCCGAAGCCGACAAGCGCGTCAACGACTATCTCCTCATGACCTGGGGCCCCGACGCCCTCGCCGCCGCAACGCCCGACGACAACAAGAAGAAGAACCAAGGAGCACAGCAGTAATGATGCCCAGCCGGAGCAGAAAACAAGCCATTGGTGTCACATCGTTCGAAAGATTAAGAGAAAGAATAGAGGCAATACATGATACTAACTGAGATAGACTTCATTGGAAGACTTCGCACTGGGCGCTTGATGGAGATTGATGCATCAAACGTTGAACTGAAGCGATCATGGGACCAAGACAATGGGAAGAAGATCAGTGCGTTTGCGAATCGTCCAACAAAAGATCCGCAATGGTTGGCCATTGGTGTATGCGACGATGGAACACTAGCTGGGCATGATGAGAATTGGGTGAAGAAAACAGAGGAAACAATATCCCAACATATCAATCGATACCAGAAGCATCCCACATCCTGCGCAGAAAAAGTGTTGGATTGACGGTGTAGCCCTGCCACACGGCAGGGATGAATAACAAAATCAACCCAACACGGTCGAAGTTCACCATCCTGCGGCAGATTTGCAATTTTATTCCACCGC
>CAIVKH010000106.1 GCA_903906425.1 uncultured bacterium
GTTTACTTTTCTTTCTGCTATGGGGGGGGCGGTTCGCGTGACTGTTCCCGATGGATTCGGGTTTCGGATCGTCACCAACCAGGAGAACCGGGGGATGCAACCTACCAACTCACTAAATACTCACTCTCTCGACTAGCAGGCCGCACCATGACACCGGTGGCAGGAATAGCAACAACAATCGATGGGTGGCCGCCGGCGCATCCGCCGGAATCCGGATTTGAGGCCCGCGGTCCGCATCATCTGGAGAAAAGAAAAACGCCACGGCGTTGTTCGCCGTGGCGTTTGATTTCAAACTCCGAAAAGAGTTTTGGTTCGGATCAATACCGGCTGCGACCGCCGCCGCCGCTACCGCCGCGACCGCCACCACCGTAGCCGCCGCCGCTGCCGCCGCGTCCGCCACCACCATAGCCGCCGCCGCCACCGCCACTGGGACGGTCTTCGCGGGGCTTGGCTTCATTGACGGTCAGGGCGCGACCATCGCAATCCTTGCCGGCCAGTTCCGCAATGGCCTTCGCGGCTTCCGCCGGGGAGGACATTTCGACGAACGCAAATCCGCGGGATTTGCCCGTGAATTTGTCCATGATCAGGGTGCAACTTGTGACTGTGCCGCACGACTCGAACAGCTGGCGAAGATCGCCTTCCGTTGTTCCGAACGACAGATTTCCGACATATAGCTTGGTAGCCATGTTTACTTTTCTTTCTGCTGCGGGGGGGCGGTGTGCGTGACTGTTCCCGACTCGTTCGGGTTTCAGATCGTCTCCTACCAGCAATACCGGGGGATGCAACCTACCAATTCACTGACTACTCACTCTCTCAACAAGCAGGCGGCAGGATGACATCACGTCGCGTGTTTGCAACAACCAATTTCATTTTATTTTGCCTTCGTGGAATTCGGAATTCAGCTTCGCGATCGGGACTTTCCAATGATTGGAAGTTTGCGCGGTGGAAATTTCCAATGATTGGAAACGCCGGTGGCCGGATTATTGGAGGATGGTGATGAGAGCGTCGTACCAGTGCTGCCCCATCTTTTCGGCACCGCCTTCGTTGGGATGGACACCGTCGGAGATGGTGTCGTTGACGGGGTCCCAGCCGTCGGCCTGGTTGACGATGATGACGGGTTGGTCGGGGGTGTTGAGGCTGGCGGCGAGGTTGTAGAGGTTCGTGTTGAGTTCGGGGATGTAGGAGTACTTCGGAAGTTTTGAACTGGTGATGACCTGGGCGAGCAGGATGATGACGTGCGGGTTGACGCCGCGGCAGGTGGCGATCATGGATTCGGTGGCGGAGATGATGCCGGGCACGGGCGGGGGGACCTCGTCATAAAAATGATTGTGGCCGGCGTGAATCAGGACGATGTCGGCGGGGTGGGCGGGGAAGGTGTTGGAGAGCACGCCGCAGATGTATTCGGCGTTCTGGCCGCTGTAGCCTTCGTGATACAGGACGATGCCGTTGGTGGTGGTGGATTTCGATCCGACGTATTCGAAGGAATATTGGGCGTTGGTGAGTTTCTGATAGAGCGGGTAGCGATACACCGAGAAGGTGGAGCCGCCTTCGGTGATGGAGTCGCCGACGGGCATGATGCGGTAGTGGTGGCGGCCGCCGGCGACGGCGAAGAAACGGGCGGAAGTGTTCGTCGCTGCGGCCGCTGAAAACGTCCCGACGCCGGCGATCAACGTGCCGTTCGTTTCGATTGGCCAGTTGGCGAGCGGGGTGGTGAGTTCGGCGTTCGATCGCACGGAGTAGTGCTGGCCGGCCGAACCGGTGAAGTTCAACTGGATGTTGCCGTTTGTCGCGATGGCGTGGCCGGTGATGCGCGGCGGCGTGACGGTGGCGGTGACTTCGTCCACATCGAAGCCGGGGTCGGGGCCATAGACGGAGGAAAAGAGGAAATAGCGCGCGCCGCTGTTGGTGGGGCTGCCGTCCTGATACCACGTCAGGTTCGTCGATGAAGCTGAGGTGAACGTCGACCCGCCGGCATTGGAGAGTTGCAGGCCGTAATGCGCTCCGGGTTTGCCCCAATCCCAGCCGCTGACTTTCATGCGATACCACGCACCCGCCGTCACGCTGCCGAGGCCGGCAACGGAGTGCCACCCGCCGCTGTAGCAGCGCCAGGCGTTGGTTTCGTAGCACAGATTGATGCGGGGCGCGCCGCTGTTGCTGTTGAACGCGCCGGTCGAGGACGTGACCTGCAAATCGAATTCGCGCGTGATGCCCTTCGTGCGAAAAAAGAAATCGATCTGGAATTCCTGCGCGCCGCCCGCCGCGACCGCTGTATCGAAGCGCGCGCCGAGTTCGCGGCCGGTGGTGGAACTCGTGCCCGCGAGCGCCGCATAATTGGACGAACCAAGCGCGCCGCCCGTCGTGGGAATTGCGACGCCGGTCGTGATGCCCCACGCCGCGTCAAACGTACGGGTCTCGAAACCGTCCTGTACGACAAGCTGTGCGGCAGCCGGAAGCGCGCCGGTCATGGCGACGACCCACAAAAAAAGCAGTGCGAACCCGTGCATCGCGCCCAAGAACGGCGTCGGCGATGAGAGCATCTTGAATAATTTCAGGCCGGACATATTGATGGAAGTCTGAACGAGCGATCGCCTGACAACAAGCATCATTCAACGAGCGTTGCACCACTGAGCCCCGCAGACCGTGTCTTCGCCCCCGAATAACTTGTTTTTTCTGGCGTGTGTATTGTGTACATCATTCAGGACCTGATACACGTTGGATGCTGTGATACGGCGCGTCCTTCGGACAAGCTTATATTGCATGCATTCAGTTTCAACCCATGCTTGCGGTGACGAATGATGATCACGAAGATATTTTCGATTCTCTTGCTCTTGCTGGCATCCTCGGCCTCGATTTCGTTTGCCGATGAAGTCTCGGCGAAGGCTGAATACGACGCGGCGTTGAAGGCTGCCGGAGAGGCGGATGCGGCGATCGCTCCACTTCACGCCGCGATGCAGAAGGCCGACACGGCTTATGCCGAGGCGAAGAAAGCGGCAGATGCGAAACGGCAGCAGGCCACCGATGCGAAGAATTTGTCGGGGGATTCTGGCGTAAAAGATTTGAAGCGGGCCGAGGACAATCTGGCCGATGCCATTAAGGCCCTGACCAATGCGATAAGCGCGAAACCTCCTTTGGACAAGGCGTTGGCCGATGCCAAGGCGGTTGCGCTCCCGCTACAGCAGGCGTTCGATGCGGCCGAGAAGGCGGCGAAAGAAGCTGAGATCGCGGCGAAGGGTGCCGCTGAGGCGGCGAGCAAACTCGACGACGAAGCGAAGAAGGCGACGGCCCAGGCGACGGCGAAGCGTCGGGCGGCGGACAATGCCAAAGGCTCGCTGACGCGTGCGCAGCAAGCGGCACAGAATTTCCAGAATCAGATTGATGCCGCGCCGAAAAAGCTGAGCGAGGCCGAGGCACTGAAGAAAGGTGCCGACGATGCGCTGGCCAAGGCAAAGGATCAGGCTGCCGCTGCAACGACCGCTTATCAATCTGCCGAGCAATCCGCGGCGGCGGCGGAGACCAACGCGAAGCTGGTTTCGGAAGCGGAGAAAAAACAGGCGGAGAATGACGCGGTCGCGAAACGAAAAAATACGGACGCAGCAAAGGCGGAACTGATCCGCGCGTGGCGAAGTGAGCAGCAAGCGCAGGCTCAGGTCAGCGCGGCGGCGAAGAATTTGACCGATGCACCGGCGCAGAAGAAAGCCGCCGAAGATGCGTTGGCCGGCGCGAAGAAACAGGTGGCTGACGCGACGGCTGTTTGCCAGTCAGCGGAACAGGCTGCCATCGCGGCGGAGGCGAATGCGAAACCGGCCTCCGAAGCGGAAAAGATTCAAACGGCAAACGATGCCGTCGCCAGGCGTAAAGCGATGGACGCGGCGAAAGCGGCCCTGGACCAGGCGCAACAAAACGAGAAGCAAGCGCAGACCCAGGCGGATACGGCGGCAAAGAATCTGGCCGATGCTCCGGCGCAAAAGAAGGCGGCTGACGATGCCTTGGCGGATGCAAAAAGCAAAGTCGCCGCCGCAACGACGGCATATCAGACAACCGAGCAAGCTTCACAAGCGGCAGAGGGCAAAGCGAAGTCGTTGGCGGATCGCTTCGCCAGACCGGATGAGGAAAAGAAGAAACTTGCAGACGACGCGGCTGCGAAACGAAAAGCTGCGGATGCCGCAAAAACGGCGCTGGCGCAAGCACAGCAAAACGAAAAGCAGTGCCAAGGCCAGGTTGACGCATCCACCAAGAATCTCGCCGATGCTCCGGGGCAAAAGAAAGCTGCCGACGATACCTTGGCCAACGCGAAGAATCAGGTCGCATCCGCGACGACCGCGCAGCAGGCAGCGGAGCCGGTTGCAGTCGCAGCGGAAGCGAACGCGAAGATGCTGGCAGATCGTTTCGCGAGATCGGATGAGGAAAAGAAGAAATTAGCTGATGACGCGGGAGCGAAGCGCAAGGCCGCAGATACAGCGAAAGCGGCGTTGACCCAGGCGCAGCAGAACGAAAAGCAGTGTCAGACCCAAGTTGACACGGCCACCAAGAATCTTGCCGATGCACCCGCGCAAAAGAAAGCAGCCGATGATGCCTTGGCGGATGCCAAGAACAAAGTTGCCACCGCGATGGCTGATTGTCAGTCGGCAGATAAAACGGCACAGGATGCTGATGCCGCCGCCAATGTGATTTCAACCAATGCCGCGAAATCTGTGGAAGAAAAGAAAAAGGCAGCGGACAAGGCCGCCGCCAAACATTCGGCGGCGGATGCGGCCAAGACCGGATTGTCTCAGGCGCAACAGAACGAAAAGCAGGCCCAGACTCAAGCCGACAAGTCTGCGAAGAATCTGGCAGACGCCCCCGCGCAGAAGAAGGCGGCAGACGATGCGCTGGCCAACGCGAAGAATCAGGTCGCCTCCGCAACGACCGCGCTCCAATCAGCCGAGCAGGCCGCATCGTCGGCGGAAGCAAACGCAAAAGTGGTTACGGCGGCGGAGAAAGATCAAGCCGCTGCCGACGCGGCCACGAAACGCAAAGCGGCGGATGCGGCGAAAGCAACGTTGACCCAGGCGCAACAAAACGAAAAGCAGGCGCAAGATCAGGTCAATGCGACAACCAAGATCCTGAATGATACTCCGGCGCAAAAGAAGACTGCAGAAGACGCGCTGGCAAACGCGAAGAATCAGGTTGCCACCGCAACGACTGCGCTCCAATCAGCCGAGCAAGCTGCATCGGTGGCGGAAGCCAACGCGAAGATCGTTACGGCGGCTGAGAAAGATCAAGCCGCTGTCGAGGCGTCCACAAAGCGGAAGGCAGCAGACGCGGCGAAATCGTCGTTGACTCAAGCGCAACAGAACGAAAAGCAGGCGCAGGACCAGGTCAATGCGACAGCCAAGAATCTTGCCGATGCTCCGGGGCAGAAGAAGTCCGCTGATGACGCACTGGCCAATGCGAAGAACCAGACTGCCGCCGCCGCAGCGGCTTTGCAGTCAGCCGATCAGGCCGTCCAATGTGCGGAAGCCGTTGCGAAGGTGGTTTCCGAGCGCGCCGTCTGGTCGAGATCGGAAAGGAAGAAGGCCGAAAACGAAGCCATCGCGAAGCGCAAAGCCGCCGATACGGCAAAAGGAGCCTTGATCCTCGCGCAGCAAAACGAACAGCAAGCGCAGAACCAGGAGAACGCAGCCACCAAAAATCTTGCCGATGCCCCTGCGCAAAAGAAGGCCGCAGACGATGCCTCGGTAAATGCTGGGAACCAGAAGATCGCTGCCACGAAGGCGTATCAGTCAGCAGAACCGGCTGCATTGTCTGCGGAGGCGAATGCCAAAGTGATGGCGGAGCGCTACGGCAGATCCAAGTCGCAGAAGGCGAAAGCAATTGCGGACGCGGTCGCAAAACGCAAAGTGACTGATGCAGCGAAAACGGCGATGACTCAGTCCCTGAAAGTCCAGAAGGATACTCAGGGCGCGGCCAACTCCGCCGCTCAAAAACTTTCTCGTGCGGAGGCACAGAAGAATCAGGCGGTTGCCGGATTGACGACTGCCAAGAATCAAATCACCGCGGCCACCGCAGCCGTCGAAGTCACCGAGCAAGCCGCCAAAGACGCGGAGAAATCCGCCGATGAAAAGAATCGGGCCGCCACCGATGCCGCCGCGAAACGCAAAGCGGCTGCGGATGCCGCGGCTGCGCTGACTGCGGCGCAACAAGGCAAACAGGAAGCGCAAATCGCCGCCGCGACAACTGCGAACAAAGCCGCACAAGAGGCAGCCAAAGAAGTTCTCAAGTTCGATGACGCCAACAAGCAGGCCGCCGCCGATGCGGCCGCCAAGCGCAAGGCAGCGAACGAGGCGAAAGCCGCGTTGGACCCGAAGGCGAAGGCGCAGGATGAAGCGGCGGTAAAGGCCAGCAACGCCGGATCTGAGCTGACTCGTTCCGAAACGCGAAAGAAGACCGGCGAAGAGGAGATCGAGAACCTCAAGAAACGGATCGCCTCGGCCAAACAATCATTCGAGGCGGATGACAAGTCAGCGCAGGCAGCGGAAGCCGCAGCCGCTCCGTTGAAGGTGGAAGCAGAAAAGACCCGTGCAGCCTACACGGATGCCATGAAAGTCGCCGACGACAAGCGCGCACTGGTCGAGAAGACCAAGACCGCTCTCTACCGGCTGGTATCCTCCAAGCAGGTGGCAAAGATCATGGAAAGCACCGAGCCGCCGGTGCCAGCAAACAAGATTGATGAAATCGTATTCGCCAAGCTGAAGACGATGGGGATTCAGCCGGCACTTTGTTCCGATGCGGTGTTTGTCCGTCGCGCCTATCTGGATCTGACTGGCACTCTGCCGTCCGCGGAGGAGGCCAGGGCGTTCATTCAAAGCCCGGACAAGAACAAGCGCGTCGCCCTGATTGACACTCTCCTCGACCAGTCGGCGCACTTCGATTACTGGGCGATGAAATGGAGCGACATTCTGAAAGTGAAGGCGGAGTTCCCCGTCAAGGTCTGGCCCAACGCCGCGCAGGCCTATCACCGCTGGATCTGGGAATCGGTCGCCAAGAACAAGCCCTACGACCAATTCGCCCGCGAACTGCTCACATCAAGCGGCAGCGATTTCCGCGATGGTCCGGTCAACTTCTATCGCGCCATTCAGGAAAAGACTCCGGTCGGCATCGCCTCGGCTGTGGGGCTGGCCGTGCTGGGCACGCGGGTACTCCTATGGCCGCAAGACCGACGCACCAATATGGGCGTGTTTTTCTCGCAGATCGGCTACAAGCCCACCAGCGAGTGGAAAGAAGAGATCGTCTTCTGGGATCCGCTCAAATCCGTCGCCGTGCCCGGCAGCATTGCGCCCGGAGTAGATTCTGTCGCCAAGGCCGTGACCGCGACCGACGTAATTCCGCAGGCATTGACCAACGCGCTGACCGAACCCGGGCCGCTGGCGGCTGTGTTCCCCGACGGTACCCCAACAACGATTCCGCCGAACCGCGACCCGCGCGAGGTGTTTGCCGACTGGCTGATCCGGCCGGAAAATCCGTGGTTCGCCAAAACCATTGCCAACCGGACGTGGGCGTGGGCGATGGGACGTGGCATCATTCACGAGCCTGACGACATTCGCGACAACAACCCACCCAGCAACCCCGAACTCCTGGCTTATCTGGAGAAGGAACTGGTCTCCAGCGGCTACAATCTGAAAAGTCTGAAGCGGCTGATCTTCACTTCCACCGCATACCAATTCTCTTCGATCCAGAAGACCAACGCTCCCGAAGCGAAAGCCAATTTCGCCAGCTATCAACTGCGGCGCGTGGAGGCCGAGGTGTTGATTGACGCGTTGAACGAAATCACCGGCGGTTCAGACCTCTACACTAGCGCCGTGCCGGAACCTTTCACCTATATCCCCAAAGACATGTCCGCAGTCGAACTCGCCGACGGCAGTGTCAGCAGTTCCTTTTTGACGTTGTTCGGACGTTCCTCGCGGTCCACGGGAATGGAAGCCGAGCGCGTCAACGAGATGGCCTCGACCCAATGGCTGTATATGCTGAACTCCGCCGCAGTCCAGAACAAGCTACAAGGCGGCCCGAAGCTCGCGGCTATACTCTCCCAAGGCGGCAAACCAAATGAAATCGCCGAGCGACTATACCTGACCATCCTCTCGCGCTTCCCAACCGATGCCGACCTCGCGTCCGCAGAGGAATATGCCAAGAGCGGAGCGACAAAAGGCAACGACGTCTGGATAGACGTAGCCTGGTCGCTGATCAACAGCCCCGAGTTTCTGTTGCGACATTGATTTGCGAGGATGGAAAAATGATTCCACAAATTTCCAGTCACTGGACAGAGAGCGATGCGAACATTTCCAATCATTGGAAAATCAAGTCACGCAAGTTTCCAATCATTGGAAAAATAGGTTCCGAAAGATTCCAGTCATTGGAACTATTGGGGAAGTTCGATGCCTAAGATTCACTATTTCCAAAGATACTCAACCGTCGAGAACACGGTCACAAATAATACCCTGCAACTCTTAGCAAGAATCTACGATTATTCCACCGTGAGGGCGTCGAGGTTATTGACGAACATTACGGGTGAACCAATCGAAATTGGGATTGAAATAAACCAGCAGGAGAAAAGTCAGAATTCAGTTCCTGATGGCGCAATAATCCAAAGAAGCTTCAAAATATTAATCGAATCGAAAGTGGACTCTCCGGTCGATACCGCCCAACTTTTGCGTCATGCATCCGGATTCTCGAATGAAGCTCATCAAGTACTTCTTCTTCTGACCCGCCAGAAAATTGACAAATTGCAGGAGAGGCAAATATCCAAATCCATTGAATCGAAATATGCCAGCGTGATATTCCGAAATGTCACATTTCGTGACATCTGCGATGCCATTCGGAACCATAATTTGTTTGAGGCATACGAGAGCGAAATGCAAGCGTTGGTTGAAGACTACATCGAATACTGCAACGACGCAGAATTATTCGATCAATCCGGTTACTTAATGAGAATCGTACCCTGTGGAACGAGCGTCGATATCAACAGAAAATACGGGATATACTTTCACCCTACCGATCGAGGTTACACGAAGCACTCCTTCATAGGAATCTACACGAAGAAAAGTGTCCAATTCCTTTTCGAGATTGATAGCACTTTCGACATCACGCTTGATGGTAAGGCGCTTCGCAAGACCCTTATCCAAGGACGCGACACCGGTGATTACGACGAGAAAATCGTCAACATGATTCATGATGCACGTACATACTGTGGTTATGACATTCGAGACGGCCATAGATTCTTCTGTGGCAAGGACGTCTTTGAGACTGACTTTAAGAAGGTATCTTTCGGTGGAATACAGAACGCTCGAATTATGAATCTCGCTGAGATCATTGGTAATTTCTCCGGGCCAAAAGACGCCGCAGAGAGACTGAAATCGAAAACATGGGAGTAACACAAAAAACCATGAATGCAAACCATAATCAGGACAACCGAGATTTCGCAACCCGATGCGATGCCATGCGACGCGTGGCTTTGGGCGCGGCGGGTGTGATCGCTTCCGGCGGTCTGGACTCGCGTGTCTTGGCCGCCGAGCCTGACAAGGCGGTTGCGCGAGTTTCCAATGATTGGAGATAATTAGAAAGGTCGAATGAAACGAAACGAATTGATTACTATCACCGTCTTGCTGCTGTCCGCGCTATCCAGGCTGAACGCCGCCGAGCGGCCAGTTCCGCCATCCATGGCTGTTGTGGAAGACGCGGCGCGCGCGAAACGACTGGCCGCCGCCGTGCAGGAACCTGTCGAATCCGGCCCGATCCTGCCCACCTCGGCTTCGATCAAGAGTCTTCCGTGTCCCGAATGGTTTCGCGACGCGAAGTTCGGAATCTGGTCGCATTGGGGGCCGGACTCCATCAGCGGAGTGGAACAGAACTATGCCAAGGAAATGTACCGGCAGGTTACTATCGCCTATAAGTACCACACCGAGCACTTCGGCGATCCGCGAACGGTGGGCTATAAAGACATCCTCAATCATTTTGATGCCGCGAAGTGGGACCCGGAATCTCTGATGAAGAAGTACAAGGCGGCAGGTGCGCGCTATTTCGTATCGCTGGCGAGATACCATGACAACTTCGACATGTACGATTCCTCGTTCACGCCATGGAACTGCATGAACTTTGGCCCGAAGAAAGATGTCGTCGGGCTTTGGCGTCAGGCGGCCTTGAAAGAAGGGCTGCGCTTCGGTCTCTCGTTCCATCCCTGCCCGGACTTTTATTGGCAAGGGCAGGCAGAGAATAAGACGAAGGTTGACTATGATACGGCCGATCCGAGGAACTGGTCGCTCTATCACCCGCCGCCCGGAACACCTGGCTTCAAAGAAGAGTACGCGCATAATGTCTATGCGCGGACCAAGGAGGCCATTGATAAGTACCAGCCCGACGTTCTCTATTTCGACGGTGGCATCCCCAATGGCGCGGACCTCGGACTGAAGCTCATCTCGCATTACTACAATAGCAATATCAGCCGCCATGCCGGAAAGAATGAGGCGGTCATGACCGTCAAATCAAACGACGGCGGCGTGCTCGACTTCGAACGTTCGCACGCCCCGAAGCTGATCGCCCGCGCGTGGCAGTGCGACACGTCCGAATCCAGTTGGTTTTATCTCGACGACTCGCACGCGCTTGGGGAGATCCACACGCTTCACAGGAACGCCAAGACGATGCTTCATGCGCTCGCCGACATTGTGAGCAAGAACGGGAATCTGCTGATGAACATTCCTCTTAAGTCAGACGGAACCATAGACCAGCATTGCGAAACCTTGCTCGCAGACTTCGCCGCATGGATGAAGATCAACAGCGAGTCCATCTTCGGCACGCGTCCCTTCGTGGTTTACGGCGAGGGACCGACACAGCTTCCGCGAAATGGGATGAATGAACTCAAGGAGCCGATGACCGCGAAGGATTTTCGTTTCACGACGAAGGGCGACACTCTTTATGCCATCATGTGCGGCTGGCCCACCGATGGCCGCGCCACAATAACATCATTGGCAGATGGTTCACCGATAGTCACCGGCGCGATAGACAATCTGGAGCTGCTTGGCTATTCAGGAAAGCTTTCTTGGAAGCGCACGAAAGACGGGCTGATTATCAACCTGCCTGAGCATAAGCCTTGCGAGCACGCCTATGCCTTCAAGGTCACGGGCCTCAAAGGCGACTCCGAGACCATCACGCTCCCAAGCCCTGCCAGTACCATCCGACCGGATAAAGACAATGTACTGACATTGCTCCCCGATCACGCGAACATTCACGATGTCTGGGACAGGCTTTGTGTCCTTTACGCCGGCAACGAAACTATCGTCAGCCTCTGGGACAATCCCAAGGCTTATATCACCTATGACAAAGTGAAGTTCGAGAGACCCGGAAAGTACGAAGTCAGCGCGCGGATGGCCGTGAGGGAACTGCCGACAGCCGTTCTCATCGAAGTGGCCGGCCAGCAACTCATCAAGAAAGCAGTTATCACGGGCCAGTGGGACAGCTTTGCGGACGTGGCGTTCGGCACGGTTGAAATCAAGGAACCCGGCGTCTTGCCGGTCACATTGAAACCAAGTCCAACACAAGACTGGCATTGCATCAATCTGGCGACGGTCACGCTGAAGAGGGTCAATTAAGATTTCCATTGAGTTGGAAATGAACTAAGAAATAGAATGAAGCGAAATTTGTTGCTCATGTTCGCCGTCCTGCTGCTGACGCCACTGGCCGCGCTGCACGCCATCGATACACCGAAGCCCGCTAGCAAACCCAATGTCCTCATCCTGCTCGTTGATGACATGGGTTATGGCGACCCGCACTGCTTCAATCCGCAATCGAAGATCGCGACGCCGAACATTGACCAATTGGCGCGCGAGGGAATGCGGTTCACGGATGCTCATGCGGGTGGGTCCATCTGCGTGCCGAGCCGGTACAGCTTGCTGAGCGGGCGAATGCCTTATCGCAATTGGAACGCTGTGGCGATTAAGCGAACCGGGAAGGGCGAACTCAGCGCGCTTGAAAAGGAGCACTTTCCGCAGCCTCAGCTTCAACACGAGCCGGGGCGGCTGAATCTCGCGACGCTGATGAAGCGGCAGGGTTATGCGACGGCTTGCGTAGGCAAGTGGCATCAGGGCATGTCCTCGAAGGCCGAGGCGGATGGCACGCTGAAGATGACGCCGGTGGACTTTGGATTCGACTATTACTTCGGTTTCGATGCGCCGGAACAGGGACCATATGCCTTCATCGAAAACAAGCGCTTCGTCGTCGCGCCGACGGAGACCATCGAGGATCATCCCGGCGAAGGCGTGACCAATCCCGAAACGCAAGGCGCGCATTGGCGCAAAGGCTTTGCGGCGCCGGGGTGGAAGTTCGAGGGCTACCTTTCCACCATCGCAGGCAAGGCGGATGACTGGCTCGCGAAACATGCGGCTCGCGATGGCAGCCAACCTTTCTTTCTCTATTACGCGATTCCCGCGCCTCATGCACCTTGGGCGACAGCGAACGCGTTCAAAGGTAAGAGCGGCGCGGGTCAATACGGCGACTATGTCATGAACGTGGACGCCATGATCGGCCAGGTGATGGCGACTTTGGAGAAGCTGAAGCTGAAGGACAACACGCTGATCTTTTTCTCCAGCGACAACGGCCCCGTCTGGTATCCGCAGGACATCGAGAACTTCGGCCACCGTGCCGCCGGTCCGTGGAAAGGCATGAAAGGCGATCTCACCGAGGCCGGCCATCACATGCCGTTCATCGCGAGCTGGCCGGGCAAGATCAAAGCAGGCAGCATCTGCGGCGAGTTGATTTGTTTCACCGACATCATGGCGACGCTCGCTTCGCTGCTTGGTGAGAAACTTCCGAACGATGCCGGCGAAGACAGCTTCGACATCTCACCGCTGCTGCGCGGTGAGAAACCCGCGTCGCCCATCCGCACCGTCATGGTGCATGTGAACTACGGCTCCTACACGCTCGCCATCCGGGAAGGCGCTTGGAAACTGATCCTGCCCGGAAGGGTCTATGCGGTGAAAGATGGCACCATCACGCCCGATCGCATCGTCGCTACCACCGGCAAAGGCCCGACCGAAAAGTTTCAGCTCTACAACCTCCACACCGATCCCGGCGAGGCCACGAATCTCTTTGCGCAGGAGCCCGACAAAGCGAAGGAACTTTTCGCGGAACTGAAGGCGGACATCGCGCGCGGAAGGAGCCGGCCATGAAGCAAGCACACACCCTCGCACTCATCGTGGCCCTGCTGCTCACGCCGGTGACTGCGGTCCGAGCCAAGGACGCGGCGAAGCCCAACATCCTCGTCATCATCACCGATGAGCACAACGCGGCGGTCATGGGTTGCGCGGGGGACAAGCTTGCACGCACGCCCCATCTCGACGCGCTGGCGGCGCGCGGAATCTTGTTCGATGCGCACTATTGCGCGTCGCCGATTTGCATCCCGTCGCGGCAGAGCATCACCACGGGCAAGTACGTCTCGCATCACAATGTGTGGGGCAACACCGTGGGCGTGCCGAACAACTGGCCGACGTTGCCGCGCGTGTTGGCATCGGCAGGATATGATTCGTTTCTGATTGGGAAGATGCACTACAGAGGTGGGCGCGATTACGGCTTCACGATTCTCGACAAGGGGAAAGGCAGCAAGGGCGAGAAGGGCGACGATGCGGACGCGGAGAAGAAACCGAAACTGAAACCGCGAACGCGTTTGCCGGCGAATGAGTTTCCTGACAACGGGAACAAGATCGGCGAGGAGTTCACGCCGCTTGGTGAAGACAAGAACATGGATTCGTTTGTGGATGTGAAGCGCCGCGACGATGCGCTCAAGTTTCTACGCGAGCGAAAACCGGACGCGAAGCCGTTCTTTCTGGTGTTGGGTTTCATTGCTCCGCATTACCCGTTGGTCGCGCCACCGGAGTATCTCGCGCACTTCAAGGACAAGCTTCCGCCGCCGGAGATTCCCGCAGGCTATCTCGATTCGCTGCCGCTGAACTACAAACACGTCCGCAATGATCGCAAGCTGGAGCGCGTGCCGCCGGAGACGGTGAAGCTGGCGCGCGAGGCGTACTATGCGCGCGTTGAGTGGACGGATCATCAGATCGGCGCAGTGCTAGCCGCGCTGAAGGCGTCGCCGTTCGCGACGAACACGGTTGTGATTTATACGGCGGATCACGGCGAGAACATGGGCGAGCACGGGCTGTGGTGGAAGAATTGCATGTTTGATACGGCAGCGCGCGTGCCGTTGATCGTCAGTTGGCCCGCGCGATGGAAAGGCGGCCAGTCGCGTGCGGGCGCGTGCGGCTCGGTTGATCTGGTCCAGACCATCGCGCAACTGGCGGGCGCGAAGACTCCGTCGGATTGGAACGGTCATTCGTTCGTTTCATGGCTGGATGACTCGTCCTTCACGTGGCGTGACCTTGCCGTGAGCGAATATTATTCGGGTTATATTTCTTCCGGCATCGCGATGATCAGGCAGGGCGACTGGAAATATGTCTATCACTCGCGCGCCGACGAAACGCATGGCCCCGAACGCGAACTCTACAATCTGCGTTCCGACCCAAAGGAGCTGCGCAATCTTGCAGGCGATCCAAAAGAGCAAACGCGCCTCGGCGAAATGCACGCAGCGCTCGCGAAGGAACTCGGCGAAGATCCCGAGCAAACGGAGAAACGTTTTCGCGCCGGCGCGATTCCAGACGAACCGATGGGGGTGCTGAAACCATGATGCTGCGAATACATTTTCTGATTTTTCTCTCATGCCTTTTCGCGCGTGCGGCGGAACTGCCTTCCACGTTGTACGAAGAATGGCGCAAGTCACCTGCGCCAGCCGACGGTTCCGTGGCGCTGGTGAATCCGCCGAGCTTGCAGTGGGCGTCAGAAAAGCATTGGAAAGGACGTGATGTCCGCTATCGCGTCGAACTGTCAGAAAACACTTCGTTCCCCGAGGAAAAGACGATCAACGGTGGTGTGCAGCGCGCGTGTTTCTTTAATCCACATGCGAAGCTTGCGCCCGGAACGTGGCACTGGCGTTATGAAATTCAGGATGGAACGAAACGCGAGGTCAAGGGTCCGTACACCTTTCAAATCGCAACGAACACCCCGGTTTTCGAGACGCCGGCTTTTGCGAAGTTCCTCGCGGGTCTGCCGAAAGCACATCCTCGCGTCATCACGCAAGGCCACACACTCGCCGAAGTGCGCGCATCAGCCGCGAAGCATCCGCTCGCAAAGAATGTCATTGCCCAGGGCCGCAAAGCCGCCACTGCAGAAATCTATGACGGCCCGGTGAGAGACAGCGATCCCGCACGCGGTCGTGCGTTGGAACGCAAAGCCGGACGCGAGGTGAAGTTTCTCGACAGCCTGGTTGATGGCTACGTCCTGTCAGGCGACACGGGGCTGCGCGACGCGGCGCTCAAGCGTCTGGATGTCGTCTTGAAATGGCCGACCGATGATCTGCTCGGCTCGCAAGTGCTGACGACGCTGGCGACAACGTTCGATGCGCTTCACGACGAACTGTCGGCGGGAACCTGCTCGCGCATGTTGGCCGTGATGGACAAACAAATACGACACGGTCTTTCAGCGTGGCCTGGCAATATCGAAGGCCGGCAGGTAGAGAATCATTTCTGGCAGGTGGAGTTGTCGGGCAATTTCACGGCGGCGCTCGCGACGATCGGCGAACTCGAATCGAGCCGCGAGATGCTGGAATACACCTACGAACTTTTTCTGGCGCGGTTTCCGAATCTCGCCACGCCCGACGGCGGCTGGGCGGAAGGACTCGGCTACTTCGGCGTGAACAAATCCGCCGTCGTTGACATGGCGCTGCTGCTCAAAAAAGTCGGGCACGTGGATGTGTTCAAGAAGGAGTGGTATCAATCGTTGCCGGACTACTTCATCTACTGCGCGCCGATCAACGGCCGCATGGACGGCTTCGGCGACATGCACGACCGCGTCGGCAACGGCAATATTGGACAGGCGATGATGCTTGTCGTCGGCGAAGAGAACAACGATCCGAAGGCGCTCTATCGCGCCGCCGCGCTCGCCAACGCGAAGTCTGAAACAGAAGATTGGGGCGAGGGCGTCGCCGCGGAACCGTGGTATCAAATCGTCAATAACATCGCCTTCGATCCATCGCGCATCTCGCGCCCGGCAAACCTGCCGCAAACGCGGATGTTTCGCGGCGTTGGCCTGGCCGCGTTCCACACCGATGTGCTCGACAGCTCTCGCGACACGGCCGTCTATTTCCGCTCGTCCCCCTTCGGCGCAAAAGGTCACATGCACGCAAACCAAAATTCGTTCAACCTCTCGCGTCGCGGCGAACCGCTGTTCTACTCCACGGGCTACTACACCACCTTTGGCGACGCGCACTCGATGTCTTCCTACCGGCACACCCGCGCGCACAACTCGATTCTCGTCAACGGCTGCGGCCAGGCATTCGGCCATGAAGGCTACGGCTGGATCAAACGCTTCATCAGCGGCGAACAAATCGCGTACGTCTGCGGCGATGCAACGATGGCCTATCGCCCGACGGTGGATCAGCAGTTTCTCGACATGCTCAAGGAATCCAAAATCAAGCCGACGCGCGAGAACGGCTACGGCGACAGCAAGCTGGAACTCTTCGAGCGACACCTGCTGCTCATCCGCCCGGACACCGTTGTCATTTACGACGTACTCGAATCCGAAGTCGCATCAGACTGGACGATGCTTTTGCACACGATGAAAAAACCGGAACTCGATTCGCGCGGACTGCTCGGATTGGCCACCGAAAAGAACTTCGCGTCAGGATTTGTGACCGGTTCGCAACCGCTCAACTCCAGTGTGACTGACCAGTTTTGGTCGCCGCCCGTTGACATCAAAAAGAAATACAAAGCCATGCCTCCGCAATTTCACATCATCTACGAATCCAAGACCAAATCGAAAGGCATGAGATTTCTCACCATCCTCCAGATTGCAACTCCCGGCGAAAAGATTGCCCCGCTGGTCGATGGCGGCACGGGCCAGTTCACCATCGGCAATATCAAACTTCATGCCGAACTCGATCCGTTGAAACCGGCATATCTTGCCGCCAGCACCGGTTCGGCACAGCTCTGCATAAACGTGCTGCCCGACGAAATGTTCGGTCGGAAAATTACCCCGCCGCAAGTTGCATCCTCCGTGCTCGCGGAGAAGAACGAAGGCGGGGTCTCAGTCACCATTTCGGAGGACGAGCCGCCCGAATACTAGACTTCCATCAATTGGAAAAAAGGATTACGCAAGTATCCAATGATTGGAAATGGGGTAGATTTATTTTTGAAATGATATTTGAGGAGTACGAAAGCCATGAAGACAAACCATAATCAAGAAAACCAAGATTCTGTGACTCGGCGCGATGCTATGCGACGCGTGGCTTTGGGCGCGGCGGGCGTTATCGCGGCGGGCGGCGCGAATGTCTTTGCCGCTGAACCTGACAAGGCGGCGCAGCAGAAAGCCGCTGAAGATAAAAAGGCCCGGGATACAGCGGCCAAAGCCAAGGCCAAGGACAAGAAAGTCCAGATCAAATCGGTCATCCAGGTCTTCTTGTGGGGCGGCATGTCGCACAACGATACGTGGGATCCGAAGCAGGGCTCGGGTTATGATTACATGGGCGACTTCGACAAAGTTATCCCGACGAATGTGGATGGAATCCAGCTTACCTCCCTGTTCCCCAAACTGGCCCAGCAGGCGGACAAGTACTCTTTGATCCGCAGTATGACGCATGGCAATAACGGCCACGAGACGGCGGCCTATCTGATGCAAACCGGTCACCTGCCGGGCGGGCGGCTGGCTTATCCGAGCGTGGGCGCGATCTTCACGTTCTTCAAGAAGGAGCAGTACAAGGGACTTATTCCGCCTTATGTCGTGATGCTGGAGGCGGCCGGGCGTTTTTCCGAGGAAGGTTTCCTTGGCCCCGCGTACAAGCCTTTCGCGACGGGCGGCGATCCAAACGCAGGCCGCTTCGAGGTGCAGGGAATCGTCAATAGGGGAATTGACGACGCGCGGCAAAAGGCGCGGCGTGAACTGGCGGACAAGAGCAATGTCATGGGCTACGGTGTTGCGGATGCCCCGGAGATGGCTGACGCGGAGGCGGCCAGGCAGAAAGCTTACGGGTTGATCCTGGGCAGCGGGAAAGAAGTTTTCAATCTCGACAATGAACCTACGGAGCTCCGGGATCGTTACGGCCGCCACACGTTCGGGCAGGAATGTCTGGCGGCGCGGCGGATGGTTGAGGCGGGCGTGCCCTACATAACGATCAGCTTCCCCGGCGGCTGGGACACGCACTCCAACCATTTCTCCACCATGCGAAACCAATGCGTCAGCCTGGATCAGGGGCTGGCAATGCTCCTCGCCGATCTGAAAGAACGCGGCTTGCTTGATTCCACGCTGGTTTGGTGTACCGGCGAGTTTGGCCGGACGCCGAAGATTTCATGGGAGCCGCCTTGGAATGGCGGCCGTCATCACTACGGCAATGTCTTTACCGTGCTGGTCGCCGGCGGTGGCTTCAAAGGCGGCAAAGTCGTCGGCTCGTCCGATGACAAGGGCGAGAACGTCAAAGAAAGACCCGTCTATCCGGCGGACCTGCTGGGAAGCTTCTATCTATTGGCCGGCATAGACGCCACGGCCAAGCTACCTCATCCTTGGGGGCTGGATGCCTACGTGCTGGACACCGAAAACGAAGGCATGAAGTCAGCCGGGCTTTTGGAAGAGATCATGTAGCCGTTGTGAGTGACGGACATGTTGAGAATTGTAAGTATGGCATCTTTGGGTCTTGTGTCGCTAGGGCTGATGATTGGGCCGGTTGCGGCGGGTGAGTCCGGTTACAATTCGTCCAACGTGATCCCAGATTTTACTTGCGGTGAGATACCTCCTATCGCCGTTGTCAGTGATGGGCATCGCTCCATGACGAAAAATGGGGTGAAGTTTGATGTGTATTTCGGAAATGGACCCAAGAGCAATGCCGTTATTTACGCGATCAATACCGGGCGGAAGCAACTGGTGCTCACGCCGGAGAAGCACAAGGCGATACTGGAAGATCTGATCAAGAGAAAGTTCACGGTCATTGTCGCGGATTTCAAGGACAAGCAACTCAAGGGGCTGGAGCTTGAGAAATACGTCGTTCAACTCACGGCCGATGCAAGGGAGGCGGCGGATGGAGTTTTGCGTCGCGCTGCCGGCAATCGTCCGCCGGCAACGAGCGGGACCGAGACGTATGCGAATGATTATTTTACGTTGATGTCGGGTTTTACCGTGGAGCGGGACGTGACCTGGTTCCGGTACGGCGATATCCCGGAACCTTTTCGAAAAGAAATTGCCCGGCAGCTCGGCAAACCGTTCCGGGAAGCGGATGCCGACATCGTGAATACGTATGACATCATTCACCCGGTGTACGGACCGGACGTCGGGGTGCTGACGAACTATGGGTCGAATGAGAAAGGGCGCGAAGATTATTACCCGCGGGAGACCACGTATTTGGTGATGGCGTTTGCATTCAAGAATCTGGCGATTGTTCACCAGCAGTACTTCAACGATCCGGTCGGCGGCTATCCCAAAGGGTACGGTTATTATGGCGACCAGTTCGCCGTCAACTTTATCCGCCACCTGAAAGGGAATGCGGCCTGGTATCATCTCGACGTGCAGAGGATTTGCTGTTTCGGACACAGCAAAGGCACCCAAATCCCCGGCATGCTCATCAACAAGCTTTGCAGCGTAGCGCCCTTTCTCCATGCAAAAGCTGACTGGAATAAAATGAACCTGAGTGAAAAGGACATAACTATCCCGTCGCCCTTTTCGAACCTGTCCACAGAAATCGCTTGTGCGATTCTTGGTGCAGGGGTTGCAAACTCGGAACTGGGCAATGACAAGTTGATGCCGTGGGACAACGAACCGACGAAGAACATCTCACCGTTCTTTCTCTACGCCGACCATCGGACGGACACGCGGCAAGCGACGAGCAACACGCTTGCCAAGGCCCGCGCCCACGGAGTTGTCGTCGAGACTGCTCAACTCAGTGCCCACACGTGGCCCATCGGTCCTGCCTACGACGCAGCCTCGGCGTTCATCGATAGAAACCTCAGGCTCGTTCAATAACAAAACCGTGAAACCGACAATCCACCGGAGCTTATCGCATTGAAGACAACGGCAAAATCGCAACGTAAATGCTCATGAATAGATTCAGCAGATTTCTTATCTTGGCCTTGCTTCCATTCTCATGTTTTGCTCAATCAAATGGCGCAATAAAAGTCGCAGCTATCCAGTGCTACACGCACATGGGTTGCGTGGAGTCAAACCGCGCTCTTCTTTTAGCTCTTGTCAGCGAAGCGGCAAGCAACGGGGCGAAGATCATTGTCATGCCCGAGTGCGCGGTTACGGGATATATGAATCCAGCTCGCGACGACGTATGGTCATGTGTAGCCACAAATCCGCTTTATGTGGGCAAGTTTGCTGAGCCGGTTCCGGGGCCTTCAACGCATGAATTCTCGAGGATTGCCAGTAATCGGGCTGTGTATCTTATTGTCAGCCTCGTGGAAGACAGCGATGGACATTTCTACAATGCGCAAATCTTGTTGAATCATCGCGGGGAAATCGTGGCTCATCATCGGAAGAAAAATCTCTGGCCGCCCGGCGACGGAACATGGGCTACCGCAGGTGAGCTTCCCGTGCAGGTCGTTGATAGTGAATATGGCCGCCTTGGTCTTATGATCTGTTACGACGTTCATGTGCTTGCGACTGAACTTGCAAAGCTGCACGCAGACATCGTGCTTTATTCGATCGGTTGGTATGGTCTAAATACCGAAA
>CAIVKH010000107.1 GCA_903906425.1 uncultured bacterium
CATCTCAAGGATGACGGCCCGAGCCTTGGGAATATGATTCGCGAGGGCGCCACGTCCCTGTGGGAAAGCTTCAGTGACAAAAACGCCCGCTCGCTGAATCACAAAATGTTCGCCACCCCGCTCGGATGGATGGCGCGCTACGTCGCGGGCTTGCACGTGGACGGAGTCCTTGGCGAAGGCCCCGGATTCCGCCACGCCGTAATCGCGCCCCACACAGCGCCTGCGCTGCTGCAATTTGCCGATTTGGATTACGATTCGCCGGTCGGTCGTTATCACAGCGGTTGGAAAGTGGTTCCCGAGGGTCTCCAATTCTCCCTGGAGATTCCGCCGAACGCCTCCGCTGAATTCAAAGTCCCCACCGGCGGCGTGCAGCATCCCGTCCTCTTGGAATCTGGCGTGCCGGCATGGAAGGACGGTCGTTTCCAGCAAGGCGTAAGCGGCGTGAATGCCGGATCGAGCAAAGCCTCGGACATTTCACTCGAACTCACGTCCGGCAAATACGAATTCCTGCTCAAGCAAGGCGAGTGATGAAAATGGCAGCTAACAATCTAATTCAGTTCTCCCCCAAAACGAAGAGTTCCAATCATTGGAAAAAGGCGGCTGCACAATTTCCAATGATTGGGAAATTATGTTGCGAGCACTGCCGAGCAAAAACTATGGAATGACGGCGTCCCGCCGTCAGGTGGAGCGCGCAGTCCCTTGCGCGCTTCTTGGCAGGGCCGCGACTCCGTCGCGGCCTCTGGGAGTGCGCAGACACGTCTGCGCTTTGATCGCTGGGTCTATTCGGCCTCAATCCTGTAAAAGAACGGTGTCGAGTTTGTTCCGCCACTTGAGTCTTGATAGGTATTGAGCGGTGGCGTTGCCAAGATGTGCTGTTGAATCGGAGCGAACCCAACACCATTTATCAGGTCAGTCGCCCGGTTGACCGTGTAGAACTTGTTGGAGATCGAACCCCAAGTCAAAAGGAAGCCACCAGTCGGAGAGTTAGTCCCCAAGGGAGTGAAATCCTGCACGACCAAGAAGGATGCAGGATCGTGAGGATCAGTCCCTGCCCTCCATTCGGCATAGTTGCTCATGCCATCGCCATCGGCGTCATCCAAAGCCCTTGAACTGTCAGCCTCCTGACCCGTCGCGTGCCCAAAATAGTTAGTCATCCACGAGTTCGGGATTCCGTCGCCATCGGAGTCCAGCCACAGGTTCACAGCGAAACTTGTCGTGTTATTGTTCGTGTTGATGTCCGCGACCACCATCGCGTCATCCGCCTGTAGGGTATAAAGCGCTTCGCCTTCCGGCTGCGTGCCATTCGGCAAGTCGAGCGCCACTTGCGCCAAACGACCCGGCGCAAGGGCAGGCACCTCAACCGTTGCCAAGGCTGCGCCGCCTTGTCCTTGCCGCCTGATTGCCAAGGTCGTGTTTGTGGCGTCTGGCGCGCTGATGTTTTGGACTTGCACAATAACTCGTATCGAACCGCTGGTTTCGGCGGTTGCCGAGATCAACGCAACCGACAAGTCTGCGCCGCCGATACTGACGGCCTGCGTATTATTATTCTCGGTGAATTCTGAGAACGCATGTCCCGGATTCGCCACCGCGTAAAGGGTCCTGTTTGTGGCCGGCTCCGGCACAATCCACAACGTGGAGATAACCGCGTTTGTTGCCGCGCCCTCCAACCAACCCGCCCATGTGAGGTTCGTGATCAATGTTCCACCCGCCGCCGGATCGCCGTCATAGAACGAAATGGCGGCGTTGCTCACCGCAACATCTCCAACGTTGCCCAGCATGGCCGAAAGCGTGACCGCGTCACCGGGCAGATAGTTCGCCCCTTGAACGGTGAAGCCACCCGGCAGAATAGCCACATCCGTAATGAGTCGCCGCACCGCGACGGCAACATCCACGCGGCCCTGTTGCAAGACATTCGACACCGTGACCGAGCCGCCCCCTTCGATGTCAACGGTTTCGTTGGTCATGATGATCTCAACCTTGTTGTAGGCAAAGTTCAACTGGCCCGCGTCGTCCCATACTGGCGAGAAAGACCGTTCCAGCGGGGAATCGTTGAACAAGGTGGCGTCCTTGCTCCATGTGGTGGAAGTTGGATCATATACCGAATAATGGGCATCCGAGCCGTTGGTTGTAACTTCCTGCCAGAGCAGCACCATGTTCCCTTGCGGCCCGTACGTCATCGCGTAATCGGCAAAGCCTGCCGAGGTGGAACCGGATCGGGCGACATGAGGATCATTTGCAAAGTCCTTATCGAAGACAAGGTCCGGCCCGCGCTGCCAGATAAGGTAAACTCCTCGCGGCACACCACCCGGAAGTGAAATCGAGTCAACCCAGGCCTTATCGCTCCCTGAACTGACAGAACCATCCTTCGTATAGGACCATTGAAGCGTGTGTTGTCCGGCTGAGATTGGGTAACTGGCCATGCTCCAGCCGACAGTTCCGCTCCACGCCACTTTCTGAGTTCCATCAATGTAAAACCGAAGATAGTCGTAATTACTTTCCGAACTGACCTTATATCCGAAGGACACAGTACCGGTCGGGCACGAAACGACTACCTTCATGATGCTGGACTGGTTATGAGTTATCCCGCCAGAAGCCGCCGCATAGGTGCCGGACTGAACCGTCGAGACTTGCACAGTCCACGCGGCATTTCCTTGGAATGTCCAAGGCCAGCGCGAGAAATCACCCGTCTCAAAACCTTCCGACGCCACGGTGTTTTGATTCGTCGCCACCGTCGGCGAGACCGCCACCCGGACGTTCTTATCGATATTGGTGTCGCTTGTAAGTCTTGAGGCTGCGCCCCAAGTGCCATCCATCCAAAAGCGGTAGTAAATTTCTTGATCCGTACCATTCGTCAGTATCCCGTCTATATCCGTCGTCCACGCATACACGGCCCGATTGCTGACGCCTGCGAAACTCTGCGACAGCCGATAGGCGAGGTTGCTGACGACAATTTCTGGAGTGCTCCAAGAGTGATCCGCCGTGCTCCAGCGAGAGCAAAGAACGGCGTCGTTTTCTATCGCGCCAACCGTGCCCGTTCCCATAAGCAGATTGGCTTCATTCTTCGTCCAGGTCACAAGCAAATCGCCGTTTGTCAATGGCCCCGCCAACAGGGGCGAGCCGTCATAGTCGATGTTTGTGGTCAACGCGGCTGGCTCGGACCATGTGCCCGCGATTCGGTCCCATCGCGACCAGACAATTTCCATTTCTGCCGCCATCGCGCTAAGCGTTGCATTCGTAAAGTCTGGGTTCGTCACCTTCTGCCAGACCGCCATCGCGTCGCCATTTCCATCATAAGCCACCTTTGGCGCGAAGTCCGCCCGTGTATCCGCCGTGATGGATGTTGGCGCGCTCCAGTTGATGCCGTCGAATCGAGACCAGTGAATATCGGCGTATTGGAGATTGTTGGAGTTTCCATTATCCGCGACCCAAAGCAGCATCAATTCCTGTCCGCGCCCTGCCAGTGCCGGTTCGGAATAAGGAAAAGTATTTGTGATGATTGGCAGATCGGCCTGCGCCAGTTGCGGGGGCTTCATTCCACCCATGCTAAGCGTGGCAAGACCACCGTTGTTCGCCACGGGTTGTTTCATCAGTCTAAATGCATCGAGCGGAGATAATGCCACCGCACTTGCAGATAGGAGTGACTTCGACTTTGCCCCGGCGGACGTAACGGCAAAACCTTCTGACCCGCGTCTCAACTCGTCACGCTGAAGCGGGCCGGAGTCTTTCGTCTTTACCGGAAGGACCATCCACCCGTCGCCCAAGGCACTTTGCGACAGCGGGGCATCGGGGCCAATTGCATTACCCAAGACGTGCGGAATTGGTCCGTTGTATAGGATATATTTCCCCTCAAATCTCTTGAACCCAAAAACGAATGCTTTGATGCTGAATAGGACTTCTCCGGTCGCGTCTTGAAAAACTGGTGGCATTGCCAGTTCGAATGGGAAGTTGACTGTGCCACTCAAAGCCATCTCCAATTTCGCGACATACACATCGGGGCTGTAACAAGCTTTCAGTCCGAGCTTCGGAGTCAGTAATAAAGGATCCCATCCCGATTGTTGCAAATTGTACATGCATTCAAGCTGCAACTTCGCGAGGAAATCAACCGAGAGCCTTTGGATGCTGTTGGGGTCCACGCCTACGATGACGAGTGCATCGGCGACATGCAGTACCTGTCCGCCCGGAACGAGATCAAAGATGTACACAACGAGAAGCGGGTATTCACCGTCTAAGCGTAAGTCCACACCAATGCGCCGCACGTCCAGACCGTGCGTTAAAGAAGCAACACCCTCTCCCTTTATCGTTGCCTGAAAATCACCCCCCCAACTCCCAAAGTGGAGTTTCGGAACCTTGCCACCGCCGCGGAATTCCCACTCGCCGCTTGCAAGTTTGTATTTGAGTTCCGTGATAAAGGCCAAATTAAGTCCGAATGCCTGTAGGTAGGGGATTGGCAGGGATGACAATGATTCGCCTCCATCCGGGATGGACAACGCAAAGGACAGTGCGGGATCATTGCCAGACGAACTGGGCAAGAACGCCGCCGTCGAGTTGGCATGGGCGAGGAATGTTGGCATTGGAATAACCGCTACATTCCGTGTCAATGGATCTGACAGTTGCGCGCCGTCGTCTTCTGCTTGCACAGCCACGGTGTTATCGCCAAGTGTGTAACTTCCAGAGAAACCTTGTGCCATGTCGATGTGAGCTGTGGCCTTTCCCGAAGTTGTATTTACGACCATGTGCTGGCGTGGCGACCGGCCCCAATAGAAATGAACCTTGCTCGGTGTCTGCCCGCGCCAGTCCACCGAAGCTGTGTATTCGTTGGCAATCGAAGCCCCGGACAGGAAAAGTCCGTCATACTTCGCCTGAACGCCCGTAATCACCGGCTTGTTGCCGGATGCCGCTTGCAGGCAAATGTCCGGGACCGTCACCCGTGATGCGCCTGCTGGAGCCGCGAGGGTCTGTTGGTGTGTCGCAAAGCCCGCTTTGCCGGCGGTCAGCGTGTTCCCGATGTTCAGCGCAACATCCGTCAGCGAGTAACTGCCATCCGCGAGTGTGGTCGCATTCTGGCCGGCAAGACCGATGCCAACCCCGCTGACAGGCTGTCGCGTGGTTGCATCCAGAACCTTGCCCGCCACAGTCAGCCCTCCTTGCGCGCCCCGCAGGTCAACCGTGAACGGGGCTGGAATATTCGTGACAGTCACTCCGCCCGCTGTCGCCACGAGTCGCACGCGGAAGTTGTTGTTATAGGTATTGGCCGGCAACTGTAGCCCCGCGTTCCATATTATCGCATGGTTGCCTGACACTATCCCCGCGCCGTAGTCACCGGACAAACTGCCGGCATCTGCCGAAAACCAAGACGCCCCGCCATTGCTGGAGAGTGCCAGCGCAACAGTGGCCGCAGAAGTATTGGTCACGTTCAAAAGGTAGCTGACATTGATGACACCAAGCCGCGTTGGGTCTGATGAGGCCGCTGCCGAAAGAGCCAGAGCCGCTGGCGGGCCGAGACCCGCAATTCGCGCGTCTTGCATCAAGAGGAATCCGTTTGAGTTGTCATATGTATCGCCTGAATAAAAGATAATCCTTCTAGGCACAGAAAAATCGAACGAGCCCGTCCTGTTTTCGACCACAGTTGCCGTTTGAAGATCAGTTGATACGCTTTGATAAGAATTCATCGAGAATGTGATTACAGTTGTATAGGTATGATTTACATAGGCAACCCAAGTTCCATTCCATGAATTTCCATAGGACGCCCATGCGCAGCGATATGTCACATTACTAGCATCTGTAGTCCATTGGGCAGTTATCGCACCCATTCCTATATCAGAGAAACTTGATCCGCCGCTGCCGCTCCATGTGAAAGTCAAAGTTGTCCCGGCTAGGGGATATGCAGATTTTGAAATTAATATGCCGCCACCTCTATACATGCTCGACCGCGTCCAGATTCCGTTTGTTCTTGATTCAAACAGCCCCGGCACTGTGTTTGTGTAGTTGTACTGCCCCGTACCGGAACCGTCGTTGAAGTTCCACAGATTCACATCATTGAGCAATGTTTGCCCTGTCGCGGCACACTCAAGAAAGCAAGGCAGCAGAACTGCGCCGAACTGCATTACAAGAGAATTCCAACGTCTCGACATTTTCATATTTTCTCCTTCAGAAATCTCACCCGCAAGAAAAGAGGCGCGGACATCCGATGTTCGCCTCACGCCTCAACTGAGGCACCGCGAAGCGCCCTTTGGGAAGCATGAGAAACAAAGGAGCCGCGCCCGGCTGGGCGCGTTCCGATGCATCTCACTTCCCAAATAAAAATTCGCGGTTTTCAGTTGAAGCGATCTGCGTGTGAACGCAAAAATCTGTTTTCTGTTTTCGTTACATATTGTTTTCCGAACACTCTCTGATTCGCTCGCATCCGACGCTTCTCGCGTTATTTCGTCAAGTGTTGAAATTTGATTCGGTCGCGAAGTTCCCGTGCATGCAGCGCTCGGACCACCCAAAAAAAGAAGCGCCCCGATTTGCATCGGGGCGCGTGCAGCAGCGATCTTTGAACGCACGGTTGCGCACGCAGAGCGCGGCGGCCGGTTTACTTGGCGGCTTGCTTCGCTGCGGCTTTGGTCGGGGCTTTTGCGGAGCCGACGATGACGTTGAAGCCGTAGGTGGTGAGGACTTCGGGATTGTCTTCGTTGTCCAGCAACAGACGGTCACGGAAGTTGGTGATGATGTTCAATCCCGTTCCCTTGGTGTTCACGGTCTGGCCGTCGGCGGTGCCGAGGGCGGTGTCGCGGGCGACGCGCGCGGCCTGAGCGAGGCCGGCATATTTCAGCATGTCGGCGTGCTGCTTGGCAGCGTCCTTCATGTCCTGTTTGAGCGCGCTGATCTTTGCGGGATCGAGCTTGCTGTCGGCCGGTGCGGCTGCATCGGTTTCGATGACCTTGTTTCCAAGTTTCATCATTTCCTCCGGACTTCCGGAGGGAATATCTACACGAACTGTGACTCTTGCCATTTTCGTTTCTCCGTTGGGTTCCGGGGCGGAAATGTCCCGGAACGCTTTTTCAAGTTTTTTATCATGGAAATCAGAACGGGTCAAGCGCGCTGCTGATTATGCGCAAAGTGTTCAAATACATGGCAAAACAGCCGTACAAGTTTCTGACTTGAACGAGGAAGTGACCGACTTTTACATTCTTTTCGGTGACTCGGATGTTCTCGCGACCGAGTTGAACTACAAAGTTGTAGAGAAGCCGCTTCCGGTGGGTGAAACGGCCCTTTCTCGGGGTGTCGGATGGCAGGGTTCGGGTGCGGAGATGACAAAAGTTGGCGACTTTGATGTTAAAGTCGGTGACTTTTTCGGTCGTGCGGGTGGCGGGATTCGGCGTTTCGGTGAGACGAAGATCGAAGCCACAAAGACGGCCGTGGTTCTGGTTGCGGAGAACGCAGAGATCGCAGAGGCGGAACGGCGTGGGGTCACGCCGTCGCCAAGCCCGCGCGCGGAGCGCGCGGGCCACCAAGAAACGCCTCACGGCGTCACTACGAACGAAGAGGCAGGCTCGCGGCGCGATGGTGCGTTGCTAAGGTTTTTGCTCGCTGGCTTATTATCACCGCGAATGACTGACGATGATCAACAGCAGCAGGTTTTCCAGCTTCGAACCCGGTTCGCGCCTATGAATTTCCAGCGGTTGGAAAATTGTGTCAGCATGAATTCCAATGATTGGAAATGACCGCGCATCGTCGCAAACAAGGAAATCAGCATGAACAGAATCAGATCATTTGGCGCAACTGCGGTGCTGGCGTTTCTGGCTGCGCTCAATCTCAACGCGGCCGATTCGGCGGAAGAAATCAAGGGCAGCTTTCTGCTCGACCCGCGGCCCGTGGGCAAGACGCCGAAGTATCTCGGCGTTTGTCTGGAAGTCGCGGAAGAAGCCGACCGCAGCAATCTCTGGGATTGGCTGGCGGACTCCGGCGCGAAGATGGCGCGGGTGATTCATCCCGATAGAGACCTGCGTGCGCCCGCGGCCAAGGGGGAGCTTCACAAGGACATCGCCACCCAACAGGACTTCGAGACTTTCCGCACGCGGCTGCTGGCCGACCCGGAGAAAAATGTGCCGTGGCAGAATTATCTCTTCGACCAGAACATTCCGTGGCTCGGCGTGCCCGATGACGAAATTCGCAAGGCGGCCGAATGCGGCGTCGCGCCGATCGTCTCGATGGCCTACACGCCGCAGTATTATCCGCGCTCGCTGTTGAAAACGTTTGGCGACTTCGTCCAGGCACCGGATGCGGCGGTGAACTGGGACGCGGCGGCGGCGGCGTATGAATATTTTTTTGCGAACATCTATCGCTACGCGAGCCGCAATGGCGTGACGCATTTCATGATGCTCAACGAGCCGGATGACCGAAACAAGAAGCTCGTCCAGTTGACCGGCGTGCTGGCGCGCATGGCGCGGCTGGCGATAGAGGACACGCGTACGAAGCTCGCCGACAAACGCGTCGCCGCCGGCCTGCGCCTCTCCGCACCGGCCTGCCATTTCGCGTGGGAAGGTTACTGGCCCTACGTGGAGCCCTATTGCGATTTCCTCGATTACCATTTCTACGACCCGGACCCCGAGATGTTCAAACGGCAGCAGGCGCGGATGGCGATCCGCGCGCGTCCGAGCGGCAA
>CAIVKH010000108.1 GCA_903906425.1 uncultured bacterium
GGCGACTTGAGCCACGGCTGGTGCTCGACACCGCTCGTGCAGATGTCCGCGCGCGTGCTCGGCGTGACGCCGACCGCGCCGGGCTTCAAGACGCTCGCGATCCGTCCGGCGATCTGCGACCTCGCGTGGGCGCGCGGCTCTGTGCCCACGCCGCACGGCGACGTGGCCGTGTCGTGGAAATGGAGCGACGACAAACTCGCGCTCGATGTGACGATCCCCGAAGGCACCGAGGCCGACGTGATTCTGCCGTCGAAGACCGAGCACGTGAAGGCCGGCCAGCATAGTTTCTCCAGCATCTACAAGCGCATCGCGCAAGCCCTCGTGGTGGAACCCGAAGTCGTGGAACCTGCGAAAGCGAAACCCACGAAGGCCGACGCCAAGCTTGATGCCGACGTGGTGAAGGACGATCTGCTGCACACCTGCCTGGCGCGTGTGGAAGATCACTGCTCGCATACCGGTGGCGGCGGCAGCACGGCGGTGCTGCTCAACGGCACGGTGCTCAACGGCTCCGGCGGCACCGGGAGCGCGGACGACGGCAAAACCTTTCGCGGTTATGCCAAAGGCGACTGGCTCGTCTTCCAGTTCAAGCAGCCGTGCGACCTCACCGAACTGCGAACCTTCTCCGGCCACAACGACTCACGCGCGAGCCAGCGCTACAACGTCCTCGTCGCCTACGCCGCCGCGCCCGAAAAATTCGTGAAGCTCGCCACCGGCCAGAAACCGTGCGACGGTGGCATCTCCGAACTGCGCGTGCCGCTGAAGGCCGCTGGCGTCGTCGCCGTGCGCCTTGAATTCGAAGACGGCCCGCTCGGCTTCAACGTCTATCGCGAAATCAACCTCATCGGTCAGCCCGAAAAATAGGAGCGCGAAACGAAAACAGGAATCCGATTTTTCCAATGATTGGAAGTTGCGCTCCCGCATTTTTCCAATGATTGGAAATGTTCGATTATCGGTGGTGGTAAAAAAGGAACGCGCGGAACTGACCGCATCGGTATAAGGTGACACTCAATTTATGCGCTACGCGATTATATCCGACATCCACGCGAACCTGTCCGCCTTCGACGCGGTGCTTGCGGATTTGGCCGCGCAAAAAATTGACCGCGTGATCTGCCTCGGCGATGCGGTGGGCTACGGGCCGCAGCCGGCCGAGGTGATGGCGCTCGTTCGAACGTCAGTCCATGAAATGCTGATGGGCGATCACGACGCGGCATCGGCGGGCCTCGCCGGCACGGATCATTTCAGCGATGACGCGCGGGCCTTGATCGAATTCACGCGGGGCAAGCTGAGCGACGGGGCCATCAAATACCTCGCCGCCCTGCCGCTGGAATTCAAGACGCCGGGGTTCGCCTGTGTTCATGCGGATTTCTCCGCTCCCACGGATTTCATTTATGTGGAATCAGCCGCCGTCGCGAAAAAATCTTTCAAGGCCCGAAAACAACCGTTGCTGTTTGCCGGCCATTCGCACGAGGCGGCTGTGTTTATTCAAGCGCCCGACGGAACGTGCATGAGGGACCCGCCGGCCGATTTCACGCCGCGGCGCGGCTGTCGCTATCTCGTGAATCCCGGATCGGTCGGCATGTCGCGCGCGGCGGATTTTGGCGCGAGCTACTGCATCTTTGACACGAGTACGAATCGCGTGACGTTTCACCGCGCCAATTACGATGTGCAGGCATTCCGAAATCAAATAAAGCGGACCGCAGCGCACGAAGGTCAGGCCGCGTATGTGCTCGATCTTTTCGACGGCCGCGGCCTGCCGGTGCTGGATGCCAACGCGAGCTTCCCTGCCGCTGAGCCGCCGCAACAGGAACCGGCGACCGCGCAAGAGCCGGACAAAAAATCAGCGGGAAAGAAATCAGGAAGGCCCCCGACAAAAATTGTCGTGAAAATAAAATCGCCTTCCGCCGCCGGGGCGGCCAGTCCGGGCGCGAAGAAAGGCGACGACATTCCGCCGGCCAAAAGAACTTTATCCGGGACGGCGGTTTCGTCCGCGGCAAAGATGACGAAAAGAAGCGCTCCGAAGAAATCGAAGGCCGGACTCATCACGACCATCGTGCTGCTTGCCGCGTGCGCGGGCATCGGAATTTATGCCTTCGTGAAATACGGCCAGACGCCGGGAACGGCCGTCGTGACTCAAGCGGCGGCGAGTGATGAGTTCACGCCGCCGATGGTCTCGCCGCAGGCGCTGTCAACTCCCCCGCCCGCTCCAGTTGCGGCCGCGCCGCCGCCCGACGCAAAGGCCGCAAGTCATCCCGTCGAAAACGCGAAGCCGGCGGCGCCCGCGCCCGATGCCGCCACCACGGCCGCGCCGCGCGAAAATATGCGGCCCGGCGTGCGCATCGTATTCGACGGCGTGCATGGAAAGATCCCCGTCACGCTCGTGACCAATTCGCCCGGCACGACCGCCTACATGGCCGTGAACGTGAAGAACGAGACGGCGAAAACCTGCCAGGCGATCCTTTCATTCGTCACGACCAACACCGAATGGAAGCAGGCCGAGTGGGTCGTGAAACCGGAGAAAGACGGAATGCTGGCCCTCACCGCGGCCAGCCGGTGGAACACAAATCATTTCCAGCTTTGGATGCTCTACGA
>CAIVKH010000109.1 GCA_903906425.1 uncultured bacterium
CTGCTGAAGCACCGCCAGCGCGATGCCGATGGCCAGCGGCAGACGCAGGCCCGGCGAAAAAAGTTCGGCCCACGTTCCGTTTTCGCCCGCGAGCGATTCGCGGATGGCGGCGGATTCTGCGGCTGCAAATTCGCGGCCGCCCACCTTGCCGAGAATTTCATCCGCCTCGTCATCCCGATGCATTTCGATCAGCCAGCGCGGGCTTTCGGGGATGCGCAGCAACAGGAGGAAAAATGCGACAGCCGGCACGATGCCGGTGGCGAACATCCATCTCCAGCCGGTGGCGATGTTCCATGCCTGATCGCCGCGGCCCGCGATGAAATAGTTCACAAAGGATGTCGCGGCGATGCCGCCGACGATGGCGATCTGGTTGACCGAAACCAGCCGCCCGCGAATGTGGGCTGGCGTGATTTCGGCGATGTACATCGGCGTCGAGATCGAGGCGACGCCAATGCCGACGCCACCGAGGAAGCGAAACATGATGAATGACCAGATGTCCTTCGGGATGGATGTTCCGATGGCCGAAATCAGGAACAGCGCGGCTGCGATGAACATCGCCGTCTTCCGCCCGAACCGGTCGGAGACGGGGCCGACGACGAGCACGCCGGTCGCACAGCCGATCAACACGCAGCCCGACGCCCAGCCTTTCATGAAATCGCTGAGGCTGAACTTTGCCGTGAGCGATTCGATCGCGCCGGAGATCACGCCGGTGTCGTAGCCGAAGAGCAGGCCGCCCAGCGTCGCCACGAGGCAGATCGGAAGGAGGTACGACCAGTCAACTTTCGCGAGCGTTTTCTCATTCATCGCGTCACCACACCTTGAGCGTCACTTCTCCATCGCCGGGATTCTCGAAAGGGCCGGGTGTCGGATTTTTTTCGTCGCGAGGTTTTCCGAAATAATCGGTGTCGATTCGAAGCGGCGAGCCGTCGGCATTTTGAAACGCGCAGTCGGGAACCTTCGCCTTGCCGAGCGAGTCCGTCGTCACCGTCTTGCATTTGGCTTCGCCGCGCCACGACTTGTCCGCCTTCATCGTGAGATACCAGCCGTCGGACTTCTCTTCCAGGTTCACGCGGGCATCGAAATCGGATTTCACCAGCGGCTCGACGTCGAACTTCGACGGCTGCGTTCCCTTGGTGAAAACATTTCCAGCCGCGAAGCACGGCAGCGCCGAGTTGTCGAAGCCATTCAGGTTGCAGGGCGGGGCGAGGATGTTGTTGTAGAACCGGTGATCGCCGCTGTCGTTTGTTTCGGAATCTGCGTGCATTCCGGCAAGTTCAGTCGTGTGCGGTTTATGGAAAGGCGTGGCGCGTTTGTCGTGACGCGAGTTGCCGACCGGACCGACGACCAGATTGTGGACGACGGCGATGCCCTGCGAATTGAATGCAAGCGATCTTCGCGGGGACAGAACCAGATTGTTGTCGAAAAGGATCGGGCCATGCTGCATCTCGAAGAAAATATCCTCGCTGTTATCGTGTAAAAGATTTCCCGAGACGCGCGCTCCCTGCGCCATCCAGTCGAGCCAGATGCCGGCGACGGATCCGCAACGATAGATGTGGTTGTGGCTGATCGTGACATCGATCGCGCCGTGGAATTTGATGCCGCCCATTTCCGCGCCGCCGAAACGATTGTGGTGATGAATGTCGTGAATGACATTTTCCGTCACGGTGCTGAACGCGCAGCCGAGGCTTCCGACGATGCCGGTCTGATCGCAATGATGAATATGATTATTGCGCACAATGTGGCTGCCGACGGTCGCCTTGTTCCACCCGTTCGTCAGCGCGCGGGTGAGCGTGCCGACGTAGCCTTCCGCGGATTCCGCGCGATTGTCGAACTCATCGCCGTATTTCCCGAGCGCGACGCCGCAGCATTTCGAATAGCAGATTTCATTGCTTTCGATGATCCAGCCTTTGTTCCAATACGCCGAGACGATTCCGATCTGCGCAGCTGTCGGCGGCGCCCACGGTGTCGCTGCGTTGCGAAGTTCAAAGCCGCGAACTGTGATGAAGTTGATGCCGGTCTTCGACGGCGTGAACACAGTCTGCCGCACATTGAGTTCAACATTTGCCTCGTTCGGATTCACGCCGGGGAATTGTGCCCGTATCGTCGTGTTGTCCGCATCAACGCTCGCGAACCAGAGTGGACTGCTTTTGGTTGTCGAGAGCGGCGGACGGAAAAGCATGCACAACTTCTTGCTGCCGTTGACCGGTTTTATTTTCGCCGTGAACGATTGCCACACCTGCCAGTCGCCGGTATCCGCGACGGCGCACGTTCCGAGGAGATCACCGGTCGGCGATCCGTCGCGAATTTCGATCACGCCTCCGCCGGTTACGGATGCCGCGCGAATCTCGATGCTGTCCGCACCCGCGCCGAAATCCACATTGTCGTAACGGACCCAATCGCCGTTCTCGATCCAGCCGATGCATTCGCCGCCCTCGGTGCACGGCGCATTCTTCACTCCGTTTTGCGCGGCGTATCGCGTGGCCGGAATCTTCGCGGACTTCGCCGGTTGGAACCACGCGACATTCAGAAGGCACCCGCCCTTCTCTTGGTACGAAAGCGAACCGGCAGCGTTGAACAAATCATCGAGTTCCGCGGCCTCGATCAGCCAGTCGCCGTTCAGATAAACCGCGCCCGTGTGATGTTGCCGACCATTCGCGCCGAACCAGTCGCCGTGGATCAGATCGCTGTACGGATTGAATTTTCCGAAGAACGAATTCGGAATCGTGACTTTCCAAACATCATCGCGCTCTTTCGTCCATCCCTTCACGATTTCAGAACCGGTGACGACGACCTTCTCGCCGGCCGCGGCTTGATAAACGATTCGCTTCGCGTCTGACTCACCGCCGCGCGGCGGATTGACGCGTTCGCGATAGACGCCCTCATGCACAATAATGACATCGCCCGGCTTTGCGATATCCGCCGCGTGCTGAATCGTGCGAAGCGGGTCCGGCGCGCAACCGACGCCGTCGTCGTTGCCGTTGGTGGCAACGTTCCATTCGGAGGCGTGCGCGCTGATGGACAGCGCGACCATACCTGCGAACGTGACGATTATTTTTTTCATATTCACCTCATCTTGTCATCGGCCACTTCCAATCATTGGAAAATGCGGGCGCGCTAGTTTCCAATGATTGGAAACTAGGCAGAACTGTCTTTGATCGCCTTGAACATCGCGAGCATGTTTTCCGTCGGCGTCGTGGCCTGAACATTATGGACGGCGTCGAAGACGAAGCCGCCGCCCTCGCCGAAGATCTCGATGCGCTCGCGGCATTCGCGATAGACTTCGTCGGGCGTTCCGAACTGCAGCGTCTTTTGCGTGTTCGCGCCGCCGCCCCAGAAGACAAGATGCTTTCCGAATTCGTTTTTCAAATCGCGGGCGTTCATTCCTTCCGCGGAACATTGCACCGGATTCAGGATGTCGAAGCCGGCCTCGATGAATTCGGGGATTAGTTCGTGGACCGCGCCGCAGGAATGGATGAAGGTCTTCCATTGCGACTTGGCGTGGATCAGGGCGGTGATGCGTTTGTGGAACGGCTTGAAAAGTTCGCGATAGGATTCTTTCGAGATGAAGAGGCCGCGCTGGGTGCCGAAATCGGTGCCGGTGAGAAAGACGGCGTTGACGAGGTCGCCGAGGAGGTTCATCAGCGTCTCGAGATTCTTCAAACCGATCTGGCACTGCTTCTCGAAGATTTCGAGGACATAGTCTTTGCGCGCGACGGTGGAGACATACCATTCCTCGATGTCGCGGATGCCCTTCGGATTTTTCATCCACGGCGCCGGCACCAGCGCGATGTCGCCGAACGCCGTGCCCGGCATCGTGAGCAGGATGCCATCGCCGGAGGAAGCCTCGAGTTCCTTGGCGCGCTGGCGATACCAGGCAAGATCGTCGGCGCCCAGCAGCGCGAATTCTTCAAGGTTGTCGGCGGGATTCAACTTGTCGTCGTCCACCGGCGGCTGGCGGACGATCGTGTCGAAAAAATAATAACCCTTCGGCATCCGGCCGCTCGGAGGCGCGAGCAGATCGCCTTCGGGATAAATCAGCAGATCGCCGTTCGCGTCGGTGGTGGTGTTGAAGTTCGCCGGGATATGGACTTTCGTTCCGTCGAAAAGCGTGAAGGGTTTCCAATCGGCATTCTCGAAACCGAAGAGCGTTTTGCGCGTCATGAACCCGGCGACATCAATGCCGAGCACCGCGCGCAATTCGTCATCAACTTCGCCGAGCATCTGGTAAGGCTCGATGATTTTCACGCGCCAGCTTTTGTCGCCGATGACCGCCGCGCGCAGCCGGCTGACCGCCGCAACGTGAATGCCGGTCACCGCCGACGCGCCGAAATCCACCGGTACGCGATCCGGCTGCTGATGGCTGAGCGCTGCAAGAAGACGTTGTCTGCTGTTCATTCCAAATTCCTCCGCGAAAAACACGACACTTATGCCACGTTCAAGTCCGCCCCGCAACGACACCGCGCAACGACCGCCTTCACGAAGAAACTTCCATCCTCGCAACTCTGATGACTTCGCCGGTGCGCGAACCCGGTTGCCAATGATTGGAAAACCACCGGCGCGAACTTTCCAATGGTTGTAAGAAAATCCGCCAAGCATTGGAAAAAATTTCCAATCATTGGCAGGCTGCGCGTGAGCTGCTCCGGGCATCTGGCGGGGTGGCGCGGTCATCGCAGATTCGGCCGCGAAAAGCGCAAGACCGCCCGAAGCCATCCGGACTTCTGGCGCTTGCATCGCGAAATCAACCGGGCGCATCGAAGCTCCTGCCTGGGGCATTGCATCTTCCACCCTGCGCATTGGACAGCAGATCGTGCGCATCGCATCTCCTAGCGCGCGCATCAGGTGCCTGAATTGACGCATCGGATAACAGATCGATGGCATCATACTTCAAAACGTGTGCATCAACTCGCCGACATTGCGCATCGCTATTACAGACTTGCGAATCGTGTAGCAGATCGAGCGCATCTGGAAGCATATTGACCGCATCGGGCAAAAAAACGGCAATTCTGGCAATTCGGGTGCCTTTTTGCTGTTGCACAATCCCGAATCCTGTCTATCCTCCAAACCGTCAGAGCAACACCATGAAATGAGGAGACCAACATGGACGACAAACAGCAACGACAGAAAGACCGCTTCGTGCGCGTGAAAAATTTCGGCACCGCCAATGCCGCCGACGGCACCGGCACCGACGCCGCGCAGCACGTCGCGAAACTCGCGGCGATCATCGCAGACATGGAAAAGGCCCGCGCCGGCCAGAAAGGCATCAGCGCGGAAACCCAGCAGGCGCTCCTGGAGGGCTTGCTGGCCGACGCGCGCGACATCGCCCGCACCGCCCGCGCCATAGGGCAGGAAGAAATCGGTTTCGATATGCTCTTCCCGCGGCCCAAGGCCGAAAACCCGGCCGCCGTCCTGCTCTCCGTGGACACGATCCTGACCAACCTGGCCGCGAATCCGGACGACGACACCGCGACGCAGGCCGCCAAGGCCGCCCGCCTGGTCAAGCTCACCGCGCACGGTCTGTCCTCCACGCTGCCAGCCGACCTGGCCGCCAATCGCGCGCAATACATCAGCGCACGCGACGCCGAGGACACCGGCGACAACGCCGGCGTCGAAGACACCGCCGCCATCATCCGGCTCGTGGCCGAAGGCATGAAGGAATGCCAGTTCCTCGATGCCATCTATCACAACATCTATCGGCGCAACCCCGACAAACTCGCCGCCTGGATCAGCGCCAACAATGTCGAAGACGCGCCCAAAAAGAAAAAGGCCGCGCCCGCCCCCGCCCCCGCGCCGTGAATCACTCCGCACAAGCTGGCCCGCGCACACCGTGCGCGGTCAGCCTCGCGCGGAGCGCGAGGCCCACCGTCTGTGCCATCCGCGTAATCTGTAGTTAAAGGATTCTCCCCATGAGCACCGCCACACCGGGAACCGGAAGCAGACACCACCACCACCACAAAAAAGAACACACCCTTGCCGACATTGACCACCTGCGCGAAACCTACGGCAAGGACCCCGCGCCCGTCCTTCCTCCCGGCCCCTTCTCCGATACATATAGGATAGCCAGCTACACCAACGGCCTCGTCGGCGCGGCCGAACCGCAGTGCGATGTGATGGCCGCCCACTGGGACCAGGAAGGACTCTTCTGGCCAGACGAAAACAACCCGAAACCCGACGACCTGCTTTGGGACGCCGGCGTTCACGGCGGGATAACTTGGGATGGCACCTTCTATCGCGACACCGCCCGCTATCCCGCCGGCGGCCAGCTTTTCTGGTCCAGTTACTTCAAACCCGGCAGCGAAGCGGGAATCAAAAAAGGCTACTGGATCAACTTCGGCTTGGGCTGGTCCCACCTGCACAACGACAACCCCGCCGAAATCCTCACCGGGGCATCGCAGAAACTTTTCTACGATGCCGCAGCGTCACGTTGGACGCTCGTCATCCAAGCCACCAAGTTCGTCACCTACGAAGTAATCGAAGTCTGGACCGGCACCAAGCAGGGCGGCAACGACCCGACCGGAACCTACACGCGCGACAGCGGCCTCGACCCCATCGCGACGCTCACCGTGGAGTCGGCGTGACCTCGCGCCGTCTTTGCTTGGACTGCGGAAGCGACGCATCGAGCTTCCGCTTTTCGTCAGGAAGCGAGGCCGCGAGCTTCCCGTTCCTCTGTGGCCGGGGTCGCCGACCCCGGTTAGAATCCGGGCTGCGAAGCTCTCCGAATCGCTTCGCAGAAGAAGAGCGGAAGCTCATCTGAATTCGCTTCCGCAGTCCAAACAAGAAACGCCGCATATCGTCCCCGTCTCCGCGCTTTCCAATCATTGGAGAAAATGCTATCCGCAACTTCCAATGACTGGAAATCATCTCCCCGCAATCTTCCAAATGAAGGAGACAGAAAATGCAGACCGTTGAAGTGACCATCAAAGGCGTCGCGCCGCTTCTCATGCACCGCTATCCGCTCGAAGACCAGCAGGAGGAAAAGGCGAAGAAGCGAAACAAGGTGTACGACCCGAAAGAGGATGCCGAAAAGGCGCTCTACAAAAACGCCAACGGCTGCTTCGCCCCCGCCACCTGGATTGAGTCCTGCCTGCGCGATGCGGGCAAGGGCATGGCCAAAGGCAAGGGAACGTACAAGTCATCCATGCAGTCGTCCGTGTTTGTCGAACCCGATGAGATTCCGCTCGGCAAAGAAACCTACGACGAAATTGATCGCCGTCCGGTTGTCATCCAGCGCAACAGAGTCGTGCGTTCCCGTCCCAAGTTCAACAACTGGCAAATGTCTTTCAAAATCAATTTCGATGAAACCGTCATTCACAAAGATGTGTTGAAGGACATTTTGACGGAGGCGGGCAAGACGAAAGGTATCGGCGATTATCGGCCGAAGTTTGGCAGATTTGAAGTAGTGGAATTCAACTGAATGATGGGAAAGTCAGGAGTGATATGCTCAAAATTACACACGAAAATTTCTTGATAGCACTTAGGATGAAGCTGGCCTTCGTTTCTGTTGAGATGCTCACGCCAACTGAAAATCTATTCGAGGGGAGACCCATTCGGCTAAAACTAACGTCTCAGATAGCACCGAAAATGGGATTCACGCGCAATTATAGTAATAGTTCGGGCCCCAATCGTCTTCGCGAAATACTCGATGAAGTCGTTCACGATTTCGACTATTTCAGACGGAGAAAGGATGATTAGTTTGTATAGATGTTGTTTCGGCGCGGCATGGTGAGGTTAGGCAGGGCTTGGTTCGGCTCGGTAGGGTAAGGCTCGGTTCGGTACAGCAGACAACTTCTGCTGTTTTTGATTTGTTGCGGCACTGTCAGGCAAGGTTAGGCGCGGTCAGGTAAGGCGAGGTATGGCCTGGTCAGGCAGGGTAAGGCACGGCAGGGAAATCCTGCTGTTTTTGAAATGAATGGCGATGTCATCACAGATGAGGCGAAGGCGATTCGCGATTACATCGTCGAGAAGTGGGGACATCTTTTTGATGTTCAGCTTGAGGTCAAACTCAACGAGCTTTTCCCCGAACCGGAAAATGTGGGCCTGAAACACATTTGGAAATACGGATCAGCCGACATCGTGGTTTCGCGAAAAGGAAATCTCGTTGCCATCATCGAGACGGGCGGCAGTCATCATTGGGAAGAAAAGCAAAGCCTGAATGACCGTCGGAAATGGAAGCTCGCCGACATCAACAACGTCAAATGCCTGACGATGATGAACGGGATTATGGATTCATTGTCGCGCAGGCAGTGGCGAAATCTTCTCGGCCAGATTCTTTTCAGGCCCTACGACAAAGAACGCGATACGAGCGTGGGTGCAAAACAATCGCCCGCTTTGGGAAGAGACATGCAGTATTCGATCAACAAATCATGAACTCAGAAACAGAACATTTTCCTGAACCCGATGAAGACGGCGGGCCGTTGTCGTCGCTGGAGGCGTTTCAGGCGTGGCGTATGGGGCAAGGCTCATGATCCGGCCGGAGAAATCCAGTGCGGACTGAAACGCGCAACCGGCTTTTCGATATCGCCTTTTTCCTCGTCGAAGCTTTCGCCTCGCTGGAAGTCACCGCGGTCATCGTCGCCAACGCCCGCATCTCGCAAGCGCTCACGATTCCCGCCCGGCATTCAAGCCTGATCCTCAATAGCTATCTTTACCCGCTCTTCGCTTGCATGGGCGCGTTCCTTTTTTACGAGCGCGCCATCTCCCGCAGATTTCCGCCGCGCGCCTTCTACGCCGTTGGCCTCGCGCTTTTCACCGCCGGCAATCTTCTCTGCGCCTTCGCGCCGGTCGCCGCCATATTTTTCGTCGGCCGCTTCGTGATGGGCATCGGCGGCGCGATTGCGTTCACCGGCCAGCTCTGGACCGTCAGCCTCTTTCACGCGGCCCGCATCACCACGCCGCTCGTCTATGGCGAAATCGGCGCAGCCCTCGGCGTCGTCGCCGGCCCGCTGCTTGGCGGTGTTTTCACATCGCTCGCCCCCGGCGGATGGCGTGGCTTCTTCCTTTTCAACGGCGCGCTCGCCGCTGCCGCATCGCTCATGATTTTCAAATCGCTGCCGCCCGGGAAACCCGCGCTGGAAACCGCCGCGCAAATTCCGCAAGCCGCCGCGGAAGCCTCCGACACCGGCGCGCTCTCGCGCCGCATGACGCTCATGCAGGTGCTCGTCTCGATGCTGACCGTCGGCGCCGAATATCTTTTCTCCGGCTATCTCCAATCGAAGCTCGGCCGCAGCCCGCTGTTCGTCGGCGGCATGACCTTCATCGCCTCCATCGGCATCATCATCGGCAGCCTCGCGGCCGGCCGCATGCCCGAAAAAAGCCGCCGCATCCCCGGCATCGCCATCGCCGGAATCATCGCGGCGCTCATCGGCATGACCGCGTGCCTCGCCACGCTGCACATCAACGCCGCCGCGCTTCCGATCCTGCTGGCCGGCCTTTTCATGGGCCTGGCCAACGTCAGCATTTATGCCGCCATCGTCCAGCACTCGCGCCCCGCCGAATTTCTCAACCGCTCCCTCGTCTATCTCATCGGCATGCAAATCGGCAACGCCCTCGGCATCCAGGCCGTCGGCCTCGCCGAAGTCGCCGACCTCAGTGTCATCGCGACCACCGCCGTCGTCCTCGCCGCCGCCGCGCTCGCCGTCGCCGTCTATTTCCTCATCGAACGCCTCCGCGCCCGCCGCGCCGCAACTTAATTTCAAACCCCCGCGGCGATCGCGAAAAGTTCCAATGATTGGAAATCTTCCGGCGCGCAATTTCCAATGATTGGAAGAATCCGAAGCGAAAACTTCCAATCATTGGAAAGCACGCTGGTCAGTTGCAGCCGCAGCCGCCGCCGCCGATGCCGCGGCCGCCGGAGGAGGCTTCGCGCGTAAAATAGACGTGCTCGCGCAGGGCGTCGTCGAGCGGGTCGCGGTCGGGGCGCATCGTGTAGTCGGAGAGATCGCCGCGGTCCCACGGCTTGACGGAGGCGCAGCCGTTGCCCAGCAGCGCCGCGGCTGCGATGATGGCGAGAATCAGAATCTTTTTCATGGCGGGCCTCATTTCAACAGCGATTGGATTTCACGCTCGACGGCTTCCTCGGTCTCCTTGCCTTTGAAGCCGTGGTGGACGGAGACAATCTTCCCATTGCCGTCGATGAGGAATGAAGTCGGCATTTTTTCGATGCCGGCGAGGCTGACGAGTTTGTGCTGCGCGTCGCGCACGAGCGGAAAGCTGACGTTCTGTTTCTCGACGAACGCCTGCCATTTTTTCGAATCGTCGTCCACGCTGACGCCGAGGACGACAAGCCCTTTGTCTTTGTACTTCGCATGGATTTTGTCCATGACGGGAAACGATGCCCGGCACGGGCCGCACCACGAGGCGCAGAAGTCGAGCCACACGATTTTTCCCTGCGTGGCGGGGACCCGGCCTTCGAGCCCGAAGCCCGCAAGCGCGGGCATGACGTCTCCTTGTTTGAGCCCCTCGCTCGCGCGCAGGGCGGGCGATGCGAACAGCAGAAGCGTGACGAACATTTTCGCGAGGTTTTTAGTTTGTGATGACATAGCGATGGAATCCTCCGGTTGTGATTGTCCCTTTTTGCATCCAGACGCAGCCCTCCGCCTGCGGAGCCGTCTGCATAAAATCAATCCCACTGCGCTCGCCGAGAATGAAGGCGACCGTCGCGAGCATGCCCGCCTCGGTGCAAGAGGCGGCGATCGCCGTGGCCGACAGCGTTTGATTCGAGACGGGATAGCCGGTGCGGGGATCAACGATGTGGCCGTAGCGGCGGCCATCAATTTCCACATAGCGCAGATAATTTCCGGATGAGCAGACCGCGCGGTTGGTCACGCCAACGCCGGCCCAGCAGCGGCCTGTATCGCGCGGATCTTCGAGGCCGATGCGCCAGGGACCGTGCTCCGGCGGCTCGCCGAGAACTCGCAGGTCGTGACCGTAGTCAACGAGGATGTTCGTGATGCCGCGCTCGCGCGCGAGTTCGACCGTGCGGTCAACGGCGTATTCCTTGCCGATGCCGCCCAGATCAATGGCCATGCCTTCGCGGGGGAGAAACACCGATCCCTTTTCGCGTTTGATTTCGCGCCAGCCAAGAAGACTGCGCGCGCGATTCGATTCGTCATTCGAAGGCAGCCGTGCTTGCGGGCGGTGATAGTCCCAGAGCAACTGCATCGGCAGACAGGTCGGGTCGAAGACGCCGCGAGTGAGCCAGTGGAACCAGTCGCACACGGCGAAAATGCTCTCGGTTTCCGCGTCAATTTCCACAGGGCAGATTCCGGCGGCCGCGTTGATTTTTGAAACGATGCTGTCGGGCCGGAAGCGCGAATAGCGGCTTTCGAACGAGGCCAGCCAGTCCAGCATGAAAATGCGGAAATCGCGCGCCGAGGCTTCCGTGGCCGACGCAAACATGATGAGGCAATCGGTGCCCATGGCGTGGAATTGCAGCCGGTGATAGTCGCCGGATGTCTGGAGCGGCGTCTGCGCGAGCCGCTCATGAATGCTGTCGGTTGTCAGAACCACCACCTGGCTCCTGCGGAAATGATCGTCGCGCTCGGGTAGGCCTGCGGATCGGTCTTGTTGTCGCGTCCGCTCATTTCATAGCGCTCAATGCCGGCGTCGAGCGCCCAGCTCGGCGCGGGCTGCCATGTCAGGATCAGGCCGTAGCCGATGGATTGCAATGCGGAGAGGCGGTAGTCAGACGAGTAGTTCTGCGGTGAACCGGAGAATGACACGTCGTAGAAATTCGCCGCGGTCTGCTGGTAGTAGCGGATCAGCGGATGCAGGATGAATTGCGATCCCAGCTTCTGAAACCAGTCCAGTTGAACCGTGTTCCCGATGATGCCATAGGTGTCGTCATAGAGCCGGTAGCTCAGTTCCGCCGTGCCGTTGAGATCCTTGAACATGTGCGTCAGCGACATCAGCGCGGCGACCTTGTCTTTCGTGTCGGGACGCTGCTCGTGAGCGATTGCGCCGTTCAACAGGACGACCTTGTATTGATCATTCAGATAGCCGCTGCAGTGGCTCAGCGTCAGGCTCACGTTGAACAGCGTCTGCGGATCAAGGATCTGCGTCAGGCCGACGAAGCCATCAATCGTGTTCTTGCTGTCCCACTCCTTGTTCTTCTCGAAATTCTCGACGCTGTCATGCGTGAGGGCCGCGCCCAGCGACAACGTCGTGTTCTTCTGATTGAAGCTGATCGCGTCGTTCAGTGATGCGGCGATCGACTCGTAGTCCTGTTCTGTGCTGTAGGCCAGACCGCCCGTGATGGCGTGATCTTCGATCGTCTTTGTCAGTGAAATGTTGACCGATTCCCGCTCGTCTTCGACATTAGCCATCGGCAAAGTTGACGGGTTCGACCCTGGCTTTGTGTTCTGCGGCGCAGGAACGGTTGCCGGCTGCGACGCTGCCTGGGGTGAAGCCGATGACTGTCCGCCGCCGGAATTCGCTGTCGCCGGTGTCGGCGTGGGTTTTGGTGCCGGCGTTGGCGGCGTCACCGCGATGGTTGAAGCGCCGGCCTTCGCATGAAATCCAGCCACGCTGCGCGGTGAAAGCGTCAGCATCTTTGAAGCCGGCGGGGCGAGAAGCCTTCCATTCGAAAAGTGAATGCTCCGATCCCCTCCGCCCTCATTTCCGTCGTCATTGTAGTACTGAGGCGCCGGGATTGAAATGGGGGTCGAAGGAGCCGTGGCGGTTGTCGGCGAGCCAATCGTCGTGATGGATGATCCGGAGGAAACCGGACCGCCAGTCAACGAGTTCCTGATCGGCGGTGCACCTGTGGGCGACGCCCCGCTGATTGAGTCATACACGCCCTGAATCTTCAGCGTCAACGTCGGTGACAGATCTGTTTCGAGCATAAACGACGGCGTCGAAATCTGCATCCGCCCGTTGTCTTCCTTATACCACATGTATTTGAAATCCAGGCGGTCTTCGCCTTGGGCTCGACGCAACGCTGCCGTTTGCAATGTGACCGCCAACACGACAACGACGGTTTCAAGACGCAAATTCGCCCCGGCTTTTTTCACACGTGAAAGAATCATGGTTGCTCCCGTTTCGCGAAAAGTAGTGCAGACACCTTGACCGTGTTAACGTTGGATGCATGAAGTCTTTTTAAGCAGCCTTTACGTTTGATAAGGAAGCAACGCGTTCGCCACGCCCTCTGCATTGAAAAGGACGAGGCATTCATCGGAAGATTCCGCCACGTAATTTCACCCCCCTGCGCCGATCGCGAAAACTTCCAATCATTGGAAAAAGGCCGGCCCGCAGTTTCCAATGATTGGAACTTTGCGCGATCAGACTGCGCCGAGGCCGGGGCCGGTTAGCTGCGCGGTGTGCAGTTTGCCGTCGGTGGTGCTGAACAGGCCGGGGAATTTTTCGTCCCAGCCCTTGTTCGCGGCCGGCACATATTCGCGCGCGTTGGACTCGATGCCGGAGACGCCGGGCACGTGCGCGGCGATGCCGGCGGAGTGGACCAGCGACGCGCCGGGGCAGGTGAGGTCCTGGACGCAGAGGAACATTTTGTATTTTTGCGCGGCCGCGGCCATCAGCATCGCGTGCGACTGGCCCTTGCACGCCTTGAGGCACACGCCGGTGTAGCCCATTTCGCGGGCGAGCAGCAGGCTTTCCAGGTCGGTCAGCGATTCGTCAATGACCACGGGCCGCAGCTTCGCGGCCTCGTGCATGACATTTTGGCGGTTCGATTGCAGGTCGCGCGCGGTCGGCTGTTCGAGATAAAGGATGCTCTCGAAGCCGCGCGGCGATTGCTCCTTCACTTTGCGGAGATATTCGAGGACGTATTCCACATTCGGGCAGCGCTCGTTGAAGTCGCAGCAGAATTTCCAGTCCACCTCGGGCCGGACTTCGCGCGCGACGCGGTCAATCGCGAGGGTGCGGTTGATGTCCCAGTCGAGATTCTCGCCCTGCAATTTGATTTTGATGTGCGTGAGTCCGTCGCGTTTGATCCATTCGCCGAGCGTTTCGGGAAGTCCGTCGCCGATGCGTTTCGTGATGTCGGCATCGGTGATCGCATCGAGGCCGCCGACGGAATGGAAAAGCCAGACCCAGTCGCGCGGCACCGGGCTGATGAACGATTGCAATTCCTCACCTCTGAAATCGGGCGTGAGATAGCGCGACAGATCGCGGCCGAGCAACTGCGACGAATAAGTCCGATAGCAAGACAGGCCGAGCGCCTTTCCAAACGCGTCGTGGAGCGACGCGTCGAACGGGCTGGCCGTGACCAGCGTGCAGAGCTTCGGGACCGGCGAGGCGAGCTTGAGCTCACTCGAAACTTCCGCGGCGGCCTTCAGATATTCAGGCTCCAACTGGAAATTGATTTCCACCGGATGCGCGGTCTCGCGGAATTGCCCGGTGATTTTTGCGATGCGTTCGGCGAGCGCTTTCATCGCACCGAGCGTTGTCGGATACGGCATTTCCTTCGACGGAAACGACCAGACGTTGCCCATCGGCATCGAGCCGAAACCCGTCACAGATTTTCCATCGGGCGTCGAAACATGGCTGGTCACGTTCAGCAGCGTGACGCGATCCACGGCCACGCCGCCGAATTTGTAGGGCGCGCGATAACGAAATTCCTCGAACGCGATCTCGATCTTTTCGATGCGGATGCCGGCCAGCTGTTGCGGCGTCAGAATTTGCGGCGCGTCGGCTGCGAACGCGCAGGCGCCTGCGCCGGCAAGAGCGGAGGCAACAAGAAAATCGCGGCGGGAAATCTTTTTCATGTCCGCAGCCTACTAGATCGGCGACTCGCCGACAGTGCGCAAAATTTCATCGCGAACCCAAACCGGCCCCGATCCGATTCCGGGGCACTCAAGCCCGGTGCGCTGCCACGATTCCTCCGTGCGGAGATTTTTCGTCCAGAAGGGAAAGGTCCGGCACTGGGCGGGCCGCAACGAATGCACGCCGCACTTTCCGTCGTTGAGGAAGATGCAACTCCCGTCTTCGCGCTCGATCAGTGAGACGATGGAACCACGGAGCAAGTTATCTTGCGCGCCAGCGGTCTCGATCCGGCGAATGAAATCGCGTTCGAAGGCCGCCCGCGAGATGCCGAAGAATTCGGCGAGCTGCAAAATTTCCTGTTCGGTGACGCGCACGGCACCCGGCGCGCCGGTGCAGCATTTGCCGCATTGCGAGCATTCGAAACGCAGTCCGTCGTCGAAGAAATATCGCTGGTCAAGTTGTGTTTCGTCGTTGGTCATTTTTCATCTTCTGGTTCTGGCGGCGGCGCGAGCCGCTCGCGAAACGCCGCAAATTCCGCCGCATCCGCGCGCCGCCACCGTTCCGTCCGCAATCGAAAATCTATCGTGTCCGGCTTGATCAGAAAACTTGTTATGTGCTTACCCTCGTCGTTAAACGCGTGCGTGCGACCTTTGGACCCGCAAATGATGAGCGTTTCTGATTTGAGATCGAAAAACAAATCTTCCGGCTTTGCGTCGCGTGCGTCTTCAAGCGCCTTGTGAACCGGCCGGCTCTCCTGCCGGCGCTGCTCGGCATGTCGAGTGCGGCGGCGCGACTGGCGGTGGCCACGGTCGAGGGCGTCGGCGAGGCGATGGAGGACTGATGGAATCTGCTTCAGCAGATCGCGGCCCTCGTCGAATCTCCCGTCTTGCCGGGCCGCGGTCGCGCGATGATCCAGCGCAGCGAGCGAACGGGCCGCGATGGCTCGGGCGCGGAAGATTTCGGGCTGCCAGTTGTCGGCAAAAAGGCTCTCAAGCGAAATGCGATCGGGCAGGCGGGACAGCGCATTCAGGTGGAGGCGGGCCGAGCCCGATGCATCGCGCGCCTCGACGATTTGAAACGTTATCGCGAGTTTTTCTGGTGCGGCAAAAGGCGCGGATGGAACCCCGCCCTCCATTCGCGGGAGCGGAAAATATCCGGCGATGACCTGGCCGAGGATCGCGTAGGTTCGGGAGCTGCGGCCGAACGATGCAAGCTGGCGGACGCGCAACTGGCGGCCGAATTGCAGGGCGGTGATGACGGCGGGTGGTTTCGCGTAGAGCTGATCAATGCGCTCGTTTTTTGTTTCGATGAGGATCTGGTGAAACTCGCGCCACTCGGGCCGGCCGGTTTCGTCGTAGCCATGGAAAACGGTGAGCGGGGAGGGCGGCCCGGCATGTTCGCAGGATGACGAATCGCAGCGGAAACAATAGATCGCGCCCTTTCGAAACACGTCGCAGAGCGAGTGCGCCTCGGCCAGCTGCTCGTCAATCTGGTCAACGAACGGCGGATCGAACTGCAGCTCCCATTGCCGCGACGGATCAGCCCGCAGCCGCAGCGTCAGCGCGATTTGTTCGCCGGGCGGCGGCTGTGCGCCGTGGCGGTCGAGATGCAGATCGCGCAGCAGCGTTCGCAGGGCGTCGGCCGCGGCGCGGATGCGCCGCTCGGTGCGCGTCAGTTTCGGCGCGGCTTCGGATTCCGGGTTCTGCGCGGCCGGGATTTCGTTGACGGGTTCGCTGTCCATGATTCGCGCGTGAGGATGGCACAATCGCGCGGCGCTCGCAAACGCGGAACGCTGTGGTATGGTTCGGCGCGAATCGAAAGGGAATTGATGAAGACGTTGAACATACTGCCGCAGGAAACGCCGGTGATCACGAAGACGAAGGAACTTTGCCAGACGATCATTGACCAGCCGGGCTATCAGGAAATGAAGAAGGCGATCATGGCGTTCCTCAGCGACGACGCGGTGCGCGGCCAGTATCAGCAGCTTTGCGAGATGCAGGAATCGCTGCACCAAAAATCGCAAGAGGGCACCGAAATCACCGAGATGGAGATGACGGATTTCGAAAAGCTCGAACGGCTTTTTATGGCCAACCCGCGCGCGCAGGAATTCATCGGCGCGCAGCAGGCGATGCAGAAGATCGAGCAGCAAATCCAGCAATATGTCCGCAAGACCTTCGAGATCGGTCGCGTGCCGGATGAGAGCGATTTCGATTCGTGCAGCAGCGGCGGCAATTGCGGCAGCGGCTGCGGCTGTCACTAATTAGTATCTTCGCCGCCGAACCCCGCCATTTCCAATGAATGGAAATGCGCGGCGCGAAAATTTCCAATCATTGGAAGATCCGGAGGTGCTGCCGCGCCGGCCCGAATCCGACGCCCAGAGGGAGCCGAACCGCTACAGCCTTGCGTTCCCGGCAAAATATGTGACAAACAAACGCGGATGATTTGCTGATGAACCTGATGGATTTCGAGAGCCTGATTGAAGCGGCCGGATTTGTTCCGGATCAGATTGTTTTTCCCGATTCATGGTGCGGGCATCTACCGTTCGCGTCATGGCTGATGAAGCAACTGCGGCCGGCTTGTTTCGTCGAACTTGGCACGCATAGCGGAACCTCCTATCTGACTTTTTGCCAGGCCGCCGCGGCCGTCGGCGGCGAAACAAAATGTTTTGCGGTGGACACATGGCTTGGCGACGAACACGCCGGCCACTACGGCGCGGAAGTCCTCGACAAGCTGCGCTCATATCACGATCCCCGCTACGGCAGTTTCTCGACTCTGATTCGCTCCACCTTCGACGAAGCCCTGGACCGCATTGAGGATCATTCCGTCGGGTTGCTGCATATCGACGGGCTTCATACATTCGAGGCCGTCGCCCATGACTTCGAAACCTGGCTGCCCAAGCTCGCACCCGCCGGCGTCGTCCTGTTGCACGACACGCAAGTGAGGGAAAAGGATTTCGGTGTCTGGAATTTGTGGCAGCAGCTTTGCGAGCGACATCCGTTGAACCTTGATTTCAAACACTCCCACGGTTTGGGCGTGCTTCAGCCCGGCACCGCCGGTTCGGCCGGCCTCGCATGGTTGCGCCCGGGCACCATGGAACAGAAAGTGATATATGATTATTTCACCGCGCTGGGCCTCGCCATGCAGGAGCGCTACCGCGCCGTCGCAAAGGATGCGCAATGTACGTCGTTGCGCGACGAGTTGACTCGCAGCAACGAGGCAGCCGGGCAGCAACGCGCAGAATCTGCGGCGACGATCTCGACGCTGGAACAGCGCGTGGCAGATCTCACCGCGGCGGAACAGCGCATGCGTGCCGAACGCGATGCCGCGCTCGCGCAAATTCAGGAATTCCTGAAAAGCAAATCATGGAAACTGACCGCGCCGCTGCGTTTCATTGATCAACTTGTGAAACACGGTTAGTTCTGATGCTTCGTTTCTTCGATTTTCGAATTCCCGGCATCGAACCACAAAATCCCGTCGTCCGTCCGCGTCGCAAAACGATTGTCAATCTCGCCGTCAACCAGATCAGGAATTTGCGAAGCAATGATGCGGGCGATAGCGGTGACATCGGGCATGAGTCCGGGAAGATAAATCGTCCGGCCCTTCCCGACGCTTCGCGAAAACTTTTCGAGCGATTCGCGATCAACTTCGAATCGAAGCGCCGCATTTCCCGCCGGCTGATTTTCCGCGCCGGCGCGAATCCACTCGATCTGGCGCACGGCGATGCCGAGCCAACGCAAATCTCCTGAGTGCTCTTTCTGCGACGGCTGCCATGCCTTCACGTCCATTTCGAGCCTCGCCACTGTTGATGAGCCGAGGTCGTTCGCCGCGACGCGAAACTCGAATTCATTCTTGCCGTCATGCTCAATGCGTCCGATTTCGTGGCTATTGATTCGAACGCAGATCGCCGTTCCTCCGAACGCCTCGCCCGGAATGTACGCGGAAATCCTCAACGAATAATCCGCGCCCGGCTTGACGGGCAGAAACGCGCCGGGATGCGCGCCGGTCCATCGCATTGTCGCACCTTCGATTTCGCCCCACATCGAACGCTTTTCGCGATCGTGCCACTCGCCGAAAATCCAACTGGCATCGTCATCGTGCCCGACGCTGAGTTCCCAGTGCGCCGGCGCGGGATCGCACGAAAGTCTGAAAAGATTCGTCGCCGAACTGCAATCCGCGAACATCCGCTCGCGCCATGCGGCGTTTACGTACAAACGGCTGCCGGGAATCTCGCCGGGTCGCGTCGCCGCGATGAGCGTTCCACCCTTGCGCACCCATTTTTCAATCGCATCCGCGGCGGCAGGTTCGAGCACCGGGGCGGCGGCAAGCACGAGCACGCGATGATCGTGAAGCGCGCCATCGGCGACGGAAAGCCGCGTGACGTAATCGTGATCGGTTGCGTCACGCAGCCTGCGGCTGAGATCGTAGAAATCTGTTTTTCGCGCCGCATCAATCGCCCAGGTTTCGCGCGGTTCGTAGAGCGCGACATCCATGCGCGGTTTTCGCGGCGCGAGCCACGAAATATTCTTGCGCCACAGTTCGACTGCGCGCGGCTCGTTGTTGTCGAGAACGTTGTTGTTGTAGCAATGCAACTGCCGCGCGCCGGTAGCGCTGGCGTTGTAGATCCGCGCGATGTTTCCGGCGGGCGTCACGCCACTGGCGGGCTCGAAGCCGCAAAACGTCTCGTAGAATCGCGTGGCGGTCGCGACATCGCGCGTGACGGAAAAATTATGCGCGTAGTCGCTGCCTTCGTTCGTGATCCTGATTCCCGCGTGAAACCGCGCGATGGCTTTTGCCTGCGCGGTGAAATCCGCGCCGAGCGACGGATCGCCGTCGCCTCCGGTGCAAAGATAGATTTCCGTTTTCGGAAAAGTGTCACGGACTGTTTTGACCCAGAAGGACGCCCATTCCGTCATCGCCTGCTGATACCATTCGACGAAATCGGCGCGCGAGCGGTCGCCCGGTGCTTTGCCCGGCAGAAAAGTTCTCACATTGTCGAACGACGAGTTATTTGTTGTCCACGCCGCGTTGAGCGCCGCGATGGTTCCGTATTTCTTTTTCATCGCATCGCGAAACGCGGCGACGGCGAATTCATCGGCGGCCCACCAGCCGTGATGATTGTGGTAGTCGCCGGTCAGTTCCGCGGTCCAGCCGCCTTCCGGTCCGGCCGCATAAATGCTTTCGCCGTAGATGCCGGAGATGCCGAGCAGCAGCGATTCAATTACGCCGGTTTTCTTGTATTTGTCGGCGAATGCGCGGACGAATCGTTCGACTTGCGGCCGCAAATCGGGATTGAAGATACTTTGCACCGCAGAGTTTTTTGAATGTTCGAGGCAGCGGAAGACGTGCGAATTCGTGCTGTGTTGAAACCAAAGCGGCGTCGCATAGGCCGGGCCGGCGATCAGAAACGGCACCCATTTCAATTTTGCTTTTTGCAGAATCCCGACCTGCTTGTCCCATTTGCTCCAATCCCATTTTCCTTTTTCGGGTTCGACACCGGACCAGGTGACGTAGCTCTCGATGCTGGAAACACCGAGCGCGTGATAAATCGCAGCCGTGGCCGGCGTGGCATCGTTGCCGAAGGTGACTTCCATTCCCGCCGGCCGGTTCACGCCCAGCAGCCGCAGCGATTCCGCATCAACGGGCGCGTCGGGGTCGTAGCCTTTCGGCGGATGCGGCGAGACGGTGACGCGGTGGATCGCGAAATCGCGGAGCGCGAATCGAAAATCCGCGCCGAAATTTTGTCCGTGGCCGACGCGCAAGTCGGGAAGATGAAAAACGATTTCGCGCCAGCGTCCGCAATTGATCATCAGCGCCGGCGTCGCACGCGAATATTTCGTGTGAATGTTTGGCGAGTCGTTCGCGGCGTCGTAGCTGAGTTCGAGAAATCCGACGCCGTTGTCGAAGACTTCCGCGGTCACAAAAACATCGCGCGGGCCGGGCGCGTAGGCGGGGTCGCTGACCGCGAAATAAAGATAAAGACCCGGCCCGCTCTTGTGCCTCGCACTTTTCCCGCCAATCACGGTCGCCTCGTTTTCGCCGTCGCCAGCCGATGAGACTTCGAGTCCAGCGCCCTCGTTGTTGTCGCCGAGTGTGATGTTCAAGTCGGGAAGTTCCGCCGCCGCGGTGCGCGCGAGGAATATCAGCAAGATGGCTGCGACCATTCGTATTTTCATTTTGTTTTCAATCATTGGAGGTTTGCGTGAACGGCTTTTTCCAATCATTGGAAGTTTGCGCGGGCGGAATTTCCAATGATTGGAAAGTTGCGCGGCGGCTATTCGGCGGGGACGCCTTCGCCGTAGCCGTAGGGGACGATCAGGCCGTAGGCCGATGCGTGGTCGCGGATGATTTTCAGCAGGGCCGGATTCTGGGTCTGGATGTAGGTGCCGATGAGAAAGAAAACTTTCTGCCACGCCCAGCGCTCGCGGATGGCGGGGTCGCCGGGCGCGGTGCCGGCCACGTCGAGCGGGAAGATCATGTCGAGATGCTGGCCGCCGGCGCGGCCGAGAATCTGAATGGCGGCGCGAGTTTCGCCGGGGGCGACGCGGCCGTAGATCACGAGCGGGCGGTCGAGGAAAAGCGGCGTGAGGCTCTTTGGAAAAATTTGCGAGGCATCGAAGCCGGTGAGGCGGTAGTCGAGGTCGTAGAGGACGGGGCGGTCGAGTTCGGCGGCCTTGCGCTGGAGCGCGGCGGGAACGTCGGAGGTGTTGGGGACGTAGATGGATTCGCCGCGGTTGCGATAGCTCATCAGATCAACGAGGAAGTGATTGACCTTGTTGCCGGAGCCGACGGTGAAAATCGGAATCGCGCCTTTGTTCTGCCGCGTGAAGCCTTCGATGATGTCGGAACTGCCGGTGACGCCGACGGTGGGGCGGCCGTCGGTGACGAGCACGGCGATGATGGGACGGTCGCCGGAGCGTTTCATGCGGAGCGCGGCGGCGAGTGAGTTGTAAACATCGGTGTTGCCGATGGAGCGCATGCTCTCGATGAAGGCGAGTCCTTGCTTGCGGCTCTCATCGGTGACGGGCATCCAGTCTTTGAAACATTCTGATACCGCTTCGCGGAAGGATATAATCTGGAAGCGATCTTGCGGGCCGAGTACTTCGAGCCATCGGCGAAGTCCCTCTTTGCATTCGGCGAGCCGCGCCGGCGTGATGCTTTGAGAACAATCCTGGATGAACAGGACATCCTTGGGCAGCACCGGCAGGGCCTGCTCGCCGTGACGGCGGATTTGCAGTTCGAAATATCCGGCGCCGCCTTCGTCGGGCGCGCGGTAGAGATACATCGTCAAATCCAGATATTGCTCGACCGGCTTGTTCGACGAAACGTCGCTGGTCTTCTCGTTGAAAATATCCGTGGGGCCGGGAAAGAGTTTGCTGCTCGATTGCGTGCCGCCCGGTGTCGCGCCCGTTCCCGATCCGGTTCCGCCCTCGACGCCATTGGGCGAGGTGAGCGTGTAACCGGCCGCACCGGTGGCGCCGCTGGCCGGCGCGACGCCCTTGCCCGGGCCGCCCATCGGCAGGTCAATGGGTGGAATCCAGTCAGGCGCGTTGGCAACGCGTGGCATCACCGGCTCCAACTGACGCGGCAGCATCGCGACTTCATCTTTCACGATGCGCTGCTCAACCTGCAAAATTTCCTGCCGCGGCTCCCATCGCGAGCGATCCGGCGCGGTGAGCGGCCCGCCCTGCGCGGGCGCAAGCGCGTTCAGTGGCGAGTTGACGTCCGGCGGCGCGGGCACGCGGATCGAATCGGCCGCAAGCTCCGGCAGCGGCGCAGGCGCGCCGAGCAGGTCGGCGAGCTTCTTCGGATTTTCCGGGCGGATCCTGTCCTCGGTCGGCGGCTTCTCCTCGCGGCGCGGCGGCGGCGTATTGAAAACCGCCTCCAGGTGGATCGTGTGATATTCCTTCTGCGCCTTGATGCTGATGGAGTGAATCGGCAGGCCGGGAAATTTGTGCCAGACAAAAATGTGAAAAATCGCGGACAGCAGAAGCGCCACGCACGCGGCCACCACGTGATGTGGCTTGGGCCGCAAATCCAAAACATTCTCGCGTTCTCTGCCGGTCATTGACGCACTATTCCTTCAACAACGCCGGAATTTCAATGCTGCTCTTGCCTCGGCTCCCGGCCGGTCGGTTGATGTTCAACGCAGCGCCCGCTTCGAATCTCCCGACGGCTGCATCAGCGCGGGCGATGTCGATGCATTGGTGGATGCGGGCGACGGCACGACTGGAAGTCCGGTCGGCGACGACGGCGGAAGTCCCCACCGCACGAGGACGCGGTTGATCGTTCCATTCGTGTACCAGATGACGAGGTGCTTGTTGATGTCGCGCAGCATCCACTTATCCACAGGCCTTGCCGCCCAGACCAGCGGGCCGTTCGTCGAATAGGGCAGCGTGAAGGCCACATTCGGCACGCGGTTCGTGGTGGCAACGATCCCGGTCATCAGGAGGTCAACCTGGTTCACGACCAGCGATGGGAACTGGTCATTCTTGCCCAGCTGCACAAAATCCACCGGCCGGCCCAGCAGGCGGCCGATTTCATTTGCGAAGTCCGCCTCCACGCCCGCGGGCTTGCCGTCCTTCATGAAAATGATCGGCGGGTTCGTCGGCGTAAACCCGACGCGCAGCGGCCCCTCCTTGGTGACAAACGGCAGCCCCGTGTATTTGAGCGCGCCGCACCCTTGCAGCAAGAATGCCAGCGCGGCGGCTGCGCACAAGGCGATCATCGGACGGTTTGTTTTCATATGGACTCCGGCAAAAACATTTCCGCACAACGTAGGCGTGCGCCCGCGCCCGTTCAAGGCGCGCAATTTCCAATCACTGGAAAAAACCGCAGCCGTGGTTTCCAATCATTGGCAAAAATCTCGGCGCAGACTTTCCAATCATTGGAAAAATTTTCCAACCATTGGAATTTTGCGCCGCGCGGTTTTTCCTGCTACACGGTCGGCGTAATCATGAAACCGGCCTGTAAAATTTCGCGCATCGCCGCGCCGCCCGCGCTGGATGGCCGCTGGGATTCGCCCGTCTGGCGCGGCATCGCGCCGGTCACCGTCGCGCATTTTCATCCGAAAAGTTCGATCCATCGGCCGATCGCCGAGGCGAAGATCGCGCACAGCGACGCGGGCCTCCACATTTTGTTTCGCGTGCTCGACCGCTTCGTCCGCGTGGCCAACGTGGGTTTTCAAGCACCGGTCTGGAAAGATTCGTGCGCTGAATTTTTCGTCCGGCCCGGCGGCGCGGGCGGCTATCTGAATTTTGAAATGAACGCCGGCGGATCGCTGCTCGTCTCGTTTATCGAGGACTGGACCCGGACGCCGGCGGGTTTCAAAAAGTTCTCGATGCTGGAGGCGAAATGGAATGACGCGATTCCGCGGTTCCACGGCCTGCCCGAACGCGTCGAGCCGGAAATCGTCACGCCTGTGACGTGGAGCGTTCAACACACGATTCCATGGACGCTATTCGCCGAAGTCGCCGGCGCGGCGCGGCCGCAGCGCGGCGAAACGTGGACCGGAAATTTTTACAAGTGCGGCGACGAAACCTCGCATCCGCATTGGGCGGCATGGTCGCCGGTCGGCGAGGCGCTCAATTTTCACGCGCCGGAATTCTTCGGGGCGCTCGCTTTTGACTGACCTGCACCCGCATTTTCCCATCCTGCACCCACCGCTGGACACGTTGTGTGTTCTTTCCTATAGTTCAGGCGTGGAAGCACGACGCGGAGGAAAACATGATTAAGAGCATTCTGGTCTGCACTGATGGGTCCGCCTACAGCGACACGGCATGTGATTATGCGCTGCATCTCGCGGGGAAAATCAGGGCGCACGTCGCGGGGCTTCATGTCCTCGATTCGCGCGTCCTCGAAGGCCCGCTCATGGCTGACATCTCCGGCTGGCTCGGCGCTTCGCCCTATGCCGACCAGCTTCAGCAATTCCGCGAGATGCTCGAAAACAAAGGCACCGCCATCGCCGAGGCCCTCGAAAAGAAGGCAGCCGATGCAGGACTCACCGTCGAGTGCACCGTCAAGATGGGACACCCTGCGCGCGTCATTCTGGACGCGGAAGTGAATGCAGAACTCGTCGTGATCGGCCATCGCGGCGAACACGCCGAGTTTGCCGGCGATGCCGCCGGCAGCATCGCCGATCGCGTCGTGCGGCACTCCGACAAACCGTGCCTGCTTACGCCAAAAGATTTCAAGCCGGTCAACAAAATCCTCGTGGCCTATGACGGCAGCAGCCTCGCGAGCAAGGCGCTTCACGAAGGCATTGAACTGGCCATGGCCGCGCGCGTCCCGCTCGTCGTCCTTTCCGTCTCGGAACATCACGATCTGGACGCGGCACAGGAATATGCGCAGGCCGCCATGCGCCTTGTCCGCGCTCATGAATGCGCCGCCGCGCCGATGGTCGCCAAGGGATTCGCCGGCGCGATCATCCTCAAGATCGCCGAGGAAATCGCCGCAGATCTGGTCGTTGTCGGCGCGTTCGGCCACACGCGCATGAGAGAGCTGATCCTCGGCAGCACTTCGTCATATCTCGTATCGCGAAGCAACAAGCCGGTGATGCTCGTGCGGTGAAATGAACCTTGAACTCGTCGTCGCCCGACACCGCGAAAATCTGAACTGGCTCCGCCGCGTGCCAAAAAAATTCCGGGTGACGATTTACGACAAGGGCGGTCACCACGACGCGAAACATCCGCTGCCAAATGTCGGCCGCGAGGCTCACACCTATCTTCACCACATCGTCACTCGCTACGATGACCTCGCCGAATTGACCGTCTTCGCGCAGGGAAAACCATTCGACCACGTCTCAACTTTTCACGCCATTCTTCGTGAACTGGCCGCTGGAAACGGACTGCCGGCAACGCACGCCCATTTTCGCTGGCTCGGCTTCATCATTGACTGGGACGACGCCACCGGCTCGCACCTGTTTCAGAACTGGAGCAAGAACACCGAAAAGATTCCTCTGCGAATGGATGAATTTTCCCGAACGCTCTGGCACAAGCCCGCGCTAAAGAAAATTGTTTTCTACCCCGGCGCAAATTTCATCGCATCACGCGAATTGATCCGGCAACAGCCACGAAAATTCTACGAACGCACACTCGAAATTGCGGCGGATTTTCCTGATGCCGCGCACTGTTTTGAACGCTGCTGGGATCGCGTGTTCGGCGTCGAAGGAATTCCCGAAGAATTTCGCGGCCGGCCGCTGCCGGTTTATCTCAAGCCGATCCGACGCCTGCTCGACACGGCATCGTGACGCGGCGCGTCTATTGGGAATACGAGAGATTCTTTGATGACGGCCATCGGACTGTTTTGTCGCCAAGCGCAATGGTCGCGAAATCGGGCGTGATTTCGACGCGGACGCTTGCCGCGCCGTGGCGCGATTTCAAAATGTTCGCGAGGCAGATTGCCTTTTCAGCTCCATCGCCGCGGCCGTAATTCCAAACTTCGTCGGGTTGCGCGAGCCGCGAACCATCATAAATGGATTCGCCCGGCATCGCCTCCAGTTTCGAGATGACGGCAGCATCGTCCAAGTCCTTTGCGCCGCCAATCGAGACGGGATTGCGCTCGAACGCGGCTTTGAGAAACGGCTGCCAATCCGTTCGTGATAAGTCGCGGAGGGCGTAAAAAGCGAGATCGGCAACGGTGTGGCGCGCCCGGATCGATTCAAGATACGAAACAATTTCTTCGCGCGACAGGCCCGGCTTGATTTCGATTTTGCCGGCGGGCTGGAAATTTTTCGTCGCGTTCTGATCAGGAAACCGTGGTTCGAGATGAACGAATCTCGTGAGCTTGCTCAGCACATCGCCAGCTTTGTTGCATTTGCATTCGAGCGCCTGCGCAAGCCGTGCGACCTGGTCGGGCTTCGTGATGTCCACCGCGCCGCCTTTGAAAAAATCGTCGAATTTGTTCAGCAGCATCCGGCCTTCCATTTGTGCGGGAAAGAATTCGTCCTCGTCAATTTCGTTGAGGAGTTGATTGCGCGTGGCGTCGCTGACTTTGTGCGGGCTGCTGTGTTCGTAGGCATAGACGCGTTCGGCCGGGATGTAGCGCGCGTTGCCGTGGAAGTCGTGGCGGATTTGAAAACATTTCTGGAGCTGGCTTTCGTCGCGCAGGAAATTCGCAAGGATTGACGCGGTGATTTCGGTGGTCAGAAAACCTCGCAGCGTTTTTTTGAAGTGCTCGTAATCCTTCGGTTCGATGGTCGCTTCGGGATAAATGCAATGAACGAAGCCGGTGTTGTTCGCGACAATCGTCACCTGCTCGTTGCGCAGCGCGCGCTGGGCCTTGGCCGCCTGCTCGGTTCCGTTGAACCACATATTTTGAGTCACGATGCGCCGGTTGTTCGTGAGGATTCCGTCCTTGGCCGTGATGAAATTCTGCGAGTGCAGCGGCGTCGCCATCAGGAAAATATCTTCGAGCGGAATTCCGCAGACGACGAACATCGCCGCGGCGTAGAGCGTCGAAAGCGAAACGCACTCGCCCGCGCCGCGGTCGAAGCCGGGCCGGAAGCGGAACGCCTCCATCGCCTCGACGGTCTCGGTTTTCCAGTACGGGATCGTGTCGGTCGTGTATTTGTCCAGGCCGAAATGTTTCCGGATGTCCTGGCTGAAATAATATTTGTCGCCCTCGTAGCCGAAAAGCGCGTTGCTTTTCCCGATGGTCGCCTCGTCCATCCACGGCGCGAACCGCGCGATCTCGCGCTGCTTCGTCGTCAGCCCCCACGTGTCCAGGTCGAGGTTGAATTCAAAATGATCAATGATGAACTGTTTGAGCCGCAACACGCGCCGGTACGGCTTGAGTTTTTCGATGCCCGCGAACCATTCCTTCTCGCGCCATGCCCAGATCCGCGGCGACATGATGTTCGCCAGCACGAGCGAATACATGATTTCCGGAAACACGAAAATTTCCATATCGGACAGCGTGACCGCCGCCGAATATTTTTCGAGCTGGTCCGCCGGAACGGTTCTGCGATTTTCCTCAACGGTCTGCGTCATCATGGCGCGAAGCATACGCGCGGCCCCGGAATTCGCAATGCGCCAAAACTTCCAATGATTGGGAAAATCCGGCTGCGCAACTTCCAATCATTGGCAAAAAGGCAAATGCGGCCAATCGTTATCAGTTGTTGAAATGGGCGGCGGCCTTCTCTACGTTCTGCGCCTTCAAATGGAATCACCTGAAAAATCTGCCGAAGATGCCGCCGCGCCGACACCCACTTCGAACGGTCAGGGAGGCGGTATTCAAGATCTGGTGCTGAGCCTCAACTTCGTTCCGAACTGGGCGAAGCAATCGTCCGCGGAAAATCCCTACGCCGATGCGCGTGGCGAATCCCGCCGCGAAGAATCCCCGCGCGGCGAGCGCCGCGATGGCGGACCGCGCGGCAAAAAAGAATTTCGAGGCCCGGGCGGTGGCCGCGGCCCCCGCAGCGGTGGCGGCGGCGGCGGACGCCGCGATGAACGACGTGGCCCCGGACCCGGCCCCGGCGCTGGTTCCGCACCGCAGGGCGACCGCGGCCCGCGACGTTTCGAAGGCGACAGGCGCGACCAGCGCGGACGCGGCGGCCCGCGACGCGATCAGGATTTTGCGCCGCGCCTCCCCATCAATGTTTCGCTCGTGCCGGAAAAAAATCATCTCGGCGTCGTCGTGAAGGAAATTCACGACAAGCGACGCGCGTATCCGCTGGGAATGCTCGCCGGACTCTTTCTGCAAAAGCCGGAGAATTTCGTAATCAAATTCGAAATTCAAAGTTCCCGGGACCGCCAGTCCGAATTGAAACTTTGGCAAAACACAAAAACCGGAATGGTTTTCCTGAGCCGCGAAACCGCGCAGAGCTACGCCATCGGCCACGACCTCGGAGAATTTTTCGAACGGCAGGATATTCCGGTCGAGCCGCCGAAAGGCAATTTCGTCTGCGTGGGCCGCTGCACGCTCAGCGGCGAATTGCTCGGCCCGCCGAATTTCCACGGCTACCAGGAAAAATTGATGGAGCTGTACCGCACGCGATTTTCCGGAATGCCGCTCGACGTTTATCGCAGCAAGGTGGAAATGGTCCGCGATCCGGCGATGGTCGAACAGTGGAAAGAGCAGTCCAAGTCCGTCAGCCGCTATCGCGAAAAAACGGAACCGCCCGGCGAGGCGAAACTGAAACGCTCCGAAGCGGAATTCAAGTTCCTCAATAAATACGCGAAAGACCTGTTCAAGCAGGGTCAACGATTTCTGATGTCCGGCGCGCGCGCCGTTGACCTGCCCGATCCCGATCTGCGCCGACAAGTCCGCGACGCGTGGACCCGCGAGAACCGCTATCCGATGACGCTGCTCTTCGCACTGCGCGCCGCGTTCAAGCACATGCGGCTCGAACTTTTCAAGGTCGGCAATGAAACTTTCGCGACCGCCATCGCTCCGAAGCCAATGGATGCGACATATACCGTTGAGAACATTCACACGATGATCGAGTTGCTGCGCGAACATCCCGGATGGACACGCAAAGAACTTGTTGAACACATGCAGCCCGGTCTTTTGCCCGAATCGCCGGAAGCCCTCGAACTTCTCAATCCGCTGCGCTGGCTCATTGACAAGGGCCACGTTATCGAATTTTTCAACGGCACGCTCTCGCTGCCCGCGACACCACCGCCCAGACCGCAGCACGCCGAAAAAGTCGCGGAGCAGCCTGCGCCTGCCGCCGTCGTCCAAGAGGTGCAGCAGCCCGAACCAGCGCCTGAAAATCCTGCGGCACCTGAAGGCTTGCCGTCGCCAGCCGCGGAACCTGTGATTGAAGAAACTGTAGTTCCCCAAGAGCCGGCACCCTCCGCAGAAAATCCTGCCCCGGATGCGCCACCGCCTGCCGAATCGGCGCAGTAATATTTGCCGGCCACATTTTTCACTCGCAGCCATTCCTCCGGACTTGGTGATTCACCGTCTCCGTTGCTTTCAGCTGCCATGGTCGTTTCCGGCAGGCAGAGAGCCGGATGATGTCGCCACGCCGATAAATCAACCGGCGTCTTGACTCCAACGGGCCACTTCACGATTCTACTGTCATGAGCAAAACTTCCGAACAACTGCTGAAGAATGAACCGGTCATTCTCACCATCGCCGGCTCCGACAGCAGCGGTGGGGCCGGCATTCAGGCCGACCTCAAGACATTCGCCGCACTTGGCGCTTATGGCACGACGGCCGTCACCTGCATCACCGCGCAGAATCCGCGCACTCTTCATGGAATGCAGCCAGTTGACGCGCCCCTGATCGCGCAGCAAATCCGCGCCGTTTGCGAGGCATATCCGATCGCCGCCGTCAAAACCGGAATGCTTTACTCGACCGAAATCATCCGCACCGTCGCCCAGGAAATCATTGCCCAGGGCCTGGCCGTCGTCGTCGTTGATCCGGTCATGGTTGCCAGTTCCGGTGCGCGGTTGCTGCAATCCGACGCCGTCGAAGCGCTGTGCCGCGAATTGTTGCCCATTGCCCGCGTCATCACCCCGAACCTTCACGAATGCGAAATCCTGTGCGGCCGGACCATTTCATCCGTTGAGGAGTTGCGCGAGGCCGCCCGCGACATCTGTGAAAAATTTGACGTCGCCTGCGTCGCCAAGGGCGGACACCTCGGCAACGATGACGAAAATGTGATCGATGTCCTTTTCGATGAAGGAGAGGAATTTCTTTTCAAGGGCAAACGGATTCTCGCCGCAGAATCTCATGGCGCGGGTTGTGCGTTTTCCGCGGCGCTGACTGCTTTTCTGGGCAAAGGACTTTTCTTGAGTGAAGCCGTCCAGCGCGCCAAGCACTATGTCAGTCACGCCATGCGCCACAGCGTCGAAATCGGCCACCATCGGCCGCTGAAATTCAACTGGACCGCCGAACATGGCGGAGACTCGGTCAACTGATCCAAATGCTGTAATCGGGCAGGAGGACCACGCGCGACGGCGGCCACTTGCCGGTCTCTGTGCCAGCGCCATCGTCGGCTGGCTCGCAGGATTTCAATTTTCATCCGTGCTGCCGCCGTTGGCGTTGATGGCTGCGGCCGCGCTGCTGGCGGCTCTGGCATTCTTCCTGTCTCGGAAAGACTGGACGGATTTTGCCCTGCATTCAGCCGCGGCGCTGGTTGCCGCCTCGCACGCGATCATAACAATTAATCCGCCGGCACCGGACTGGCTGCCGCACTTGCTCGAACGCCCTGTCTCGTCGGTTGATCTCATCGGCGTCATTGATGATGACCCTCAACTGCGCGACGGAACCATGTGGGTGTTCCCGGTCGCAATCGAAGGCGTGCAGCAGACGGTCGATTGGCACCGCGCCAGCGGAATCGTCGAGGTCCGTCTGAAGGTGGCGACGAATGCCGCTCCGCAGTCCTTTGCCTACGGGCAGCGCTGGCATTTCTTCGGGCTGATCTCAGCGCGTCCATCGCGCGGGAATTCGCCGCCCCTCACAATGCGTGCGCGGCCGGCAAGCTCGCAATTTCTCGGCAGCGGTCCGCATTCGAAATTCTACGCGTGGTGTCTGGCGCGCCGGAAAACAGCGTCGGCCATCCTCGGCCTCGGCTTGCGCGAAAAAGATTTTCCGCAGGAACTCGCGATGATGCGCGCGCTGATCCTGGGCGAGCGCACCGACATTGACCCCGGCGTCTTGCGCGCGTTTCAACGAACCGGCACGCTGCATATCGTGGCTATCAGCGGCAGCCACGTCGCGGTTTTCTTTGCGCTGATCACCGCCATTCTGCGCGCCTTCGGGTTCTCGCGCATGTCATGGGCGCTCTTCGCAGCTCCGGTCCTGATTGTGTACACGACGCTTGCCGGCCTGCCATCGAGCGCGGTGCGTTCGTGCATCATGGCCATCGTGTTCATGTCAGCGCCGACGTTGCGCCGCAGGACCGACGGCGCGACGGCGCTTGCGCTCTCGGCGTTATTGGTTCTGGCGGTCGCACCACGCGATCTGTTCGACCCGGGTTTCCTTCTGTCATTTTTTGCCGTCGGTGGGCTGATGCTCTTTTACCGGCCGATTTTTTTATGGCTCACAAGCTGGCTGCCGGACCCGCCTCCTGTTGAAGTGGTTTCCCGATTTTCCAGGTTCCTTCGTTGGGGTTTCCGCGAAACCGCAGCGCTTTTCGCCGTCACGCTCGCTGCGTGGCTCGTTTCCGAACCGCTCATCGGAATGTTCTTCCATATTCGCTCGCCGGTCGCGCTGTTGGCCAACATCGCCGTCGTGCCGCTGGCATTCTTCATCCTGGTGAGCGGCTGCCTCGCGCTCGTGGCCGGCACATTCTGGCCGCTGGCTGCGGAAGTCTTCAACCACGCCGATCGCGTATTCGTGCGGACGATGCTCTGGATCGTGGAGAAATCATCCGCGCTTCCCGGCGCCTACCAGTTCGTAAAATCGCCCCCGCTGTACTGGGTTGTCGTCTTTTATGCCCTGCTGCTTTTGCTTTTCTTTGCGCGCGGCAGGCTGCGCCGGCTGTCAGCGGCGCTCGCCGCCGTCCTGCTTGCGACCTGGTGCGGCGACTATTTTCTGAACTGCCGCGCATCGGCCGAGTGGCTTTCGCCATCCGAATCACCGGTCATGTTTCTCGATCTACCACGCGACCAGGACGTGCTGGTGAACACCGGCGACGATTTCTGCGCCCCGCAGATCGTGCGGTTTCTTCACAGCCGCGGCGTGGATCATCTGCGTGCGCTCATACTGACGCGGCCGGTCGGCGAAGTGCTCGGCGGTGCCACGAACTTGCTCGCCGAAGTAGCCGCGGACGAGATATGGGTTTCGTCCTGGCGCGGGCGATCGAAAATTTCCGACGCATTTCTCGAAGACTGCAAGCGCAGAGGCATCGCCGTGCGTACGTTGCAGCGCGGCGATGGCGGAGCGCTGGCCGGTGGCGTGCGCTGGGAAATCCTGCATCCGCAGGCCGGCACGAAATACCATTCCGCAGCGGGTGGCGGCCTCGTGCTGCGCTTCGCGCGCGGGCCTTCCGCAATTTTGTTTGCCGGCGGCGGCGGCGAGGAATGCGAACGCGACGTGGTCACATCGCAGCGCGACGCCGGTGCCGATGTCCTGCTGGCTGGCGTCGAGGCGAAAAAATCTTGGGGGCCGGCGTTCCTTTTTGCCGTTCATCCGCGCTCGATCATCTTCCGTCCGCACTCCGGCCCCGGCGATGCCGAAGCCGCTCTGACCGTTTCTCCGCAGACGCTGCGCGCGGAGATTTCTCCGGTCCATCGCGACGAATATTGGCGGATGAATTTTCCCGGCGCCGATCTCTTCCAATCATTGGAAGCCATCGCGGCCGGAATTTCCAATCATTGGAAATCCCGAAACGACGATTGGTGGCGCGGCGAGATTCTGCCGCTGGAGTGACCTTGCGGCGCCGCACAGATGGCGCTCTTCGTTTTGTCTTTTTCAATTGCGACGCGGATGTCCGGCGCGCACACTGCCGCGCGAAATTTCGATTCACAACCATTGCGAGGAGACAACAGTCATGAAACGCAGAGAGTTTATTTTCACGGCAGCGGCGGGTGTCGCGGCCCTGGGCGCAACGTCGGTGGCGAAGGCCGCGGGCGGCGGAACGGCGGGCCGGCAGGTGATCGAATTTCGGACGTATTCGTTCGCGACGGAAGAAAAACTGAAAACTTTTTCCGATTTCGCGGCGAAGTCACTTGTGCCGGCGCTCGGCCGCGCCGGTGTTTCGCCGGCCGGAATCTTCCGGCTGATGAAGGCGGACAATGCGAAGCTGAAACTCGAAGCTGACAGCATGGATGTTTTGATGCTGCTGCCGCACGCGGATGCGGAGTCGGCGCTGACGCTCGCGAACAAGCTCGATGCTGACGCGGAGTTTGCCGCTGCGGCGAAGGCCGTGCTTGGCACGCCGATGAAAGACCCGGTTTACAAGCGGATCGAAACGCAACTTTTGCTCGCGTTTCCGCAGTGCCCGAAAGTTGAAGTGCCGTCGAAGGCCGAGACGCGCGTGCTGCAACTGCGAATTTACGAGAGCCACAATGAGGACAAGGCGCTCCGAAAAGTCGAAATGTTCAACGAGGGCGGCGAGATCGTGGTTTTCCGTCGTTGCGGAATGAACCCGGTTTTCTTCGGCGAATCCGTCGCCGGAACGAAGATGCCGAATCTGCACTATATGCTCGGCTTCGACGATCAGGCCGCACTGGATGCCGCGTGGGGCAAGTTCATGAAAGATCCCGACTGGATCAAACTCAAGGCCGATCCGAAGTACGCCGACACAGTCTCGAACATCACGAACTGGATTCTGCGTCCGCTGCCCGGTTCGGCGATCTGACGAATCACTTCGTCAGCAGCCACCACATCGTTTGCTGTTTCGGGCTGATCGAAAGTTCAGTCGCGGCGTCGGCGATTTTTTCTTTCACTTTGCCGGTCGGGCCGAGGGTTTCGATTTTCCATTTCGTGCCGGCGGGCAAAGTGAGCTTTGCTTCGTAGCCCAGAACGCGGACGGGTCCGTGGCCCCAGTGGTCGTTGACGCTGTCCCGCTTTTCATTCCAAATCATGTCCGTGTTTTCGGCGCGGCGGAGCGCGGTCAGGAAGAGTTTCGATGATTCGGCAATAGGTTTTCCGTCGAGCGCGATGAGGACAGCGGTGGCGTGCGGAGCGGGCGAGTCGAGTTGACCGACCGTAAGCGTCGCGTCGCCGGCTTTCCATTCCTTGCCGCCGATTTGTCCGCACCAGATTCGCGCGGCGGGCGCCTGCAAAATGAAGACGCCGGTGTCCGTGTTCCAAATCCACTCACCGGTGTCGGACGTGTATGGCGATTTCATTTCGGCTGGCGCGTTTCCGACGATCCCGGATTTTTCGGCATTCAAATCGAGATTGAGCGCCGCGCCGTGAACCAGCGAAAGCACGCCGTTGAGTTTTGATTCGCGTTGCCAGAGATCGCGCCACGCGCCCCACATCTGGCCGTTCTGTCGTGTCGTGACTTTGAAATTCGAAGCGTCGTTCAAACGCAGCGCGACACGTTCCTTCGCGGGCGCGACAAGGCCGAGACGGAAAAGCATCGCCCCGATGGGCCGCATCGCGTCTTTCGCCGGATTGCCGACTTCGTTGAAGTAGCTGTTGATGCGGTCATCGGCGTAGCTCTTTTGGTCATGCACGAGCGTGTAGTGATAGAGCGCGCTCCAATCCTGAAAACTCGCGAAGGCTGCGAACATCGGCCAGAGCTCGGCCTGATGATCATTCGGCGCGGGGATGTCATATTCGCTGCACGTGTAGGGCTTGCCGGCGGGCCTCTGCATCGCCATTTCCGAAAGCGTACCGCCGTCCCACGACTTGATCTGGCTTTCGTTGACGATATTCCAGTCGCGCAAATCCCATTGCTTGTGCGGCCACGACGGATGATGCCAGTAGCCGTGCGTGTCCACGAAATCGCTGACGAGGAATTCGCGGCGCGCGCCCATCGGGCCGCCGAAAAGAACGGCGGTGTCGCAAATGAGCTGCTTCGCTCCGACTTCGTTCCTCAAGAAGTTTTTCATTCCTGAACCGAACGCGACTTCGACGTCAGCAAGGAAGTGGAAGAAGTCCTCGCGAACGCTCCAAGGGTCGCCCTGTCTCGGCAACGGAAACTCGCCGGCCTCGAACGTCTGCTCCGGTTTCAGGTAGCCCGACGAAACGGGGCGGCACTGTACCGACGCGATCTCGACGACGCCGGTGTGGTTCAGCAGCGAGAATACGATGCGCGATCCGGCCTGCGTAGAGACACCGCCGGGCGTGATGAAGAAGGTGAAGTCCTTCCAGTCGTCAGTGAGTTTGACCTCGGTGCTGAATCCGAGCTGGTTCCACGGATCGCCCGCCTGCGCAGCATAAATGTTGAGCCCGTTCGCAGTCGGCGAGCGCGCCTTAAGTTTCAGCTCGTAACGCTGCCCGTCGCCCATCGCGATACGGCCTGACCCGAGCTGCATGTGCCAGCTTTGTTCGCCCGCCCTCGTCGCGACCCATCGCGCCGTTCCATCCGGCAGCGAGAGAACTTCACTCTGCGATCCGCCCTGCTTTTCGAGATACCACTTCTTCATTCCCTCGGCGGGGAGGATGTCCTCGCCCTCATAGCCCTTGAAAACGCCCCACGATTTTTGCAGCGCCTCCGTGCCCGCATATTTCTTCCGCAGCCACGCATTCCACTGTTTTGCGAGCTCGTCCTTCGGCGCGCCGGTAAGCTTTTCGATCCACCACGGATTCAGCAGCAGCGAATCCTCGTTGCTGATTTCTAGCACCGGAACCGCCGGCTCGTCCTTGTAGGCCAGCCCCGTGTGCGGGTTGACGTGCGTGAGCAGCAGCTTCGAATAATTCTTCAGCGACTCGATCATGTCCGGCATGAAATTGTCCACGCCCTTGCTCATGTCCGGCATTTCTTTCGTCGAATTCGGATACGTGCGCCCGACGTGCAGATTCAAATTCGCGTAAATTCCCTCCGCCTTCAGCGCCGCGATAAACGAGTCGAGACGTTCGAGCGCACGCGCGTCAAGCCCGTCGCGCTCGGGATTATTCGATTCCGGCATCAGCGACCACCGGCCCTCGCCGCCGCCCCAGTTGTTGTCGAGAAAATGCATCCGCACAATGTTCACGCCATATTGCGCGAGATGCTTCGCGATGATCGGCGCATATTTCGCCTCCGGAAAATTTCCCGCCGCGGTGATGTTGCAGCCGACAAACCGGACGACCCCGCCGGTCGAATTGACGAAATGCTCGCCGTCAACTTTCAGCCAGCCGGACTTTCCCGCCGGCTTTTCATTCATCCACGAGCAATCGAATGCCGGAACATCGTCGGTGAACACCGGCGTCGCGAAAGGAAACCAGGCATCATCCGCCGCGCGCGAAATTGCCGCCGCGAAAAATACCGCGGCACCGATACGAAACAGTTTTGTTTTCATCCGGCCATTCTTAGTGGCCGTCGACGGTTTTTCCAACTCAATCGCGATTCGCCGCGCGGCGATTTGATTTCGAAACTTGCCAATGATTGGAAGTCACGAAGCCGCAAACTTCCAATGATTGGAAAAATGTCATCGCAGATTTGCCAATGATTGGAAATTACGAAGCCGCAAACTTCCAATCATTGAAACTTCGCGCGGTGGCGCGGCTCAGTCGAAGAAGCCGAAATATTTTCGCGCGTTCCGATAGCTGATGTCCTGCACCATCGCGCCGACGAGTTTCATGTCGTTCGGGATCAAGCCGCGTTCGATGTCGCGGCCGAGAATGTTGCAGAGCAGACGGCGGAAATATTCGTGGCGCGTGTACGAAAGGAACGAGCGGCTGTCCGTCAGCATCCCGACGAATTGGCTCAGCAGGCCGAGCTGCGAGAGCGATTCGATCTGCCGCGTCATGCCGTCGAGTTGGTCGAGGAACCACCAGCCGCTGCCGAATTGCATTTTGCCGGCGGTCGCGCCGTCCTGGAAATTTCCGATCATCGTCGCGATGAGTTCGTTGTCCCGCGGGTTGAGATTGTAGAGAATCGTCTTCGGCACCTTGCCCATCTGGTCCAGCCGGTCGAAGAACTTCGCCATCGCCTCCGCCACCGGCCAGTCGCCTATCGAATCGAAGCCGATGTCCGCGCCGAGTTTTTTGAACAGCCGCGTGTTGTTCGACCGCAGCGCGCCGTAGTGAATCTGCATCGTCCAGCCCTTCTCCGCGTCCATCACGGCGAGCTCATGGAACATGAACGATTTGTATTTCAGCGCCTCCGCGGCGGTCACCGGTTTCCCGCCGCGGCTCTTCGCGAAAATTTTCGCCGCCTCCTCGCGCGTGCAATCCTCCGCCCAGATCGTGTCCACGCCGCGGTCCGAAAGTTTGCAGCCGTTCGCCGCGAAGAAATCGTGACGCTTCCGCAGCGCCGCGAGCAGATCGTCCAGCTTCGCGATCTCGATGCCCGAGATGACTTCGAGCCGCGCGAGCCACGCGGAAAAAACTTCGGGCTTGTCAATCACCCACGACTTGTCCGGCCGCCACGTCGGGCGGACCTGGACGCCGAACGATTTGTCTTTCGCAATCGCGATGTGATGTTCGAGCGAATCAATCGGATCGTCGGTCGTGCAGGAAACCTCCACCTTCGACTGCTTCATTAGCGAGCGGCACGAAAATTTCTTCGAGCGGATGACGCGGTTGCACTCGTCATAGATTTCCTTCGCCGTCTCGGGACAGAGAAGCTCGTCGATGCCGAAATAGCGCGACAGTTCCAGGTGCGTCCAGTGATAGAGCGGATTGCGCAGCGCCTTCGGCATCAGCTCTGCGAATTTTTCGAACTTCTCCCAATCCGTCGCATCGCCCGTACAGAACCGCTCCGCGATGCCGGCCGAGCGCATCGCGCGCCACTTGTAGTGATCGCCACCAAGCCAGATCTGCGTGATCGAATCCCATCGCTTGTCCGCGGCAATTTCCGCCGGCGGCAAATGGCAGTGATAATCGATGATCGGCATGGCTTCCGCGAAGTCGTGATAGAGCGCGCGGGCCGGGTTGCCCTCCAGCAGGAAATCATCGTTGATAAACGGTTTCATTTTCAGTTTCTCCACAAGCCCCAATCCGGGGCGCGCAGTAGAATGCAAATGCCGCGCGCAATGGCGAACAAAAAAATCGGCGCGTCAGCCGCGAAGGCCGGCGGCAAAATTCCTGACGGCGAATTCGCGGGCGCGCTCGGCCAGCAGTTCGCGGACGTGGGTCATCGCAAAGTCGGATTGAATCAGCGGCGTGACCAGCGCGTGCGTGGCGTCAATTCCCGCGGCGCGGCAGGCGTCGTCGTCGAGGCCGATGCGGCCGGCCAGGACGCCGACTTTGACGCCGGCCTCGCGCGCGGCGGCGATGACGCCGGAGACAACTTTGCCGCCGAGTGATTGCGAATCGAAGGAGCCTTCGCCGGTGATGATCCAGTCGGCATCGCGCAGTTCGTCGCGCAGTCCGACGGCTTCGATGATTGTGGCAATGCCGGGTTTTATCTTCGCGCCGAAAAATGCGACAGCGCCCGCGCCAAGCCCGCCCGCGGCCCCGCCGCCTGCGAGCGAAAGAACATCAATGCCGAGATCGCGATGGATGATTTCGGCAAGATGCAGAAGTCCGCGCTCCAGCTTTTCGACCGCGGTGGGCGTCGCGCCTTTTTGCGGGCCGAAGATTTTTGCCGCGCCGTTCGGGCCGCATAGCGGGTTGGTGACATCGCAGAGGACTTCGACTTCGGGCCACGCGTGTTGCGGAGGCGGAATAATCTTCGCAATTTTTTCGAGCTGGCCGCCGCCGAAGCCGATGGAGTTTTGTTTTGCGTCGAGAAATTTCCAGCCGAGCGCCATCGCCGCGCCGACGCCGCCGTCAACGGTGGCACTGCCGCCGACGGCAAGCCAGACGGGGCGATTTTTCACGAACGCATCGGCGATCAACTCGCCGGTTCCGAATGTCGTCGTTCGCAGCGGGTCGCGCTGGTCTTCGCGCAGCAGCGTCAGTCCGCTGGCCTCGGCCATGTCGACGACGATGCGGTCGGGGCGCGCGAGCGCGGCGTAACCGGCGTCAATTTGAAGATGGGGCAGGGGACCCATCGCTTGGACAGGAATCCATTCGCCGCCGCAGGCGGACAGTAAGATTTCCGCCGTGCCTTCGCCGCCGTCGGCGAGGGGCCTCAAAACAATTTCCGCGGACGGCACGACCTCGTGAATCGTTGCACCGATGATTTTGCAGGCATTCGTCGCGTCGAGGCTGCCTTTGAGCGAATCGAGTGCGACGATGATTTTCATTTTTCGGTTGGAGCCGGCGTGGCCGCACGCCGGCTGACGGGTTGAGGTCAGCCCGTCTCCATCCATCAGTTCATTCCGCACATGCCGCCGCCGCAGCAGCCGCCGGGACCGGCGGACGGGCAGGCGGAGGCCATATCGCACGCGCCGCCGCCGCAGGCGTCGTTGGAGGCCGCGGTGGTTGCGAATACGGAGAGCTTTTTGACGAGCTGTTCCGATCCACATTTGGGGCACTTGGTGCCTTTCCAGTTGGAGGACGCGGCGAGGACTTCGGAATCCTTGCCGCATTTTTTGCAGTGAAATTCGTAGAGTGGCATAGGGTGAAATATAGCGGCAGGCCGCGTGGGTGCAAGCTGCGCGGGGCGTATTCTTACTATTCTGGCTTCGATCACTGAAGTAGCACCAAAGGGAAGGAACGAGACGTTATTTCGCCCCGGCGGCAGCGAGTTGTTCCGGCGTCATCATGCGGCGGGCGGTCTCGATTGCCATGGCGGCAGAATCGCTTCCCGCATCGGCGGCGCGGCACAACCATGTGTAACCATCAATGACGTCTTTCTCGGTACCGACGCCTTGGAAGCGATAGATGCCATAGGAACATTGGGCTTCGGGATCACCTTTTTCGGCGGCCTTCTTCAACCAGCTTGCGGCTTGGGAATAATCGCGGTTGACGCCGGCGCCATAGGTGTAGGCGTGACCGAGGCGCAACTGTGCCGTTGCATCGCCCTGCTCGGCGGCGGCGCGATTCCATCGTGCAGCGGCGGCTTGGTCCTGCGTCACCCCGAATCCATTGGCATAGGCTCTTGCAAGTTCGACCTCCGCTGCGATGGCACCTTCGCTGGCCATCTTTTCGAGGTAGGCGGCGTGTTCACGCTCAAAGTACTCCGGCGTCATCGACTCGGATCGTTCATGAATTTGCTTGATGCGATACATTGCAACGCCAGCGGCGGCCGCGAGCATGAGCATACTGATGGCCATATGGGAATAAGGGGAGTTCATCAGCCCACGCCGTCGTTTCGGATGCCGCGATGGCAAATACTGCGGCGATATATTCAGCATCTCTCCTCGTCCCCCGCCCGAACCAAACAGCTACGGAGAATGAGGCGGCATGACCTGCGACCAACCCCAGTTGATCGGCTGACCGCCCATGATCTGGCCGTCGCTGCTGCGACGAATATACCACAGGCCGCCAGCAGGCCAATAGACGGCGATGTCGGTCTTGCCGTCATTATCATAATCGCCGGGAATTGGGACGGCCTGCGACCATCCCCAATTAATGGGAGCGCCGGTCATCAACTGGCCATTGCTGCTTTGCCGGATGTACCAACTGCCCGTGGCCGGGACATAGACTGCTATATCCGTCTTGCCATCGCCATCGTAGTCGCCAGGGACAGGTAGGGCCTGACTCCAGCCCCATTGAATAGCTTTGTTTTGCAACAGCCCGCCGGACTGGCTGCTGAGAATGTACCAAAGGCCTCCGGCAGGCCAATAGACGGCTATGTCAGTCTTGCCGTCGCCATCGTAGTCTCCGGGAACAGGTTTGTCTTCTGCCCAGCCCCAATTAAGGGACTTGGTGGTGTTGCCCGATGAATTAGCTATGTACCAATTGCCCATCGTTGGAACAAAGACAGCCACATCGTCTTTCCCGTCGCCATCGTAATCAGAAGGCACGGGAATGAGCATATCGCTGCCGAATGCCCATGTGACAGTCTTCATCGTCTTGCTGCCGCTAAGAAGAATATACCATTTACCCGAACTGGGCTCGAAAACACTGATGTCTGTCACCTTGTCGCCATCGTAATCGCCCGGCACGGGCGTGGTGGCACTGTATCCCCAATTTTGAACAAGCGGGCTGCCGTCGTGGCTCTGTCGGATATACCAATTTCCGGAGACCGGCCAATATACGGCAATATCCGTTGCACCGTCGCCATCAAAATCGTTGAAGATCTTCTTCGGCGGAACCGACAGTGGATCAAGCGGGTTCGATCCCCGCAGGACTTCGTATCCGTCCGAGAAACCATCGCCATCGGTATCCCATTTGGTCGGGTCGGTGCCGATCTGGAATTCCTGCAAGTTGGTGAGTCCGTCATGATCCGGATCGGCGTTAGGATCAATACCTATATGCCCAAAATACTTTATCTCCCAGGAATCTGGAAAACCATTGTGATCGCTATCCGCCGAATTCGTATCCACCAAATAAGTTCGGGCGAGAATGGTGGTAGTATTGTTGAGTATTGTTATGGTCTCATTCGAAGGGGCAAACCAGCCAGTGACGGAACGATAATCGGCAGAATAGTTGCCAGTCTGAAGCACGATTTGCGCTCCGCTGTTGTACCACGAACCGGAGTTGATCCGCCATTGCGCGCCCTGTGCAATGACATTTGTGGGCGACAGCACGATTTGCAGGCGACCGCTTGCTTGACTATACGTGCGGGTCAAGACGGTCGTGGATGAGGAGAACACGGTCACGGATTCGCCTGCCGGTTCGACCCAGCCCTGCACTGGCAAGTAATCAACGTTATGTGGGCCGGCCGGGAGGTTGGATAGAACCGTTCCGCCCGGGACAAATGCACCGCCATCGACGCGATATTGTGCGCCTGTCGAAATGGTCGACGGCTCGAGGTTGATAAGCAACCATCCGTTTTGTATATAGGTCCGGGTGATGGTTGTGATCACGCCATTAGAGAGAACGATGGTCTCATTGGTTGGTGATGTCCATCCCGCTACCGATTTGAAGATCAGCGTGTGAGTGCCAGTTGCAAGCTCGATTGACGTGCCACTGCCGTTGAACGGTCCGCCATCGACGGCCCATTGCGCCCCCAACAGAATTGCGTCGGACGGCGCCAGATTTACACGCAGCATAGGCGGTGGCTGAACACCGCCTGAATTCGAGAATGTAACATTGCCATGGAAAACTGCCGCGTGACGCCACTGTTCGTTCCAGTCGGCTATATATGTGAAATCCTGCGCGCCATGCGGTTGGTTGTAAGTGCCAAAGGGAAAAGGATTGGTCGTTGCCTGCCCGTCATCGAACCGGAAATAATGGACGAGATTCGGATCATCCATGGAGACCGTCCTGGTGGAATTCGAGGAGATCTGAACCGGCGGCCGGGCGACATTCCACAGGCGGACTTCATCGAGCAATCCGCCGAAACCTTCGCCGATTCGAACAAATACGTTGCCTCCCCGGCCATTTAATGGAGGCGAAAGCGAATACGTATTGTTTGACGCTACGGCGTTGCCGCCGACGTAGAGCACCATGGTTGCGGAGGCGTTGTTGTAAGTTGCAGCAACATGCGTGAACACCCCCGTCGGGATGCTTCCGCCATGCAATATAAATGCCTGTCCGTTCGCTTCAATGTACCCTGCATAGGCCTGAAGACCCCCGACGCCGTTCGGCTCGATGCCGAGTACATAGTTCAAAGAATTCGACCCGCCGGCGATGTCTTCCACGACGCGTCGAAGTATCGTGCCCGATCCCGATAGGATGGACGATGGATTCGCAAGAGCTTCCACTGACCATGACATTAGACGCTGCTTCAACGCCAGTGGCACTTCGAGATAATCAGACTGTGATCCACCAAACTGGACCGAACGCGAAATCTGCGGATCAAGCGGATCAATCGGGCTTGTGGAGTTGCTGACTTCGATATTATCCGGTACGCCGTCGTCATCGGTATCAATCATGTCGGGTCGGCTGCCAAGATTCTGCTCGGCAAGATTCGACAATCCGTCGCCATCATGATCTTCATCCGCGTCTGACTTGCCATTACCATCGCTGTCTGAGGCGCGCGGATTGGTTCCCGACCAGAATTCATAGATGTTGCTAAGTTTGTCACCGTCGGGATCTCCCTTGGCGCCATTGACACCATCTTTTGCGGCTGGCGACGATTCGCCGCCCGTGCCGTCATCAAGCGGATTTAGGCCGTGGATGACTTCCCATGCGTCCGGCAATCCATCTCCGTCCGTATCGTCAGAAGCCATGCGATCAACGCCCAATACCGGGGCTGCTCCATTTGTAATCCAACTGAAGTTATTTGTCGGAAGCGCATAACCGAAGTCACCAAAACGATAGTTCTCAAGGGTGACGCCTTTAAGACCGTTCTTGGCTTTCCGCGCGAAATCTTCCGCCGAAGTACCCCCGTCGTCGAAGCGGTAGTAGGCCAGAAGGCTGTCGCGCGTATATCCGCCGCTGCCATCCTTGTCGTTATAGAGAACGCTGGTCACCGGAGTGCCGATCGCTCCCTCAAATATCGAGTTTGTGCCGCAGGCGAGAAGAATGTCTGCCGAGGACTGGTAGATTCCATTCCCATCGTCAATCCAGTAATTCCCGCCATTGACGAGCACGTTGGTCAGGGACGCGCCGGGTTCGCCTTCAAAGAGCGAGCCGCCGTTGACAAGCATCGTATCGTTTGAACTGTAGAAGTAACCGCCGGGCGTATGGGATATCCAAACATCATCACCGTTGTTCTGTGGAAGCAACTTGAACGCATAGTTGGCCAGTTGCTGTTCTGTGCAGGCCAGTCCCCAAATTCGGATTTCATCGAGCATGAGTTTGTTGACGAAGCTTCCAGATGAAACACCAAACGAAAGGATGTTTGTCGAAGGATACATGAGAGATGAGACGCTATCGCCGAAGACTTGTTTGGCGACATATAGAACACCCTGGATATGCAGCGACAGGTTGTTATTCTTGTGGTCCCATTCTGCCGCAATATGAATCCACTGGTTGGTGGGAAGCGCGTTGGCTGTGACTGTCTGCCGGGATCCATTAATGTCGGCGGTCAGGACGGGAATGTTGTTCGAAAGTTGCAGCCGATAGACGATACGGTTATTGCCAGAGAGCGAGGTGTTGAAATTGATAAGATCGCCGGACATGCCGGTGTCGAGCAACTTGACGAGGCATTCGATTGTCCAGTCTCGGCGCTGCAAATCTTCTCGGAAACCCGCGGGAATGCCGTTGGTCGCGATGGCCGGCTCCGGATCCGGGATTACAATGCCGCTTGTGCTGGTGATGAGCGCTGATCGCATGATAAACGGATCGGTCGAGTCTACGGGACTGGATGGCGCGGTACCAGCCGGTGGATTAATTTCCAAATTGTCAGGAATCCCGTCATCATCGGAATCCCATGCGTTCGTCATGGTGCCCCAGCCAATCGAAGCCGTAGGCAATGCGCCCCCGAGTGTTTCGGAACGGTTGATGCCCGTGCCAACCCGCGGGTTGGTGATGGGCGTGACCACGGCGTTGGTCAGCAGCCAGCGCCATTGATAAGTCGAATCGGGCCGCCAGTTATGAATGTTGGGATTGGTTTCATCGCCGGTCCCGTTGACGTAAGGTTTGGTTGCGGAGCGATTGCCATCAGCGCCAAGATACTCTTCATAGTTCAAGAGTCCGTCCCCGTCGGGATCGCCAAAAGCGCCGTTGTTGCCGGTTGCGTCGCGCGGATCAAGGCCGAATTCGACTTCCCATCCATCAGGTAGCCCATCATTATCGGTGTCGTGGCCCGCCGGGATATTTTCGTTTACAAGATCATAACCTGTTCCATCGGTCGGATCGGTCCAGCCCACGGCGGCGTCGCGCAGTGCGTTTCGGTTCTGCAGTGCGTCCACAGGCAGTAGATTGTTCATGCCCGGGAATGACAGGGCTTGTCCTCCGAAGACAGGGCCTCCCAGCTTGCATACGCGGATAGCCGTGCCGTCGTAGGCGAGATATGTGCTGTAGGCAAATGGTATGCGCCCGCCTCCCCACAGCCACTTGTCCTCGTTCGCGCCGCCTTGGCGGAAGGATTTCTGTAGGCACTGTTCGCGGTAGTTACTCAGGCCGTCCTGATCGGGATCGGCCATGGCTATGGAGAGGTCAACAAAGCTGTTGGTAGGGATGGAAGTGAGGATGCCGTGTGAGGGATCAATGCCGCCAGCCGGGTCATACCAAGCCGCCTCGAAGCTGTCCACGAGCAGGTCAAAGTCGCTGTCTATGTCGAGCGGATTGAGGGTGTCGATGGTGGCATTCTGTTTTGCTATGTGAATTCCATTTTCATAGCGATCTTCCTGCATGGGCGGGACATGGTCAATGCCGAGATACTCTTGCAGATTGGAAAGGCCATCGCCGTCTGCATCAGCGGCGGCATCGAAATTCGTTGGATTGAGTCCCGTCAAGAGGGCCCCGTCGCCCTTATATTTGACCTCGAATGCGTCATCCATGCCATCGTCATCGCTATCCCATTTCGCAGGGTTCGTGCCGAAGTTATATTCCTGTATATTGGTCAGTCCGTCTTTGTCGGGATCGTCATCCTTGCCGAAGCCGAGCGGGTCAAGTGAATCCTTGAAGTAATGTCCCTCCCACCAATCGAGCAATCCGTCGGCATCGGAATCGTCAACCACCTTGAGGCTCATCGGAGGAGGCGGAGTTCCCAGCTTGAGCTGGACAGAATTGGGCACGCTGCGCGGGTCGCCGGGGACATAAGTGCCCATATTTGCCGCATCAACCCACGCAATGACCTGATAAGTGCCATCGGGCAGGCCGGCTCCAAGATTGGCAAAAGCGTGGGCGGTGCTGGGCAATGGCATCGCGCCAGAATCGAGGATTATGACGTCAGATGGAGGCAGTGTGATATCGGCATCCGCGCTCCAAATCCCGACGCGAAGCACTCCACTGCCGTCACCGTCGCCCGGCACAAGGAAGCCTGGATTGTTGTCAGCCCAGGTTGACTTGTCCACCACGGTGCCCGAAACCTGCGCCATGGCGGCGGGTGTCATGGCACATAGCAACACTGCCGCGAACATCGCGGTCCCCCACGAACCCAACCTAGATGTGAGTTTGTTCATGGTCGTATCCTTCCCTGCGGTCGATGCCGCCTCAATGAAAACATGTTTCGCATCAGTCTTGCGGATCTTCAACTAACACGTGACTCTCTAAACAGCACCGCAATCTTCCAATCATTGGAAAACTGGGCGCCCGATTCTTCCAACCATTGGAAAGTGCGCGCCCGATCTATTTCGGCAGCGTGGCCTTCGGCGTCTTCTTCGTCGCCAGCTCCTCGGCCTTGGCCGCCTCTTCGACTTTCTTCGCCAGATGACGGTGGATCAGCTTCGCCTCTTCCGGTATCCCGGAAACCTGTGCCAGTGACTCGGGCATCGCGGCGCTTGCGGTGACGAAGATGATAACTTCGTCCTGAATCTTTTCCTTGTGCGTGTGCCGGAAAAGATATGTCCCGATAAGCGGAATGTCGCCGAGGACCGGTATCTTCTTCACTACCTCGGTATCCGACGTCTGCGTCAGACCGCCCAGCGCGACGGTGTGTCCGCTCTGGATGTTGAACTCCGTTGTAATCTCGCGGATCTCGGTGATGGGATAGGTTGTTCCGACCGAGGGGACCGTGTAGGTTCCGCTGATTCTGCTCAGTTCCGGCGCGAGCTTCAGGCTTATGTTGTTCGATGTGTTCAATGTCGCCGTGACCTTGAGCTTCACGCCGATTTCAATCCAAGGTTTGGCCTGGTCGAGTTGATAGGTGATCTGCGCGCTGCCGCCGGCAACGCCCGGTTGCTGATTCGCCGTGACATTAGGCTGATTCTGCCCAACGTGAATAACTGCGGTCTGGCCGCTGGCCACGATGATTTTTGGATTGGAGACTACTTCAACGCCGGTGTTCTGCTGCAATGCGCTGAGCGTGGCCTGGAATGTGTCCGCCGAGAGAATGGCGGAAAGAGCCTTGATAACTTCGGTCTGGCCGTAATCAAGGTTCTGCTTGAGGTTGTCCGTCTGCGGAACGACGTTGGGCGTAACTGTGTTCGGGAGGCCAGGCGTTGAGGCTGGTGTGATGGTTACACTCGAAAATCCCTGGCCACTGACATTCATCGAGCCGCTGTTGTTGATCTGACTTTGAGCGGCAGTATAGTCAGTGTTTGGACCCGTGATCGTAGTCCCAGTCCCCCCGCTACCGTGGCCGTCTGCAGCGCCGTTACCGATGTTGGCTTGGGATCCACTGCGGCCGCTAGCATTCTGGACGGTAGGGTTTGGCCCATTTTGTGGGAGCGAATAATTGACCGCTGTATTAACTCCCACATTGTGCGTCTGGTTATCCTTGTTGATTGAATTGCGGGCAGTTGTGGTTTTGTTGTATTGCATCTGCGGCGATTGAACGCCGACCGTCCATCCCTGAAGCGACTGCCAGTTGATGCCAAGATCCTTGATCGCCTGGTCATTCAATTCGACAAACTTGCATTCGATCATCACCTGATCATGGGGTTTGTCGAGCTTTCCTATGACTTCCATGATCTGTTTAAGGGCGGATTCCGGCGCGCGAATGACAAGCGCATTCGCCCCGGAGAATCCTGCCACCGTTGAGTTAGACATTCCTGCAATCATCCGTTCGACCACCGGAAGCACATTTGACGAGGTCGTATAGTTGAGGAAGATGATGTCGGACTTCATCGGTTCCGATCCCATTTCCTCTTTGGCCACCACGGTGTAGATTCCCGACTGCCTCTTCATGAGTGCAAGACCGACGGAGCCGAGAATTTCCGACAGCGCCGGCTCCCACTGCACATTCTCGAGATGAACCGTCACGTTAGTGCTCGGCAGCGTCGGCGCAACGATGTTCGCATTGGCGGCGCGGGCAAACATTTGAACAACCTGGTTCACCGGCACATTGTCCAGCGCTATGCTGATCGTGTTGTTTTCAGCGGGCTGAATACCCGTTGGCGTGGGGTTGCCGCCAGTGGGAACTTCGACGGCCGAAGGCGGCGCCGCAGGGGTAACTGCGGGCGGAGGCGTAACGATAGCCGCGGGTGCGGCCTCAATCGGCATCGCGGGAGCCGGTGCGACATTTTGCACTGGCGGCGGTGGCGTCACCGGGGCGGTACTATTCGGTTGGGCGACGGCACCGGTCTTCGCGATCACGAACATGGCTGCACAGATCGCAACCATTTTGCAGGAGTTTGCCTTCATGATTTGTCCCTCATTTCTGTTCGTTACTTCACTGGTTCCAGCTTCACGAAAGTCGCTGAAACCGCTGTCACTTTAAACCGATAACTGTGGCCTTCTACGTCCACCGACATGCGGTCACCAACACTGACCACCTGTCCGTTAACAACCGCAATCTGCTGGCCATTAGCGGCCTTCATGAAGGCACTTACCTGACACTTTGTGCGGATTTTCGCGGCCAATTCTTTTTCTTGCATCAGTATTTGAAGCGGATCGGGCTTTGCCGGCGTGACCGATGTTTCGACGACTGGTGCGACGTTCGTGACCACCGGCGCGGCGACAACAACAACGCTCGTGGTATCTATGTGTTGATAACCAACCGGCCAGAATGGATCGCGGACCATTTTCGTATCGTTCGACTCCGCGCGCGCCATGCAGGCGAACGCTGCCAGCGCAAATGATTGTATAAGCCAGTTACGCACCTTTTTTCGCTTCCTTGACTTGTTTTACTCCTGCGCCACTTTCAAATGGATGTTGTCCTTTTTTGGGATCACGCCACGATGGCCACTCAATTATCATGGTTATCACGGGTTTTTCGATATTTCTCGAATCCGTCTGGATTGAAATGCCCGTGATCGCCAACAGCGGGTTCCCCTGCTGCAAGGATCGTACCAAGTTCCGCGCCTTATCAAAACCACAGGAAAGTTCGACGCGCACCGAATAGGGTTTGAAAGATCGCTTTGCCAGATCCGGTTGGTCCCACCCGGCGGCAGCTGCATCGACATCTGCAATCGAGGACACCTCCAGACCCAGCTTGCGTGCCTCCACCGTGACGAGCTGGGAAGCCCATGACAGCGCATTGTCAGGCGGTGGAAGGTCGGCGGAAAAAGTCTGTTCCAGACTTTTCCTTAATTCTTTCGATTGCTTGTCCAACATGACTTCGCTGTGAATCAGCATCTGTGCCTTTTCAACTTCGCCCCGAAGATCGTCCCGCTTTTGCACGAGTCCGGCGTGACCATGAAGAGCCGGCAGCAGCACGAATTGATACAATGCCGCCAATGCCAGGACTGCAACAAGGCCGATGAGGACCGCCTTCTGCTTCTGATCCTTGTTCATCTGTTGCCAGTTCATTCCATTTTCCTCGGCTCGGCCTGGCCCTCGATGGAAAACGATCTGTCCGCCTTGTCGGTCGGCTGTGTATCCCGCAACATGTGCTGTAGCCGGATCGTCTCGAAAACCGCGCTGAAATTTCGCGAACTTTTGATGTTTTTCACCATTTGTACGGCGTCATCACCGCCCGCCTCGCCGGCCGCGCGGCCCTGAATCGACAGCCAGTATCGACGCGCGGGCTGGCCCGGTGGCTGCGGCGGTGTCGGCGCGTTCGGATCGGTGACCGGGGTTGGCGGCGGTTTGATGATCTCCCAATCGGTCCGCACGCTCAAACGCGTCAACTGGATGGTTGGCGGAATCATCTGGGCAAGTTCGTCGAACTGATCTGCCCAGTTTGCGCGCGTTTTTCCCCACGGTTGCAATTCCTTCTGATAGGCCAAACACATCGCATAATTCGCGCGTTTCTCTTTGATTGCCTTGTAACGGCCTTCGATGTTCTGCCAGTCGGTGTTGAGCCGCGCCATGTCGCGCCGCAGTGTAAATTCCTGTTCGATGGCAAACGCCAGCCACAGCAAAACGACTGCGCCGACAAATCCGCCGACGGCTCCGCCAGCGAACTTCTTGCTGACCGGGCCTTGGTACCGGAATTCCGTCTCGCGCATCAAATCAACGCGAAGTCTCATGGCGTGAGCAACGCTCCTTTCGCCGCTCCGATTGCCGCTGTGAATCGGCTCTGTTGGCCGGCCCATTTTTCTTGGATTGCACCCGATGCAACGTTCATGCCCTCCAGCGGGTCCCACATTTGTACGCCGATACCCGTCGCCTTGCGGATTTCATTGATCCAGTATGCGGACATGCTCATTCCGCCGGTGATGAATGCCGTTGTCACCCGGCAATTTTCCTGCCGTTCCACGAAATCGCGCGAGATCATCATTTGACGAAGAAACGGATCAATCACTTCTCGCACCGCCTGCGAAATATCAATGGCTCCTTCGCTCATGATGTTCTGCGCCATTTCGCGTTCCACGCCGAGATTTTTTTGGACGTGTTCGACAACCGCGTCGCCGCCCACGTCCAGTTTGCGCGCCAGAATGATCGCGCCCTTGTTGACAAAAACCATCATGCTTGTTCGCGAGCCGCAGTCCAGCAGGCAGGCGGGCGCATCCGGATTTTTCGCCACGGGCCCGTCCAATGCCGCGTTCAACGATGCCAGTCCGGAAACTTCGAGCGAAAATGGCGCCGGGGCGCCTTCCTTGAAAAGGTCCAGGATTTCCTGCACTTCCTTGTCTGGTGCGCCCACCGCCAGTACGCGGTTCTCGTTTTTGTTTCGCACCGGTTGTCCCGAAGGGACATTTGAAAGCCGGAAGGTTGTATCCAGTCCGATCTGGTCGCGCACCTGCTTTTCGATTTCTGTCGCGTGCGTTCCGGTATGCGCCACCACCCTTACCGCACACGAGGGTGCCGAAAATGTGAGCGCCACATAATTTGTCGTGAATTGCTTGCCCAGAGGCGGCCGAGCCACGCCGGCCGTGGGGTCCGATCCTGGCGGGAAAATGTCCATTGCCGCCAGTGTGAACTGGTCATCCGAGCGCTTCAACCTCACCGCCTTCACGCCCGTTGAACTGAAATCCAATCCCACGATTTCCTGCGGTCTTTTTCTTTCGGACCCGGTAGAAAATAGATTCATCACAATGTCCTTATAGCAATCGCCGCGCGGGCTGGCTAGTGCCAATCAAAAAAAATGTTCGAATCGCCTGCCGCGAACCTCTGTCATTTTCCAATGGTTGGAAACGTGCGGATTCGGCTTTTCCAATCATTGGAAACTACTGTGGTAACTGGCCATTTTTGAGCATTCTGTCGAGGTCGGCCTCGGTGACCCCGTCGGCACCGACACCGTATTCGCGGATTTGTTGTCTGAGGCGCGCGATCACCTGCGTTTGCATCGTGCGAAGCGTTCCATAATCGAGCTGCTGAATGCCAAGGTTCGCCGTGTGGCCGGACTGGTTGGCCAGAGAAAGTTCGGCTGCTTCCGAGCGTTGAACGCTGTCATAATTGCCGGCCGACAGGCTTCCCGCGGGTGTCGATGACATATGATAGATCATCGGTTTGGCACCTTCCTCGGGCGCCATGACCGCGGATGAGGGCTTCTCCGGCGCGACGGGTTCATTTCTCACAAAGAGCACGCGGCATCCGAAGAAGACAGCCCCCAGAAGCGCGACGGCCGCCACTGCCGTCTGCCAGTCCAATCTGGCCGGCTTCATTGCACTCCTTCATCTGTCCAGCCGCTGTATCTAATTTTCGAGTCAAGTCGCGGGAAATAGGGCGGGGCCGTGAGCGAGAAGCGCGTGTCGAAGCCGTAGTTTTTTGCGAAGCCGGTTCTGGTCGTGCCGCCGCCGCCCGTGTTGACCGCGCCGCGGACGTTCTGAACAATGCTGCCCCACACCGTAAGATTGCCGCTGGCCGCTCTTTTGTCGTAGTTCTGCGCACCGAAACTTCCCGTGCTGCTCTTGAGGCCGGTGGCCATCATGGCCGCGAAAATGGTTTCTCCGTTTGGCGCGTTGGTCATCACGGTGATGTCGGCGCCCGCGACCAGTCCCAGCGCGTCGTTGCTTGCGGCATTGGTTCTGGGGTCCGAGGCATAGGTGATATTGTTCGTGATCTGAAAGCTGCCGTCGGCAATGACGGTCAACCGGCCATCAAGTCTTCCTGCAATCTGCACGGCTCCCGTCGAGGAGGCATCGGTCACATAGATGATTGATTCGTTGGTTATGCCGTATGAAAAATTCGTCCAGCCCTTTTTCAAATTCCTGATAATGGCGTTGCTTCCCGACAGCGTGATGGTGGTCGCGCCCGTGATGACCAGACCGTTCGCCTGGGCGGTGATCAATAGATTCGTGAATTGCACGGAAGCCATGGACTGCGAACTGGCATTGAATTGAAGGCCTTTGCTGAACGTCGTTCCGGTCATGTCGCTGCCGGAACCGGCCGCTGACTTGACCGACGCGACTGTGTCACGGAATGTCGCGCCAGAGGACCCGGTGGGCTGAAAATACAAATAATCATTTGAAAAAACCGGCCCGTAGAACGTCTCGCCGCCGAAGAAATAGATCACACCGTTGACGTTCATCCACATTGCGAAGGCCGCGAAGGACGGCTTTTCGGCACGTGCAATGTGAACGGCCCTTTTGACGCCGTTGACCGTTCCGGTGCCATCAAGCGCATATTGGTACACATTCGTCAGCGACCTGATCGAATAGGAATATGTCCCCGCGCCCAGCGAAACGCCGCTGACATTCACCAGCGCTCCCAGCGAAGGGATGGCGGAGTTTGTCACCAGATTTTGCGCCGACAGCTCAATGGCCGATTCCGCCAGCGAAAAGGCCTGTTCGCGGTTCATGTCGCGCTGGCTCCATTGTCGCGCGTTCCTCGCAAACAGAAAAAAAGACGAGGCAATCAGTGCGCAAATGACCATAAAAATCAGCGCCATCACCAGCGCCATTCCCGACTGTCTGTTCTTTTTCATGACAATTTTCCTCGTCACGTTCAATTCCTCATGCGAGCAAACATGGTGAATGAATTGGTCACTGTATATATCGCACTGCTCTCCACGACGGAGATGGTCACTTTCAATCCCCCATTTGTTATGGTTGCCGTGCTCAGGAGCAGATCATCCGTGATGGGGATGCCGTTGACGTCTGTGATCTTCTTCGTCGCGGATGTATAAGAAAGCTGGTTTGTGCCCGCATTGAAGACCCACCCGCCTGCACTGGTGGTCAGCGTGGCATTCGTGGCGGAAATATCCCGAACACCGGTCCAACTATGCCCAGGCCCGCCAAACAGGACGAAATTCACCGCGCGATCCGTCTTTATCGCCGCACGCAACTGGGCCGCCCCCGCGTTCCACATGCGGTTGAACAAACTGAAGATGGACCATGCACCGGCCATGACCAGACCCAGCAGGGCCATCGTCACCAGTATCTCAACCAAGGTGAAGCCGCTCCTGCGTCGCTGGGAAGTCGTTTTCATGTCAATGCAGTGCATCCACGAAAATTGTCGTCACCGTCGTCGTTGACAGGGCGCGCGTAAGCATGTTCGTCCATACCGCATTCATCGCGATGCTCTTGGTATTTGTGGTAACAGCTGAGACCACATAGGATTGACCGCCCGTAAGCGAATGTGATCCGGCGGACAATAGCGGGTCATTCAACGCATAGCTGCGCAAAACTTCGAGCTGCTCGCGGACATTATGAACAGCCAGCATTTGATTGGTGGTCGATTGTGCCGTCTTGTTCGCAAACGAAATCGACATCAAAGAACCGCCGATGCCAATAAAAATGACGACCAGCGCAATAAGAACCTCCACCAGCGTCATGCCTCTGTTTTTCCTGGCTCTCATGCTTTTCATCGTCCTGAATTACACCGCCCGAAACCAACAACCATTCTTTATATAATGAAAAATCGGCTGGCCGTCAATCATCCAGTCCCGATCACCGGCCGGAAATACGCCGGTCAAAAAAATATCCCGCGCACTTTTGCGAGAATGCGAGAGCCCGTTTTTCCAATCATTGGAAATCTCCGCCCCCGCAGTTTCCAATGATTGGAAGTTTCCGCCATGCCGGCCCGATGCCGCAATCACTTCATCATCACGAGCTCTTTTCACTACGAAGTATCCTTCCCGTCCACTCCTGATCCATCAAGCGATTTCAGTGCCAGAATCTCCGGCCATATCCGCGCCGTCAGCACCACCACCACCAGCGTGCCCGCCCCGCCGCTCACCACCGAGAACACCGCGCCGAAAAACGCCGCCATCAGCCCCGACTCGAACGCCCCCAGTTCGTTCGACGAGCTGATGAACACATTGTTCACCGCCGAAACCCGGCCGCGCATCGCGTCCGGCGTGCACAACTGCACCAGGCTGTGGCGGACCACGACGCTAATATTGTCCAGCGCCCCTGTCAAAAAAAGCATCGCCAGCGAAAGCCAGTACGACTTCGAAAAACCGAACACGATCGTCGCGACGCCGAAGCCCGCCACCGCCCACATCAGTTTCTTCCCCACGTTGTTTTTCAGCGGCACATGCGCGATCACCATCGCCATCAAAAACGAACCCACCGCCGGCGCGGCCCGCAGCCAGCCCAGCCCCGTCGGCCCGACGTGCAAAATATCCTTCGCAAAAATCGGCAGTAGCGCCGTCGCCCCGCCGAACAGCACTGCAAAAAGATCCAGCGTGATCGTCGAAAGGATGATCTTCGTCTTCCAGACATACTGAAAACCCGCCGCCAGCGTCCGCAGCGTCACCGGCTCCGCCTCGCGCTGCACCGGCCTGTGCGACATCGCGAAAACGAACGCCGCATAAAGAATACTCGCGATCCCGTTTGCCGCATAGACGCCGGCCGCCCCGCCCAGCATCGCGATCATCAGCCCGCCAACCGCAGGTCCGGCCACGCTCGCGATCTGAAAACTGCTGCTTTTCCACGTGATCGCATTGCCGAAGATTTCCCCCGGAACCGTCAGCGGCAGCAGCGACGAACTCGCCGCGCCGTTGAACGCGTGCAGCACCGATCCGAGAAACAGACAAATATAAAGGAAAGAAACCGGCGCGTGCCGCAACGACACATACGCCATCGCGAACGAAACCACCGCCAGCGAAACTTCCGTCAGCCACACGATCCGCCGTCGCTCCAGCCGGTCCGCCAGATGACCTGCCGGCATCGAGAAGACGATCACGGGCAGCGCGTTGATCAGCCCGACCCAGCCCAGCGCCATCGCCGAACCGGTCCGCTCATAAATTTCCCAGCCCACCGCAATCGACAGCATGTTGCGGCCCATGTTTGCCAGCAGGCTGCCCACCAGCAGCAGCCGGAAATCGCGGAACCGCCACGCCGCATAAGCATCGTGCCGCTCCGTCCCCGATTGCCGCTCGAGTTTCTTCGTGTCCATTCGTGCGCCCGAATTTGAGACCGCCGCCCGCAAATCGCAAACTGCAAATCAAAAATTGCAATTCTTTCGTCCTGCCCCAAAGTAACCCATTATGAAAATCGTAATTCTCGGTGGCAAAGGAATGCTCGGCTCCGACCTCAACGACGCCTGCGCCGCGCAAAAAATCGAAACCGTCATCCTCGACGTCCAGGAAATCGACATCACCAGCGAAGCCTCCGTCGCGAAAAATCTTCCCGACGCCGACTGGATCGTCAACTGCGCTGCCTTCACCCGCGTGGACGACGCCGAAAAAGAGCGCGAGCTTTGCTTCCGCCTCAACGCCACCGGCGCCGGCATCGTCGCGAAGATTTGCGCCGCGCGCAAACTCCCGCTGCTCCAGCTCAGCACCGACTACATCTTCGACGGCAAACTCGGCCGCCCCTGCACCGAAACCGACCCCGTCAAACCGCTGAATTATTACGGCCTCACCAAACTCGAAGGCGAAAAACTCGTCCAGGCCGCCGCCGGAAATTTCCTGATCGTCCGCACCCAATCCCTCTACGGCCTTCGCGGCCGCAATTTCATCAAGGCCATTCTCAACCAGCTCGCGCAGGGAAAAACCTCGTTGCGCGTCGTTGCCGATCAGGTTTCATCGCCCACCTTCACCGTCCACCTAGCCGACTGTTTGCTGCGAATCATGAAAGCGAACGCACGCGGCATCGTGAACATCGCCTCCAGCGGCCAGTGCTCGTGGCACGAATTTGCCGGCGCGATTGTCGCCGCCACGAAACCCGGAATCCCGATCGAAAAACTCACGACGGCGCAGCTGAATTTCCCCGCCACGCGCCCCGCGTTCTCGGTTCTCGACACCGCGCTCTACACAAAACTCACCGCCCACAAACCGCCGACCTGGCAGCAGGGGCTCGAGAGATATCTGGAAGTCGAGCCGCTCGCCGCGCAAGTCCGCGGCATGAAATAGAAATCAACGGCCGTCCGCCTGCGCGAACGGCATCCATCGCCTTGCGTCGCGAATGCGGCTGTGATGTAGTCGCGCCATGAAAACAAATTTCCGCCGTCTCATCGCGTTGGTTCCAACCATTGGAATTTTATGGATCGGGCTTTTCCAATCATTGGAAGTTGCGCGGGCGGCGGAGGTGAATCTGCTGGCGTTCGGCGACTGGGGCTGCGGCAGCTCGAACCAGATCGCGGTGGCGAAGACGATGGCGGATTATGTGCGCGGTGCGGCGGACAAGAAATTCGACGCGGCGCTTTTGCTCGGTGACAATTTCTACACAGTGATCACGGACACGGAGTCGCCGTTCTGGGGGCTGTGGTTCGAGAAGATGTACGATCCGGCGGTGCTGAAAATGCCGTTCTATGCGCTGCTGGGGAACCACGACTACGCCGCCACCGGCGTGACGTCGCGCGCGGAGCTGGCCTATCCGGCGGCGCATCCGGAGTCGCGCTGGAAGATGCCGGGAAAATTTTACCGCGTGGATTTTCCGGCGGCCACGCCGCTGGTCTCGGTGCTGATGATGGACGGATATGTGCAGGGCCAGGAAAATGATTCGCAGGCGAAATGGCTGACGGGCGAATTGACGAAGAAGGACCGGCCGCGCTGGATGATCTGTTGCGCGCATCAGCCGCTGTTCAGCAACAGCGAGCATGGCGATGTCCCGGTCGTGCAGAAAAAATTCGGCGCGGCGCTTGAGAAATACCGCGTGGATTTCTACCTGGCCGGCCACGATCACAACCTCCAGCACATCCAGCCCGCGACGAATTTCACATCGCACATCGTTTCCGGCGGCGGCGGGAACACGGTCTATCCGATGTTCCGCGATGATCGCGGGCCGTTCACGTGCAGCACGAATGGATTCGTCCACCTCACGCTGACGCCGGAGCGCGCAACGGTGCGGTTCATCTCGATGAGCGGAAAAACGCTCGACGTGTTCGAGCGTACGCCGGACGGCAAGGTCGAGGTGAAGGAAACCACCGGCATCCAGAAGGCCGTGCCGCGCCCGGTGAAAAAGCCGAAGGACAAGAAAGACGAGTAGGCGCCGCGCGGGCAAACAGCCCGCCCGCCGTCGCAAAATCCGCCGCCGCCAGTTTCCAATGATTGGAAATTGCGGCCGCGAAAATTTCCAATGATTGGAAATGTTGCGGCGAATATATGTGCGGAATGCAAACGAGAAAATCTCAGGTCATCTTTGCTGTCGCGATGCTGGCGGCATCGGCGGTCCTCGGCGCGACGAATGCGGTGAAGCCGGAGGTCCGCGGCGATGCAGCGAAATCGCCGGTGCTGTTCCGGATCGGAAAACCGGACGGGTCGTCCATGGAGTTTGGATTGGTGCGGGAAAAGTGGCATGCGTTCACGAAGACGTATCCGAATCCAATCGAGTTCACGATCGGATCGAGCAAGCTGACGGACTGGCCGTACATCCATCCAAGCACGCACGACAAGTGGGCGGGCGGCAAAGCGCAGACCTTCACGATTCATTTTCACCTCGATCGCGCACCGGAGCAGCCGGTGTTCCTGATCATCGGCGCGCTTTCGATCTGGGAGCCGAGCCAGATCACGATCACGGCGAACGGAAAGAAGGCGGCGGTCAAGCGGCTGCCGGACACGTCGTCGATGGTCGAACTGGCGGGCGATCCGACTCAGGCAGGCAAGCCGACGGCGCTGATTTATCCGATCCCGGAAGGCGCGATCACGGCGGGCGACAACGCGATCGGCATCAACCTCACGGATGGAAGCTGGATCATTTATGACTACGTGCAATTCGGCACGACAAAGAGTCCGCCGAAACTTGCGGACACGAGCAGCGCGGAATTGATCGAGGATTTCCTCGCCGGCCCGATGGCGAAGGTCGATGAGGTCGTTTTCGCCGAACGGAAGATCATCGGCGAACACTGGTATGCGAATTTTGGGACGTACGCCGCGAACGATGGCAAGTCGTACGACAAAGGCGGCAAGCTCTATCGCGAGGGCGGCAAGCTCTGCAAACTGAACATCCGCACGAAGCAGGTCGCGACGCTGATTGACGATCCGAAGGGCGGCGTGCGCGATCCGCAGGTCAGCTACGACGGAAAGAAAATCCTGTTCGCGTACCGCAAGGACGACACGGAAAACTATCACCTCCACGAGATGAACGTTGATGGCACCGGCCTGAAGCAATTGACCGATGGGCCGTGGGACGACATCGAGCCGACGTACGTGCCGGACGGTGGCATCGTGTTTGTTTCGAATCGCTGCAAGCGTTGGGTGAATTGCTGGCTGACGCAGGTGGCCGTGCTCCACCGTTGCGACGCGGACGGAAAAAACATTCACGAAATCTCCAGCAACAATGAGCACGACAACACGCCGTGGCCGATGCCGGACGGGCGGCTGCTTTATACGCGGTGGGAGTATGTCGATCGCAGCCAGGTTCACTATCATCATCTTTGGGCGACGTATCCCGACGGCACGGCGCAGACGGTTTTCTACGGGAATCTGCACCCCGGCATCGCGATGCTCGACGCGAAGCCCATCCCCAATTCCGATAAGTTCGTCGTGTCGTTTTCGCCGGGCCACGGGCAGGCCGAACATCAGGGCGTCGTGACCGTCGTTGATCCGAAGGCCGGCCCCGATGCGCAGGCGTTCGCGAAATCCATCAGCAAGGGCAATGAGTATCGCGACCCGTGGGCGTTCTCCGAAACGTGTTTCATGGCCGCGACCGGCCCGCGGCTTGTTGTCATGGATGCGCAGGGCCAGACGCAGGATTTGTACAAGCTCACCGACGCGGAAGCGAAGGACGGCTTCTGGCTGCACGAGCCGCGGCCAATCATCGCGCGCCAACGCGAACCGACGATCATCACCCGGATCAAACCCGAACAGCCGATGGGGAAGATGTTTCTGGCCGACGTGTACAACGGCCGCAATATGGACGGCGTAAAGCCGGGCGAGATTAAAAAACTACTCGTGCTCGAATCGCTGCCGAAGCCGATCAACTTCACCGGCGGCATGGACCCGCTCAGCTACGGCGGCACCTTCACGCTTGAACACATCCTCGGCACCGTTCCTGTCGAAGCCGATGGCTCCGCATTGTTCGAAGTGCCCGCAGTCCGCAGCGTCTTTTTCGTCGCGCTGGACGAACACGACCTCGCGGTGAAACGGATGCAGAGCTTCTCGACAGTCCAACCCGGCGAAACGCTGGGTTGCGTCGGCTGCCACGAACATCGCATCGTCGCGCCAAAGTCAATTCCGATGAACGCGACGATCGCGGCGCAGCGCGCGCCGTCGAAGATCGAACCGTTCGCCGGCGTGCCGGACATCTTCGATTTCCCGCGCGATGTTCAGCCGGTACTCGATGCGCTTTGCGTGAGCTGCCACGGCTACGACAAGACGCCGGCCGGCGGACCGCGCGCGGGACGGCTCATCCTCAGCGGCGACCACGGCCCGATGTTCAGCCACGGCTACTACATGATGACCATCGCGCATCTTTTTTCGGACGGGCGCAACCAGCCGAAGAGCAACTACGCGCCGCGCACACTCGGCTCGTCCGCCAGCAAAATCCTGACGATGCTCGACGGCTCGCACTACGGCGTGAAGGCAACCGACGCGCAGAAGAAAACGCTGCGGCTGTGGATCGAAAGCAGCGCGGCCTATCCCGGCACCTATGCCGCGCTCGGCACCGGCATGATCGGCGGCTACGCGCAAAACAATCTCGTCAACACCGACACCGACTGGCCGACGACGAAGGCCGGCGCGGAAGTCATCGCGCGGCGCTGCGACGCCTGCCACGACGAGCCGGGCCGCAAACTGCCGCACAGCATGTCCGACGAAAAAGGAATCTCGTTCTGGCAGCCGGTCATCGGCGACGCGCGATTGAACACGAGCCGGCACATCGTTTTCAATTTGTCGCGTCCCGAAAAATCCATGTTGGTTCTCGCGCCGCTCGCGGAGTCCGCGGGAGGATGGGGGACGTGCCGCGATCCGAAGACGAAGCAGCCCGCGACCGTCTTCGCGAACACGAACGATCCCGACTATCAAAAACTCCTCGCGATGTGCGCCGCCGGCAAAACGCGGCTCGACGAAATCAAACGCTTCGACATGCCCGGCTTCAAACCGCGCATCGAATATGTCCGCGAAATGCGCCGCTACGGCGTCCTGCCCGAAGACATCGACTACGAAAAAACCACCTTCGATCCGTACGACCTCGACCGCCGCTACTGGCAATCGCTCTGGTACCACCCGCCGCAGACTGCGCAGAAATAGTTGTGCTGCGCCGCGCGCTGATGTCCGGCCCTGGCGGCGATCGCGAAGATTTCCAATCATTGGAAATTTGCGCCGCGGATTTTTCCAATGATTGGAAGTCGGCGCTTCGAAATCTTCCAATGATTGGAAATATTTTTCGGCGGCGCGGGAACGGAGCATTTGACTTTTGCCCCTGAGAAAAGCGATGTATCGGCAAATCTGTTTTGCGATTTGAACACGCAACGAAAGGACCAATCGAAATGAGAAGCAACTTGTCTGTCAGCCGTCGTGGGATGTTGAAAATTCTGGCCGCGTCGTCGGCGCCGCTTTTTTTGCCGCGCCGGATGTTTGGCGCGGATGCGCCGTCGAATAAAATCACGGTTGCGAGCATCGGCGTAGGCTGGCAGGGCGGCAGCAACCTCGGTTCGTTTCTCGGCTGTGGCGACTGCCGCGTCGTCGCGATCTGCGACGTGGACGAGGGGCATCTGAACGGCGCGATCAAGAAGGTCAACGAGCACTACAAGAGTTCCGATTGCAAAGGCTACAAGGATTACCGCGAGCTGCTCGCGCGAAAGGACATTGACGCGGTCGCGATTTCGACGCCGGACCACTGGCACTCGATTCCCGCCATCGCCGCGGCCAATGCGGGCAAGGATATTTTCTGCGAGAAGCCGCTGTCGAAGACGCTGGCCGAGGGCATCGCGATGGTCGAGGCGGTGCAGAAAAACAAACGCATCTGGCAGACCGGCTCGTGGCAGCGCAGCCAGAACTTTTTCCGCTGGGCCGCGGAGCTGGTGCAGAACGGCTACATCGGCAAGGTCACCCGCTGCGAAGTCGGCCTGCCGTCCGGCCATTCGGATTTCGAGAAGACCGGCCACGACAAGCCGAATTGCGAACCGCCCGCGGGCCTGGATTATGAATTCTGGACCGGCCCGTCGCAGATGATGCCGTTCAATCCGTGCCGTTTTCACAAGAACTGGCGGTGGAATTACAACACGGGCGGCGGTCAGCTCATGGACTGGATCGGCCATCACTGCGACATCGGACACTGGGGCCTCGCCAATCCGAAATTCGGCTGCGGCCCCGATGACGCAATCGGCCCGAGCGAAATTTCGGCGACCGCGGAGTTCCCGCCGAAGGACGATGTGTGGAACACCGCGACGAAGTTCAAGATCGAGTGCAAATATCCCAACGATGTCGAGGTCGTCATCGCCGGTGGCTACAACGAAATCAAAGGCGGCACAAAATGGATCGGCCCGGACGGCTGGGTCCACGTCAACCGCGGCGTGTTCGAGACCTCCAAGAAAGAGTGGCAGGAAGAAATCAAGAACAAGGAAAAGGACGGCAAGCTCGACATCACGCTCTACAAGTCGCCCGGCCACCAACAGGAATTTCTCGACAGCATCAAATCGCGCAAGCGCACGCTCACGCCTGTCGAAATCGCGCACCGCTCGCAGTCGCCGGGACACCTCGGCTACATCGCGTCGGTCGTCGGCCGCAAACTCAAATGGGATGCCGCCAAGCAGGAAATCATCGGCGACGACGAGGCGACGAAATTGCTGTCGCGAACGTTCCGCGCCCCGTGGCACATCTGACCGCGCAGTGTGGACCGAGGATGGACTGAAATCTGAAATACGGTTAGATTGATGGTATGAGTACCGCAGAAATTATCGCCGAACTCCCCAGGCTCACGCATCAGGAGCGTCGTGATTTGACGCGACGGCTGATCGAGATTGAGGAGGACTCACAGGTTCTTGCCGATTGTGATCGTCGCGCTGACGAAAACTTTCTGGTGCTCGACGCAATGGAGGATGAGGATGCCCGCCGTAACCAGACCCGGCGAGATATGGCTCGTTGATCTGGGACTGGCGGCGAAGATTCGCCCCTGCCTGATATTGAGCGACTATCCAAGCGACGACGAACTGGCGCTCGTTCTGATCGTACC
>CAIVKH010000110.1 GCA_903906425.1 uncultured bacterium
GGACATCGCCGGGCTGGTGAAAAGCGACCCGTCCAACATTGCGCGGCACTTTCTGGTGATGCGCCGCGCCGGCATCATCGTCATCGGGCGCGGCAAGCTGCACCGGATTCCGCCGCAGTTCATGCCCGTGCCCGGCGCGCGCATCGTCGACTTCGGCCACTGCCTCTTGCGCCTCGATGTGCAGAAGCCGCCGGCGTGATCGTTCGTGGTGCGTCACGTCCGTGACGCGGCGCGCGAGCAAACGTTTTGCAGAACGCAGCGGAGACTGAACCCGACATTCGCCTGCCGCGCGACTCACGTCGCGCACTACAAACACTAAACCGCGCTTTCCAATCATTGGAAATTTCAGCGCGCGGGTTTTCCAATGATTGGAACTTGCGGTGCCGCGCGTTCGTACACGGTGCATTTGCCGGCGAATTTTTCGAAGCTGCCCCACGCCGCGTCGTAAAGAAATTGTTCGGGCAGGATGTTGGGCGGGCCGGCTTCGAAAATTTCCTTCCGTGTGCCGCGTGCGACGGAACCCTTGAAGGCTCGATACCAGCGCAGTTCGTCCGTCGAGGCGTGATATAATTGTTCCTTGTCAGGATCGCTGAGGGGATTGATTTCACTTCGATTGAAGCGCCACGTCCAGCCTTCATGAAGAAAAACAGATTCGGCATTATTGGGGTGTGGAGTGAAGCATGCGCTCGGCAAATTCTGGTAAAATGGGTCGCTCCAGCTCCTGCGAAAAATCTGCTCTCGATCTGGATTCTTAATTGTTCCGAGATAATTCCGCATCAATTCAAATCGTGGTTCATGACTGAATGCAAATCCGTCACTCCATGCGAGCAGTGCGGACCACGCGAGGCAGAATGCGGCGACGGGAGCGCGGAAGCGCGGGAGTTTTTCGATGCTGCGCGCGGCGAGGATCAGCAGCAGCGGAACCAGCGGCAGGAAGTGGCGCGGGAAGGTCGTGTTAATCGCGAGCAGGCCGAGGGCGTGGAGCGCAAACGGCAGAAATGCGATCCAGACTGCAACAGGAATGTCGCCGCTCCTCGCAGCGCGCCGCACGCGGGCAAGGCCGATGACTGCGAAACTGAAAACGGGGATGCCAAGGGCGCGGATGGCGACGCCGGAATAGGTGATGATGTTCTGCCATTTCCGGTGCTCGAAGCCGCCGAGGTTGTCCTGCTGCGCGCTGAGCGAAATCATGCGGATGGATTCGCGGTCGAAGGTGAAGCCCTGCGCGGCGAGGAAAACGAAAAGTGCGATGAGCAGCAGAAGCGTTGTTTGTAGCACCGCCTTTAGGCGGAATCCGGACCGCCTGAAGGCGGGACTACAAACCAGCCAGAGCAGCGACGGGATCAGAATCATTCCGAATTTCGCGGCCATCGCGAGCCCGGTGACGACGGCGGCGATGAGCAGCCAGCCGCGAAGAACGGCCAGGGCGAAGAGATAAAGGAAGAGAACGTAGGTCATGTCGGCGGTGCCGAAATGCGAATGGATCACGCACATGGTGTTGAGGCTGGTGAACGCGCATGCGAGCGCGGCGGCGTTCGCGCCGAGTTTCAATTCGCGGGCGATGGCAAAGACGACGAGGCAGAGAAGCATTCCCGATGCGATGCTAAGGCCGCGGGCGATGCGCGCGTAGTCGAGCGACGGGGCGATGGCGTGGACGGCGCGAATGGCTTCGCCGAATCCGAAGACGTAGGATTTGCGCAGCGGCAGGCCGCGGTCGAGCGCGTTGGCCTGTTCGACAAATCGCGGTTCGTCGGGATGAAATTGCGCGCCGGATTTGCGGCCCCAGTCGAGGCCGTCCCATCGAAGCCAGAATCCAAGGGCGAGCGAGACGAGCAACAATGCCGGCATGACGTATCTGTTTTTCATCGCATTGCGAATCGTGGCGTTCGACTTCGTGGCGGGAAATTTCCACAAAATCACCGCATCACGAAGTCTTTTCTTTCCCTGGCCGGCGGTGTATGAAGTTCGACCATGTTGACGGAACGCCGCAAATCTCGTCGAATCCCGAAGGAGTTTTCCGCAACGCTCGAACGTGTGGCGACTCTCCGGGGCGCGGAAGAATCGCGTTTTATCCGCGTCAAAATTATTGATGTTTCGCGCGAGGGCATCGGATTCATTTCGCCGGAGCCGTTCGATCGCGATGCTTTTGTCCGTGTTGTCGTGTCCATGAGCCTGGACGAGGGGAAGGCGGCGACGGGACGGCTGTTTATCACGTCCGCGGCCATCCGGAACTGCGCGCCGGAGAAAAAAGGCGGCTATCACGTGCAGGCGTCCTACAAGGTGGGCGCGCTGCTGAAGGAGCAGAGCGGACTCGAACATACGGGATGGCATGAGTTGATCCGCCAGTGGGAACCGATGATCACGTGAGATGGCCATGCTGCCCCGATCAGAAAAACGCCAGTCAATCCGCATCACGAAGATGATTGATGCGACCGTGGAGCGGCTGGGCCTGGCCCTGGTGAAGGGCCAGAGCCGCGTGGTGGCCGCGCTGGTTGTGAACGTCTCGCGCGAGGGCGTTGGCCTCGTGGCAAAGGAATCATTCGACCGTCTCGCGAAAATCCGGATCGCGATTCATATCAATGTCGAAACCGGTTTGCCCGACGCGGACAATCCGTTCAAGACGGATGGAGAGGTGCGCTTTTGCAGTCTCGTCGGCGGCGGCCGCGGATTCAGGATCGGAGTCCAGATCGAGTTTCGTTCGGGGCGCGAGGCAGAGTTGTGGCAGGAGCTTGTCCGCCGCTGGTCATCGCAGATGCTGTGACAAATCCTGCGGGAGCCACACGTCCACATAGCGCCGTGTCCTGCCCCACTTCTTCGCATCGGCGTGCGACTCGAAGAAACAATCAATGTGCCACCCCTTGATGTCGCCGCCGCGATCCTCGACGCGACCGTAGCCATAACCCGGAACAAACATGATCGTGCCGAACGGAAAAATTGACGTGTCGGCCGCGATGGTTCCCGGCCTCGCCTTGCTTCCGCTGGCGGTATAACCGACATGCTTGATGTGGCCGTCGGACGTGACGGGAATAAACAGCCAGTTGCGGTGCCAACTGCAGCATTCCCGGCACGGACAATAGCCGGTGGTTTCGAGAATATAACGGCGCGGTTTGACGCCCGGCGACGGCCGCAGCGATCGGTTGCCGTAGTCGCCCATCATCAGGCATCCGCCGACCGCAAGGGCCGCCGCGACGAGAATGACCTTTTGAAATTCGCGCATGTCAGTTCAGAGAATAGGCAGGCGCACCGGAATTTCCAATCATTGGAAAAATCGCCGGGCCAAAGTTCCAATGATTGGAACTATTCGAGCCGGAAGCTTGCCGGCGCGAACGCACCGAGATTGATCGAGAACGAACCGGCGGAAATTGCGATCGGATCACCGTCCGGTTCGCCGCGCAGGTTCAACGGGACCGCGCGTGTCCCGTTGAAGCCTTCGGGCAATTTCACCTTGAGCGCGCCGGAATCGCCGGCCAGTTCCCACAGGCGAAGCAGCGTCTTGTCGCTGTACGGATCGGCACCGAACGCGGTGACCAGCACGCCGCGCCGCGAAAGCGACAAGCCCTCTCGCGATGGCGGCAGCAGGTGATGCGCGCCAGCGGTTGCGCCGGCGGTCGCGACGAGCAGCGGATAGCGCGCTTCCAGCGATGGCGTGATCAATGCGGTTTCGTTGTTCGCGTTTTCAACCGGCCAGATGCGGACGCGCGTTGTCCACGTGCCGCCGTTCCACAGCCTGAAATTCGTGTTCCACTGGTTGTTGAACAGGTTCAGGAAAACGACCGGCTTCCGTGGAAAATCTTCCTTCGCAAATTTCCAGCAGCCCGGCTCGCCGAGACTGACGACCGGAAGATCAATCGGGCAGAGGCCGATGCCGCGGCCCTGCGGATCGGTCAGCGTCAGGCCGGAATTCAGGACGAATATATCGCGGTTTGAATTCGGCACGATGTCTTTCGCCGGATCGATGATCGAACCGACGCGGCCGAGGCGGAACTGCGGCGCGTCCGCTTTGAATGGCAGGCAGAGCCAGCCGGCTTCCGGCCACGATTCGAGCGGCTTGTCGCGAAGCGTGATTTCGAGATCGGCGAAATTCTGATCGCGATAGAGGATCAGCCGCGTTGTCACAGCGGGAAGATTCGATGAAGCGGCGCTGTCCATCACGGCGGCGACGGATGCCGCTGACGTCTCGAAGCGAAGTTTGAAATCGCGCGGCGATGCAGCGCAATACGGCATGTTCGTCGGGATTCCCGGCTTCTCGAAATCAATTGTCCAGTTTGCTTCCTTGAGATAGGCGCGGATGTATTTCCACGTCTGGCCATAGTCGAACCGTTCGTAGAGATATTGGCCGAGACCGACGGATGAATCGCGATCAATAAGTTCACGCCCTGATTTCTTCTCGATCAACGAACGCACGATGCCGCGCTGCGGATCGAGGACGGCCGTGAATGAATCGTTCTCAATCGTCGCGGTCTTCGCATCGGCGGAAACTTTTCCTTTCGACTCCGGAAGTTCGCCGGCCTTGAAAGTCCGATAGCCCATCGGCGGAACATTGCGCGCGATGAATTCGTTCGTGCCGGCGCGGACGATGCCATCGCGTTTCCACGGCAGCGGATTGAAAACCACGACGCGCGGGCCATCCACCGCGATTGCCTGCGCCAGCGCTTGCAGGTTCGACGCGAGGACTGGTGAGACAATATCGCGCGCCTTTTCGATGTAGGCGGTGTGTTCGTCCCACGAGGCTTCGATGCGCTCGTAGCGTCCGGTCGCGCGCTCCTTCCAGAATTCATCGCCGAAGCCGAATTTGCATTTGAGCCAGCCGATCGAACCGCCCCAGGTGTGCTCGCCGTACATCAGGCTCTGCTCGTACGCGGCGGCAATCTCCGCGGCGGGATCGGACACCGTCTGATTCCACGAGCGCAGTTCCGTGTTGAGCGATTGCGCCGCGCCGATCATCGGGCGGATGTTCCGCGCGATCTTCATCCCGTTCGGATCGGACATCGGCCCGTGAATCCACGTGTCGGGCGTGTCGGCGTGGACGACGGGCAGGTTCGGATTCTCGGCAAGAATCGCGTCGCCGAAATCGGAGAGCCGCCCGATTCGAACTTTGACGCCGGGCATCTGATCGGCAAATTGCTTCAGAACTTTTTTCACCTCATCAGGCCGCGGCGGGCCGTGATTGTCGCCGGTGTGCTGCAGCGCGAGCCACGTGCGATACGGCCAGTCGTCCGGCGGGAAAAGCCCGGTGCCGTAGTGCGGTGAATACATCGTGAGCACGCGCGATCCGTCCGGCCCTTCCCACCAGTACAGCGGCGGAACCTGCGGCGAGCCGCTCATGCCGTTACAACCGATGTGCATGAATCTCACGCCGGCGTGGCTGAGGATCGTCGCCATCGCCCACGTGTGTTCTGGAACGTCGGTCATCTTCGCGTCGCGCGGCAGCGGCAGTCCGGCCTCGCGCGAAACCTGCGCCGCGAAGCCGAGGCCGCGCACGAGGTCCTCGAGTTCGAGCGTCTCGGTGTGCGTCGTGTACGGCAGCGCATGGACGACAAACCGGCCGTCCTTGAACGCCTGCAAAACGCGCTGCCTGCGCTCCGGCGTCTGCGCCGGCCAGTCGAGAATCTGGTGCATCGGCCAGCCGGGAATCGTCCAGGCGAATTGCTGCGCGGGCGGCAAATCGCGGTTCTGGTCAACAACCGCGAGCGCCTGATCAATCATCGTCGTGCGATATTTCTGGACGATGTTGCTGGCCATGTCCGTGTAGCCGATGTCGAAGTGCGTCTTGAAAACGACGACGACTTCCTTCACGTGCGAGCCGGCGATTTCCGCATCGCCCGCCTTTGCGAGCGTCTCCGGCGTGTGGACATCCAGTTCGCAGAAAAATGTGTGCGTGTATCCGGGCCGCTCCTTCGGCGACATCGTGGCCTTGCAGACCCAGCGCAGCCACCGGAAATTGCCGAGCGACTTTCCCGAATCGCCGATGCTGACGCCGTGCTGCCCGCCCCAATTCTCGCCGGTCGTATTCGGCCGCGTGTCCACGTCCGCGATCTTCGTCCACTCCGCCGACGCGGGATTTTTCGCATCCGGTTTTTCGGCGGCGCTGCCGAAGATCGAATAGATCTGCGGCGCGCGGCAACTCTGCGACGGCGCGTGCTCGTGCCACGAATAGATGTCAATTTGCGCGACGGAAATCGCACGCCCGAGATCCATCAGCATCAAGCCGGGATCGCCGTTTTCGTTGGTGAAAAACGTGAAGCCCTTCGCCTGGTTCGCTCGCTTCGGCAAAATTCCGTCGGTCAACGCCTCGGGCCCGCTGCCCTCTTTCGCGATTTCGTTGCCGACGAACTCGACTTTCGCGCCGTTCGCCGCGTCCGATTTCGACGGCCGCGGAATCGTTTTGAAATTCCAGTTCGGATCGGCCGGATTCAGCCGCTCGACCTGCACCGTGACCGCCGCGCTGGCTTCCAATGATTGGAAAAACAGGGCGGCGCAAATTCCAATGATTGGAAAAGCCGCGGCGGGACTTTTCATTTCGCGATGCCGTCGAGGAACGCGCGGAGCTTGTCAGGCCAGTCCTTGACGCCCTCGGGCAGCGGATTTTTCAGGCCGAATCCGTGGCCGCCTTTTGCGGCGTAGTGCGCTTCGCAGGGCACGCCTTTTTCTTTGCAGGCGGCTTCGTAGGCGTGCGAGCTCTTGTTGAAGTGGTCGTCCTCGGCGACGTAGAGGAACGCGGGAACTTTCGACGGCGCGACTTCATCGAGACACTTGCCGTCTTTTTCGAGGTAGGCCGGATACATCAGCACGGCGAAATCCGGAGGCGTTCCGGCAGCGGCTGCTTCGTGCGTGACGCGCGCAGAGAGATGGCCGCCGGCGGAAAATCCCATCACGCCGATTTTCTTCGTGCCCAGCCCGAACTCGCCGCCGCGTTTCTGAATCAGCGACAGTCCGGCCTTGGCGTCCTCGATGGCGAGCTCGCGCGTCTTGGGGCCTTCGCTGACGCGATAGAGCAGCACGGCAACATCCCAGCCGTCATCGTTGAGCATCTTCGCGATGTCGGTTCCCTCGTGGTTGACCGCGAGGATCGAGTAGCCGCCGCCGGGACAAACCATGACCGTGCCATGCGACGGTTTTTTCACCGTGGGATACAACATGATCTGCGGCGTTTCGACCTTGTGGATGCGGTCGATCTTGTCTTTGCCCGGTTCGGCGGCGGGCGCGGCAACGCCTTCCTTTCCGTCGAGGGCGATGCGCCGGACGTCGTCTGCGCGGGCGGCGACGATTCCAAGCACGGTGAGGATTCCGAGGATTGCGGCCATATTTTTCATTTTGTCTCCATCATGTTTTTGAAAAGCGGTTCCATTTCAGCGGCCCAGACTTTGTAGCCCGCAACGGAAAGGTGCAAGCGATCAGCTTTATAAAGTTCGGCGCGGCGCGAGCCGTCGGGTTGCAGAAATTTCCCGCCGAAGTCGAGGAAGCGAATTGTTTTCCCGTCGTCGAGTTTTGCGATGCTGTCGTTGATTTCACGGATCATGCCGCGGACGGAATCGTCCTTGTCGAATATCGGCAGGACGCCGAGCAGGAGGATCTTTGCCTTCGGCTGTTTTGCGCGGATCGCGGCGATGCACGTCTCGATTCCCTTGATCGTGGCCGGGGCCTTGTAGCCGGGCCACGTGTTGTTGATGCCGATCATCATCACGACGAGCTTCGCGTCGAAGCCGTCGAGGATTCCATGTTCGATGCGCCAGAGCACCTGCGGCGTGCCGTCGCCGCCGATGCCGAAATTTACGGCGCGGAGCGGCTCGAACTTTGAAGTCCAAAGCTCCTTGTCCCAACCTTGCGTGAGCGAATCGCCGATGAAGACGATGTCAATTCCGCCCTTCTTCGCGCGGTCAACCTGGCCTTGCACCGTCTGCCGCCAGGCTTTCGGGAAATCTTTCCAGAAGCCTTCGGCGGGCGTCCATGCGTTCGGAGCTTTCGGCGGCGGCTCGATTTTTTCCTGCGGCGAAGAGGCCGTGCGCGGAGCGCCCAGTCCACCTTCTGAAATCGCAACGTCGTCGAACCATGCCATGCAGTTGCCTTCGATCATGCAGATATAGCCGATGTGCGCGGCATTTGCCGGCACCGCGACATCGGCGCTCGCGCGCTGCCAGTCGAGGCCGGCGAGGGCATTGCCGACAGGCACAAACTCGAGGCCTTTCCAATTTGCGTCGTAGGATTGCACACCGAAAAGCGCCTGGCCGACGCCCTGACATTTCAACCACGCCTCGATGTGGAAAATTTCTCCGCCTTTCACATCCACATTCTGCTGCGCCTGTCCGTGCGCCTTGCCTTCCTCGCTGGCGACGCGCAGCGAGGCCGGCGCGGAATGAAAAATTGTTGCGTCGCGCGCAACGGAAATTTTCCCGCTCGCAATCCACTGGTTACCCCAGCCGGCCGGTCTTTCCGTGCCGATGGTCATGTCGCCATTTTGAAGCGGCGGAAGTCCGGCACGCACACCGATGGCGAACAGCATCGCAGTTGTAACGATCAGAAATTTCATTTCGTCGGGTTTTTTCTACGTCGGCGCGTGCGGACTGTCGAGCACGTCGCGGCCACAAATTTCGGAACTTGGCACTTGCGGGTTCCGCGGCCGGATTCAATCATGCACCGCGATGCAAAACATCGTCATTGCCAAGCCGTATAAATTCGTGCCGCCGCGCACCGGCACATTTTGGCCGTCACTGCTGCGGCCGATCATGCCGCGCTATTTGAAAACCTTCGGAATTCAGGGCGTGGAATTTCGCGGCGTCGAGCGGCTGCACGCGTCCGTCGCGGCCGGCCACGGAATCATGCTGGCGCCGAATCATTGCCGGCCGTGCGATCCGTTCGTCGTCGCGGGCCTCGGCTACCGGGTCGCCCGGCAGGTCCACATCATGGCGAGCTGGCATCTGTTCATGCAAAATCTCGTGCAGACCTTCCTGCTGCCGCGCGCGGGCGTCTTCAGCATTTACCGCGAAGGCCTCGACCGCGAGGCGCTCAAATGCGCGATCCAGATTCTGGCCGATGCGCGCCGCCCGCTCATCGTTTTTCCCGAGGGCGTCATCTCGCGGCACAACGACAAGCTCAATCACTTGATGGAAGGCACCGCGCTGATGCTGCGCAGCGCGGCGAAACAGCGGGCGCAAGCCGGCGGCAAGGTTGTCGTTCACCCGATTGCGCTCCGTTATTTTTTCGACGGCGATCTCGAAGCCGCCACCAAACCGGTCCTCGCCGAAATCGAGCGGCGGCTTCTCTGGCAGACGCAGGATTCGCTGCCGCTGGTCGGGCGGATTTTGAAAGTCGGCTCGGCGCTGCTTTCGCTCAAGGAAATTGAATTCCTCGGCGCGCCGCAGCCCGGCGAAATTTCCGAACGAATCGCGAGGCTGGTTGGCGGAATGCTCTGCCCGCTCGAAGACGAATGGCTGAAGGGCCGCCACGAAAAAGACGTCGTCGCCCGCGTGAAACTTCTGCGCAGCGCAATCCTGCCGGACATCGTCGCCGGCGAAATTTCCGAGGACGAAATACAACGCCGCTGGCGGCATCTTGAAATTATTTATCAGGCACAGCAGATCGCGTTCTATCCGGCCGGATATTTTACGCCTCAGCCAACGCGCGATCGCGTGCTCGAAACCGTCGAGAAATTCGAAGAGGACCTCACCGACAACTGCCGTGTTCACTCGCCGATGCGCGCGCTCGTGGATGTCGGCGAAGCCATCGAAGTCCCGCCGGACCGCCCGCGCGGCGAGGCCGATCCGGTCATGGTCGCGATGCGCGAACAGCTCGAAACGATGCTCGCGACCTCGTTCGATGGGAGCCGAACGCTGTGATCGCGTCCGGCGTCATTCTTCGCTGCGCGGCCGTTGCCGGCGCGCTCGGCCTTTGGTTCTGGACGCAGCGCGTCGTCAGCAAGAAAGCGCCGACGGGAAATCGGATTCACGATCTCGTCCACGAATGGACCGAACCGCTCAACGACTGGCTCGGCGCACGGCCGCGCGCGGCCAACGCGACGCTGATCGTCACGTCGCTATTCATCGATCTGTTCGGTCTTTTTCTGCTCGGCTCGGCGATCTTCGGCTCGTCGTTGCGACCGTTTCTCGCGCTGATTCTAGTTTTCCTGATGCGGCAGTTGTGCCAGCTCACCTTCACGCTGCCGGTCCCCGGAAAAATGATCTGGCGCAATCCCGGCTTCCCCGCGCTGCTGGTCACCTACGGCACGAGCAACGACTTTTTCTTTTCCGGCCACACCGCCTGCGCGGTCGTCGGAGCGATCGAAATCGCGCGCATCGCGCCGCCCGCCGTTGGCGCCGTCGCCTACGCCATCGCCGCAATCGAAGCTGCGACGGTCATCGTCTTGCGCGCTCATTATACGATAGACGTCTTCGCCGCGATCTTCGCGGCCTGGGGCGCGGAATCCATCGCGCAAAAAATCGCACCGTCGCTCGATGCGTGGCTGCACGCGCTGGCCGCGCACGCATTTTGAAGCCGGCGCGCCGCGGTTTTTTCCAATGGTTGGAAGTTTGCGCGGGCGCAATTTCCAATCATTGGAGATTTCCGAGTGAATGCTTGCGGCGCGGGCCGGGTGTCCCTACAGTCCGCGCCCCTGAATCCCGACAGCGGCCGGCGCGATGGCGGAACCGGTGGCAAAAAAATTGCTGAACGTTTTGCGGGCTGGTTTGTCTCTAACGGTTCAATAATTATAGGAGCAGTCTGGAAACGCATGATTAGCGTTAAAAATCTCTGCAAGAGTTTTGGCGGGCGGCACGCGGTCAACGATGTGTCGTTCGAAGTGAAGACCGGCGACGTGCTCGGGTTTCTCGGGCCTAACGGCGCGGGCAAGACAACAACGATGCGCATGATCACGGGCTACCTGACGCCGACGGCGGGGTCGGTTTCGGTGAACGGGTTCGATGTGCAGGAAAATCCGATCGAGGCGCGAAAGCGCATCGGGTTTTTGCCGGAGAATGCGCCGTCGTATGCCGACATGACGGTGACGGCGTTCCTGAAGTTCATCGCGGAAATGCGGGGCTTCGGCGGCGAGGAGCGGACGAAGCGCATCGAGGCGGTCATCGAAAAATGCCTGCTGAACCATGTGCGCTATCAGACGATCGAGACGCTGTCGAAGGGCTATCGCCAGCGCGTCTGCCTTGCGCAGGCGATCCTCCACGATCCGCCGATCCTGATTCTGGACGAGCCGACGGACGGGCTTGATCCGAACCAGAAACACGTCGTGCGACAGATGATCGCCGGCATGGCGAAGGACAAGGTCGTGATTTTCTCGACGCATATTCTCGAAGAGGTCGAGGCCATCTGCAACCGCACCATTATTATAAGCGACGGCAAGATCGTGGCCGACAGTTCGCCGGCGGAGCTGATGAAAAAAGGTTCGCTCGACGAAGTTTTCCGCCGCCTCACCACAACGGCCGACGTGGCCGCGGCCTAATCGCGAAGGAGAAACAAAATGGCATCTTCTTGTTACACCAGGGTTGTGGCCAAACGCGAGTGGTGTTCGTATTTCAACTCGCCGGTGGCCTATGTTTTCATCGTGATCTTCCTCGTTCTCGCAGGATTTTTCACGTTTCAAGTGAGCCGGTTTTTTGATGCCGGGCAGGCCGACCTGCAGGCGTTTTTCTTCTGGCATCCGTGGCTGTATCTGATCCTCGTTCCCGCGGTGACGATGCGGTCGTGGGCTGAGGAACGGCGCAACGGAACGATGGAGCTTCTGCTGACGATGCCGATCCAGCCGATGCAGGCAATCATCGGAAAATTCCTCGCGGCGTGGCTGTTCATGGGCCTTGCGCTCGTGCTCACAATGCCGCTTGTCCTCACCGTGAATTATCTCGGCCAGCCGGACAACGGCGCGATTTTCTGCGGTTACCTCGGCAGCTTCCTGCTCGCCGGCGCGTATGTCGCGGTCGGAATGTTCACCTCGTCGCTCACGCGAAACCAGGTCATCAGCTTCATCATCGCCGTCATGATCGGCCTGCTGCTGATCCTCGCGGGTTTCCCGCCGGTGACGGAATTCCTCTCGTCGTGGGCGCCCGGAAAACTCGTGGATGTCATCGCGGGCTTCAGCTTCATGAGCCACTACGAATGGATGCAGCGCGGCGTCGTGCATCTGAAGGATCTCGTCTATTTCGCCAGCATCATCGGCTTCATGCTGCTGGCCACGCAGGTTGTTCTCGATAATCGCAAGGGGAAATAATCACCATGAAGAAATCCTCTGTGAAACTTTCCGTTGGCGCGGCCGCGCTACTCATCGCACTGGGCATCGCGATCGCCGCAAATGTTCTCGCGTCGCAGTTGCACTTCCGTGTCGATTTCACGAAGGACAAGCTTTACACGCTGTCCGATGGCACGAAGAAACTGCTGACGAGTCTCGACCGCGATGTGACGCTCAAGTTCTACTTCTCGCGCAGTCTCCAGGGAATGCCCGAGCAGTTGAAGCAATTCGCCCAGCGCATTCAGGACTTGCTCAGCGAATATGCGCGCGTCAGCGGCGGCAAGGTCGCGCTCGAAGTCATTGACCCGAAGCCCGACTCGGATGAAGAAGAGCGAGCGCAGCGCGAGGGCTTGCAGGGCCAGAACATCGATCCGTTCGGCCAATCGCAGTTTTATCTCGGCCTCTCGATGAAATCCGGCGCGAAAGAAAGTTCGATTCCGATGTTCTCGCCGCAGGGTGAGGAGCGGCTCGAATATGACATCACGAAACGGCTACTCGAAGTCACCGAAGCGAAGAAGCCGCATATCGGGTTGATGGCAAGTCTGCCCGTTTCCGGCGCGCCCACGATGAATCCGTTCGGCGGCCAGCAAGGCGGTCAGGAACCTTGGACGTTCTATACGGAATTGCAGGGCCAGTATGACATCGAAGATGTGGCGCCGTCCGTGACCGAAGTGCCGACGAACATTGACACGCTTGTGGTGATTCATCCGAAGCAGGCCAGCGATGACTTGTTGTTCGCTCTCGATCAATTTGTCATGCGCGGCGGTCACCTCATCGCGTTCGTTGATCCGCTCTGCATCTCCGATCAGTCCTCGCAAATGGGCGGCATGATGGGCATGGGTGGAGGACAAAATGTTTCCGACCTTAACAGGCTCACCAAGCCGTGGGGCATTGAAATGGACACTGCCTCGGTTGTCTCCGACGGTCAGGCGGCAACTCGAATCCGCGGAATGGGCGGACGCCCGCAGCGCAGCACGTCGTGGCTTTCGCTCCGCGGCGTAAACATGAACAAGAACGAAATTTCCGTCGGCGCGCTCGGCAGCGTGATGCTGCCATTCGCCGGCGCATTCAAAGGAAAGCCGGTTGATGGCCTGAAAATGGACGTGCTGATGCAATCGTCGCCCGGCGCGACAACGATGTCATCGATGGAAGCGCAAATGGGCGGCGAATCTCCGATGGCTGTCGCCACAGAAAAGTCCGACAAGCCGCTTGCACTCGCGATTCGGCTGACCGGAAAATTCAAGACCGCATTTCCTGACGGCAAGCCGCAGGCCGAAGGCGCGGCATCGAATGCGACCAAGACCGTGGCGCTGAAGGAAAGCACGAAGAACGGCGCAGTTGTTCTGGTCGGCGATTGCGACATGTTGAATGACAATTTTGCCGTCGAAAAGGTCAACTTCTTCGGCCAGCAGGCCGTGCAGTTGATGAATGACAATATTCCGCTGGTCAACAACCTCGTTGAGCAGAACAGCGGCAGCGAGATTTTGATCGGCTTGCGCAGCCGCGGTTCGTTCCGCCGTCCGTTCGACAAAGTCATCGCGCTCGAAGACAGCGCCTCGCAGCAGTGGCGCGACGAAGAGCAGAAGCTGAATACCAAGATGCAGGATTTGCAGATGAAGCTCAGCGAACTCCAGCGAACGAAGAATAAGGAGCAGCAGCTTGTGCTCTCGCCGGAGCAGCGCCGCGAAATCGAAAAATTCCGCGCGCAGCAGACGGACACGAAACGCCAGCTCAAGGATGTCCGCAAGAGTTTGCGTCAGGACATCGAGAAGCTCGGCCTGAAGCTGAAGATTTTGAACATCGCCGCCGTTCCGCTCAGCGTTGCCATCTTCGGCATCGTATTTGCGGCGGTACGGCGCAAGAAAGCCCTGACCTGATCGAGGAGGCACACGAAGCATGAAACCCCGTACGCTCGTTACGCTCGGCATCGTTCTCGTAATCGTTGCCGTGCTCGCAAAATTTGCAGGAACGCCGCCAGCGCGTGAAGCGCCCGGCGGCCTCAAGACAGGCGCGCGCCTGTTCGCCATCGACGACTTCAACAAAGTTGCCGGCATCACCATCGCCGACGGAACGCAAAAAGTTGAACTCGCGAAGAGCAATGGCAAGTGGGCCATCGCAAGCTCGTGGAACTATCCAGCGAACTTCGACAAGGTCGCCGATGAGCTGAACAAATACGACCAGCTCCGCGTCGGCGAAGCGATCAAGGCGGCGGCAAAAGAGCTGAAAGAATTCGGTCTTGATCCGGCCGCAACCGGCGATGGCGCGTCAAAACCCGTGATCGTCACATTGCGCGATGCCGACAAGAAGGAACTCGCCGTATTCAAAATTGGCAAGGAACGCAACCGTCCGGCGCCCGGCGGCGGAATGGGCGGCTATGCCGACAGCCAATACGTGCAGATCGGCGATGGCCCCGTCGTGCTGGTCGACCAGAACCTCGGCAAGCCCGGCGTGCAAGGCAAAGATTGGATCAACACGCAACTGCTCCAGGTCAACGCCGAGCAAGTCATGGACATCGACGTCATTGATCGCGACGGCAAGTCGTACGGCCTGGCGCGCAACACCAACATGAGTTTTTACGCGAAGCAAAAAGCCGACAAAGAAGAATTGAAGGACGAAGGCGCGCGAAACGTTTTTGGCGCGATCAGCTCCTTGAACATCAACGATCTCGCCGGCCCGACCGGCAGCGTGAAGGACGCGTTCAGCGGCTCGAATGCGATGTATCGCGCGACGACGAAGGACGGCCTCGTCTATCAAATTGACCTCGGCAAGACGACCGGCCAGACCACGCGCTACGCCCACCTCACCGTCGGTTTCACTCCTCCTCCTCCTCCTCCCGCCGTGGCCGCCATGCCGGCAAGCACCAATGCGAGCGGCACGAATGCCGTCATTGACCTGAAAAAAATCTATGCGCAAAAAACCGCGAAGGACAAGAAGGCGGCCGACGAATTGAACGCGGCACACTCGCCGTGGATTTATCTGCTCGACGACAGCGCGACGGCAAACCTGATGCTGCCTCGCGAACAGGTCATCGCAATTCCGCCGCCGCCGACCAATGCTGTGCCCGCGGTCACGAACACCGCGCCCGCCGGCACGATCGTCGCGCCGCCGGTCGCGATTCCGCCCGCGGCAAAATGACGGACATGCAGTCGGAGCCATTGCCGGCACCGGCTGTTTTTTTGACGCCGCGCCGGGGCGGCCGTAAATTCGCCATAGAATTTATGAGCCTTGCCAACCAGAAATGTAAGCCTTGCGAGGCGGGAGCTTCGCCGCTGAGCGGTACCCGCGCGGATGAATTGCTTGCCGGCATCCCCGGATGGAAAATCGCAGACGGTTCGATCGTGCGCGAATTCACATTCAAGAATTATTACGAAACCACCGCCTTCGTGAACGCCGTCGTCTGGATCGCGCACCGCGAAGATCATCATCCCGACATCCGCTTCGGCTACAAAACCTGCCGGATCACCTACAGCACGCACAGCATCGGCGGACTCTCGGAAAACGATTTCATCTGCGCCGCAAAAATCAATGCTCTGCTTCCGCCGCCATGATTTTTCACGGTCTCTTCCAATCATTGGAAAGGAGCGATTGCGGAACTTCCAATGATTGGAAATTTTCTTTCCGCCGGAATTCTTGACGGCTATTTTTGCAATCATGCAGCAGTTTGAAAATCTTCGCGCATCGCAGTTGCTTTGCCCGCGGTGCCGGATCGCGCAGCCCGTGCGCGAGCGGCTGTTGCTCGTTTTACCCGGCGCGGAATTGTACGATTATCGTTGCACCGTCTGCGGAACTTCGTGCGGCTCGCGCGAGGCGAAGGCTGGGCCGATGTCGGTTGACTCCGCCCGCGCCGCCGTTGCGCAAGTGGCCGCAGCCCGAAAGAAGCTTGCGTGAAAATCTCCCCGCTGAAACCCGAAACCTGATACTTGGAACCTCATCTTATGGCCCGCGTCAAAATCCAACTTCCCGAAAACTGGCTCTTCGCGATCGAACTGCCGGTGCGCATCACGGACATCAATTATGGCCGGCATCTCGGCAATGATTCGCTGCTCGCCCTTTTGCAGGAGGCGCGCGTTCGCTGGCTTCAACAATTCGGCTGGACGGAGTTCATCGGCGAAACCACCGGGCTGATCATGGTGGATCTCGCCGTCCGATTCAAAAGCGAGGCGGTGTTTGGCGACACGCTGCGTATCGAACTGGCAGCGACGGAGTGGACGGATTTCGGATTCGATCTGATCTACCGGGTGACGAAGACCGACGGCGGCGCGGAAGTCGCGCGCGCCAAGACCGGCATGGTTTTCTTCGATTACTCAACGCACCGCGTCACAGGTCTGCCGCCGTATTTCCGCGCCAAAATCGGCGCGTGAGGTTCAAAGCGACTTGTAAATTTCCCAGGTCTTTCGGGCGGTTTCCTGCCACGTAAATTTCCGGGAATGCTGCGGGCCGCGCGCGGCGATTTTCTTTCGCGCGGCTTCGTCAGCCAGCAACGGCGAAATTTTTTCGGCCCAGTTTCCGGCGTCGAAATTTTCAATGAGCATCGCTGAGTCGCCGAGGACTTCGGGCAGCGAGCCGGTGGCGGCGCTGACGACGGGCGTGCCGCGCGCCATCGCTTCGAGCGGCGGAAAACCGAAACCTTCGTAAAGCGACGGAAAAATAAAAAGCGAACACGTCCGGTACAGGCGGTCAAGGTCGTCGTCCGAAACAAAATCCAGAATCCTGATCCGTTCGCGGCGCGGCGATTTCGCGATGCGTTCCAAAACCGGCTCAAATTTCCAGCCGCGTCCGCCAGCGATGACGAGTTCGCCCTCGAAATTTTCCAGGCGGTCGAAAACATCAATGAGGAAGGAATAATTTTTACGCGGTTCGAGCGTGCCGACTGTGAAGAGAAATGGCGCTTCGGACTCAGGTTTCAGGTTTCCGGTTTCAGGTTTCGTCTTCGGCGGTTCGATTCCGGAATGAATCGCGAAAACTTTTTCAGGCGCGACACCGAGCAACTCGATGATTTCCTTCCGCGTGAATTCGCTCACGGCGATGATGGCATCGGATTTTTCGACGGTTTCGCGGATGCAGGATTTCAAATAGTGGTAATTTTTTTGCTCGATGGTTTCGGGCATCCGCAGAAATGCGAGGTCGTGGATTGTCACGACGGATTTTCCGCGCGTGAGCGGCGGGCGGATGAAATTTGGAAAATGAAAAACATCTGCGTTGCCTGCAAACCTGTCGAACGGCGGCCAGCCGATTGTTTTCCAGGCCTTCTGTATGAACCGTCCCGGCAGCCAGCGGCACGCGCGCTGCGATGCGCCGGGCGCTGGGAATGGAATACCGTGGCGTTTGAAATCGAAATAGAAAAGTGCGAGCTCATCCGCGGGCACGCGGGCCGCGGCGAGATGCTCGACGAGCAGTTTGGTGTAACGCCCGACGCCGGCACGCTGGGCGATGGCCGATTGGATGTCTATGCAAACCCGCATGAGTTCACCTTGCCTGATGCGGCGAAAGTTTCCAAGCGGGTTGCGGAGGCGCGAAGCGGACGGCTGCTATTCCACCACTTCGACAACCGCGCGCCGGCCCTGGCGGGCCGCGACGGAGCTGGCGAGAATGCGGATGGCCGTGATGGTCTTGCCGCTTTTGCCGATGATTTTGCCGATGTCTTTTTGCTCGCAGCGCATTTCGACGATGGAGGTTTTTTCACCCTCCAGCGTGGTCATTTGCACGGCGCCGGGATTGTCAACGATCTCGCTGACGATTTGCTTGACGAATTCTTTCATTGCAATCAGGCGCGCTTCGCGGCCTGGCGGCCACGACGCAGGAGGCTGGCGACGCTCGCGGACAGGATGGCGCC
>CAIVKH010000111.1 GCA_903906425.1 uncultured bacterium
GAGACCGATCACTTGCCCACAGGCGATGCATCACTTGCCCGCAAGAGACCGATCACTTGCCCACAGGCGATGCATCACTTGCCCACAAGAGACCGACCACTTCCCCTTCGGCTGCGCTCAGTCAGGCGGGACGCCAGCACACCATGCCGGGGCGCGCGACAGCGCAAAGAAAGACTTCCCCTGCGCCGCGCCGGGGACTACAAAACAGCCATGTTCGAACCCGGGATTTATGCGCAGCTGCGTGATGGCAAGAAAACCGCTTTTGACGCCAAACGGGATGAATGACAGAAACTGTAGAATCACTTGTTCTGCATGAAAGAAGGCCACAATCACAATGAAATTGCTAGTTGATAACTACGTAGATGAATTGGCCCGGCTCGCCGCGAACGCTGTTGAGATCAAGGTCCTAATCGCCTTTCTCACCGAGGGTGGATTACTGTGGCTGCCTGAGGACAGAGCTCCGAAGGCCGAGTTTATAGTCGGTACGGACCTCGGCATTACGTCGCCCACTGCCCTGAAATCCCTTCAGAGACAAGGGGCCTGTGTAATGATCTTCCGTGAGCCGGGCAAAATGTTCCATCCCAAAGCCATTTATCTGCGAACGGAAGGCGAGGAGATCCTTATTGTAGGCTCGAACAACTTGACGAGTAGCGGCATCGCCAGTAACCACGAGGTCAGTCTGTCAATCAGCCGAAACGAATCGACCACAAGTGCGTTTGGCGACTTTCTCGCGCACTTCAACTGGCTCAAGAGCCATGCATGCTGCGGCATCCCAGACGAGCGATTCTTCGAGACCTACAAGCAGAGCGGTATTCGACGCAGTCTGGAAGACCAATTGCGATCGCAGGAATTGCCACCGCTTAAGCCCATGATTACTTCATGGCCAGGACTTGATGATGCGCGAATAGGCTCACTCGGGGACTTCCTCCGATTGTTGGCCCGTGAGTACCCGAAACGGAATAGGAGCACAGGCAAGACGGTCAAAGGGAACCCGCTTAAGGTTCTAAACGATGACGCGTTCTTGCCGCTGTTCGAGAACATCGTATCCACAGTGTCTCATGGCCGCCTCACTGGACACTCACAGCTCAATATTGGCGGTCAGTGGTACATCATTCCAAATATCCTCGCTGTTAATGATGATCGTGAGCCATGGGAACGCGTCAACAGCAAAGGGCGCGTGGTACTCCAGATCCATTTCGACAAGGACTATTCGAAGTCTTTCTTCAGCGTAGTTCTTCAGTATAATCTCCACCGCTCTGTTGATGCCGAACAAATGCCTCCACAGGCGAGACAGAGATTTCGCAGACTCCTTGAACATGTCGAGAACGCCTCACCTAGGGCGAAGCTGGATATGCCAGTGTTCAGGCATTGGAACTACAAGGACATGACCTTGTGGGGAAAGCCGGTGATGACGTTTGAGTATTCAGTAGACTCGCTGCCACACAGCGAGGCCCTTCTTGCGGACTTGGAGTTTCTCGCGAACGTGGTTGACGCTGCATCATCCATCTCATGAACCAGAGTGCAGAACAAGAGGGTGATGCTTATCGTGAACCCGCGGCGGCTTCACGAACGCAGACCCTCGACGTTCGCACAATTCCAAGCACATCGTGAAATGCATTCCATGCTGATCCGTTTTCTGCGCCTATACGCTCCTTCGGAGGCAATGACATTATGATCGGCAAGGCGGGATGGATGTGTGCGATGGTGATGTGCCTGGCGGCATGGGGGTATTCGATGGCAGCTCCCGCCGCGCATAGCGAAATGAGCGGCGTGTTTTCCTACGAGTGCGACGATGCGTGTCTGGTTCCGGGAGCGCCGGTCCCGGCGGGGAAATACGCCGTGGTGTCACCGGTGGGCAAGCAGACGGTGGAAATGATCAAACAGTCTCCGCGCCTGGACACTCTGAACGGCAAGACAATCGCGGTGGTGGGCGGAAGTTTCATGGCCGGCATCACGCATCCCGAGATCAGGCGGCTGATCCTCGCGAAATACCCCACGGCCAAAGTGATCTTGCTGAATGAAATCGGGTCCGCCGGCCCGTATCCCGGCCCCGGCGTCACGCGCGAGTCGAAAGATGAATTCCAGAAGAAGCTCAAGGAAATGAAAGTGCAGGCAGTGATTTCGGGCAACGGTGGCTGTGGCCTATGCACCCCCAAGGAGACGGGATCGAGCATAGCGGCTGAATATGTCGGCATTCCCGCGGTCACGGTCGCTGCTCCGAACTTCGTGAACCAGGTCTATTCGACCGCAGTGAACCACGGCGTGCCTGCGCCGCGCGCCGCCACGTATCCGGGGGCTTTCGCAGCTCACACGCCGGAGGAGCTGGTTCGAAATACGCGCGAAGTCGTCTGGCCTCAGATCGTCGCGGCCTTGACGAAACCGATCACTGAGACGGAACGCGCAGAACGTCGGAAGGCAGGCGTCGGCGACCCGAAGGACCGGGTGTTCGCGGGCACGGTTGAAGGGGTGGACCGGTTCTTCACCGAGCAGCGTTGGTCTGACGGGCTGCCGATCATCCCGCCCACGGTGGAACGGGTCGAAGAGTTTCTTAACTATGCGGACCAGCCGTGGGACGCGGTGGTCGGCGTGCTGCCGATCGCCTATCGCAAGACCTTGGTGTGGCACGTTGCGGTCAATGGCGCAATGGCGGGATGCCCGCCGGAATTCATGCCGCTTCTGATTGCATATACCAAGGCCCTCGCGGATGGGAACTATCGCCGGACGCTGGCCAGCACCCATGCGTGGACGCCGTTTTGCTGGGTCAACGGTCCCATTGCCCGGCAACTGGGCCTTGATGCGCAGCAAGGTGAGATCAACGAGCCACGCAACGCCACGCTCGGCCGGTTCATCAATCTGGCCATGATGAATCTGGGCGGCTATTACATTAAACAGGACCGCATGGGGACGTTTGGCTATCTCATGCCTTGGAGCATGGCGGAGGATGAAGCGGCGTGTCTCAAGATTGGGTGGCAGCCCTACCACGTGCAGAAAGGCTTTGATCTAAACCAGAGTACGCTGACTGCGGCATCTGCCTTGATGTGGGGCAACAACCTGACCCCCGCATCGAACGACGGAACGAAGATTATGGAAATGATGGCGTGGGACGCCGTCGAGAAAGGCCAGTTTGCCACGGGCAGTGGGCCGCGGCTCCCGAATCGAACCATGTTAATCACGGAGTATGTCGCGCGCGACCTCGCCCGGACTTATCCGACGAAGGATAAGTTGGAAGAGGCCCTCATCGCGACGGCGCGGCGACCGGCGTATGAGCGGGCATATGCCAACTACTGGGCCAATCCCGGCAGTGCCTTTCCCGCCAGATACACCATGGACATGCACGTCAGAAAGATCATCCGGGACGAAGGCGGCGAACTCACGGCGCCCCCTCCGTGGATGGCGAAGGTTCCCGGGCAGGACAAGATCTACACAGTTCCCGTGATGAAGGCCGGCATGACACCGATTCTCGTGACGGGTGACGCGGACAGAAACAAGGTGCAGACCATGCCCGGCGGTAATTGCGCCACCATCGAAATCAAGCTGCCCGCCAACTGGGATGAGCTGATGGCCAAGCTGGGCTATCGTCCACTGCATGATTTCTTCCTCAAGCAGTAATCCTCATGCAGAACAAACCGAGGGCGCAATGGATGGATAACGTGTTTGGACGACATTCCATAACCAGAAGTGCGAATCGGGTCCCCGTGACTGACTGAGGGATCTCCCCAGATAAGGACGCATTGCTCCCCGGCGCGACCGCCGCATTTACCTCCGCGACTGAACCGTCCGGCATCAAGGTCTGTCCTCTGGTATCCGACAGTCATCGCGCGCATCCTCGCATTTCTTCCAATGATTGGAAGTCTGCACTCACGGTTTTCTCCAATGGTTGGAATGCGCGATGGAGGGCGCGCCGCCGTGCGCGCCGCGGTCCCGGCGTCGGGGCCGGTGTTGGCGGCGGGGGTCAGGCGAGCAGGGCGCTGATGTCGATCAGATAGACCTGGCGGCCGCCGTTGTGCGGGGAGTCGAGCGAGACGAAGCGGCCGTCGCGGCTGGGGGACGGATGGGTGTCGCAGCGCCATTCGCCGGTGTATTGCTTCGGGGAAGGGAAGTCGCCGAGCGGGACGCGGCGGTTGGTCGGAATGTGGAAGAGGTGAGGGTGCTGGAGGCGTTCCTTGTCCGGGTAGGTGTCGTTGATGATCCACTGGTTGTTGGTGCGGGGCACGTAGGTGTTGTGGCCGTCGCCGCCGCGGTTGAGGATGCCGTCGCCGATGACTTCGAACTTGCCGGTGCGGTCCTCGAAGGTGATGAAGCGCCATTCGTTGGTCTGCGGGTGGCCCGCGTAGGCGGTGACGTGCGTGGCGTCGCGCCAGACGAAGTGCGAGACCTTGCCGCTGGCGATGAGCACGAAGGGATTCTTTCCGTCCGGGTCCATGGTGATCATGCGCGTCTTCCAGCCCCTGCCCTCGGCGTCGCCGCGCCAGCGGTGCAGGAAGAGGAAGCGCGAGCCGTCGGTGTTCACGAGGAGGTGGTTGAACCAGTGCTTCGCGCCGTTCGAGAAGCCGCCCGCATACGGGATCTTCGCGGCGTCGGCGAAGGAAAAGAGCAAGTCCTGTTTGCCCGCCTGCAAATCCATCTTCCAGATGCCCGCGTCGTCCGGCGCGAGTTTGTCGCGGTTCGGGTCGGCGATGCCGGCGTAGCCGTAGCCGGGCCGCGTGTCGTTGAGGCGACGGAAGTCCGGCGCGACCGCCCAGCGGCCGTCGGGGCTGATCGTGTAGAACGGATGAGGAAGCGTGCGCTTCTTTCCGCTCTTCACGTCGAGGAAGTGACTGACGAACTGATCGCCTTCGCGGTCGTTCCACGCCACTTCGCTCTCCGAGCCGGGCATCCACTGGAGCATACAACCCTGTTGCCAGTTCCATGCCCGCGTCGAGCCGAGTTCGGTCCACTTGTCGCCGTCGCTGAGATCGGTCATGCCGACGCGGATGGAATCATCGGCGGTCGGCGAGCGGCCTTCGAAATCAACTTCGTTCGACACCACGAACCGGTTGGTGGGATCGAACAGCAGCTTGTCGTAATAACCCCGCCAGTGAAATTTCGGCCCGCGGGTGATCGCGCGAACGGGAGGAAGCTTCTCATCCGCCGCACGAGCGGAACGCGCGAGCGCCGCCGCAGGCAAAGCTGCCGCGAGGGTCCGCATGAAGTGCCGTCGCGATACACCGGCGATTGAACCCGTCTGATTGTCGAAACGGTTCATCACGGAATCCTGCGGCCCTGCGCCGCCTCCCACAGCGCATACCAGTCTTCGCGTTCGAGCGTGATCGCGTCGGCCTTCGCCGCGCTCTCGATGCGCTCAATCTTGTTCGTGCCGATGATCGCAAGAGGCGCGGCGGGATGCGCCATGACCCACGCGTAGGCGAGCTGCTCCAGGGTCGCGCCGGCGTAGCGAGCCGACATCTTTCCGACGGCCACGGCGAGGCGCTGGCCCGCTTCATTCTTCGGATCGAACAGGCGGCCGCCCGCGAGCGGACTCCAGGCCATCGGCAAGACGCCGAGCTTTTCGCACTGGCTCAGGACGCCGTCGTGCATGGGGTCCATGTGCAGCAGACTGAACTCGATCTGGTTTGTCACGAGAGGATGTTCCATCTGCGCGGCGAGCAAATCGAATTGCGCGGCGGAGTAGTTCGAGACGCCGGGCGCGCGGATCTTGCCGCACTTGACGAGATGATTCTGGCCCGCCGCCGTGTCGTCGGCGCGCGTGAACCAGTCGGGACGATGCACGAGGAAGAGTTCGATGCGGTCGGTGCCGAGCAGGCGCAGCGATTTCTCGAGGCTCTTCACGAGCCGGTCGCCGGTCGCGTTGTAGAATGCGGTGGTGCGCTCGGGATGATATTTGCACGGCACGTAGATTCCAGCCTTGGTCACGATCTCGAGCTTGTCGCGCAGGCCCGGCGAAAGCGCCAGCGCCTCGCCCAGCATCTTCTCGACCTCGTACAGCCCGTAGATCTCCGCCGTGTCAATCGTCGTGATGCCGAGTTCGACGCAGCGGTTCAGCCGCCGGTTGATTTCCTGCGGCGTCGGCTTCGTCGCCAGCAGCCGCCACGTTCCATAGACCATCCGCGAGAACTCCGGCCCGCCCGATGCAATTGTCACACGCTTCATATTCTCTCCCCTCTCAATCTCTGTGTGGGGACTTTGCCGCAACGGCGCGGAATTTCCAACCATTGGAAACTGCGGCCGCACAAATTTCCAATGATTGGAAGTCTGCGCAGCGGCTTCTTCCAATCATTGGAAGCTGGGGAAACTTACGTGTCGCGGATGAGCGGGATGAAGAGCAGGTCGAGCTTGCGGTGGCCCTGGGCGTCGCGCTGCCAGCGGTAGAGGCGCCAGAGCCACGAATACTGGCGGAAGCCGTCGGCCTTGGCGTCGTAGGTGATGCCGGGGAGGCAATCAACGGAGACGTCGCCGTTGAGCTTTTCGTAGTGCCACGCGTGCCAGAGTACGCGGCGGCGCTGGTAGTCGTTCTTGCCCGCGGGCGCGTCGGATTGCGGCGTGATTTCGTGCCTGGTGTCGTAGAGCATCAACAGGAGGGAGCCGCTTTCCTTCAACCGGCCGACGGACGAGGTCTCCTGTGTGTAGCTCCAGAGCGGGAATGCGCCGTGGGAGTATTCGTCTTTGTAGGCGACCTGCGCGGTCTTCTTGTTCACGGCGCTCACCGTGCGCAGGTCGGTGCGCCAGCACCAGGGCAGGCAGAGGAAGTCGCTGCCTTGCGTCGTGGCTTGAGTCTGAACCGGCGGCTCCTTGGTGATCGGGCCGCGGTTGTCGTAGCCGTAAAAGGGGAAGAAAATGGAGTGGCTGGTCTGGCCCTTGCGATGGGAGAAGGCCCAGAGGAAACGCGAGCGGCAGTCGCCGGTGGTCTTGCTGTCGGCGCGGTTGTAGAGCGGGAAGAACCAGAAGCTGGTTTCGTCCAGGGCATCGCCGGTGCCGACGAGCGGGGTGAAGAAATAGGTGTTGGTTTCGGTGCCGTGGCTGCGGCCGGCGAGGAGCGTGTAGAAATAGTTGTCTTGCGAATACGCATAGAGCGGAAGCACGCGGTGGCTGGTGGTTCCTTTCGCGTCCCATTCGCAGCCGGCGAGTCCGAGGAGGGTGCTGAAGTCCTTCGATCCGTCCTTGCTCCTGGTCACGGAACTCAGCAGCGGCGGAATGAACGTGGTCTTGCCGTCGGCGTCCTTCCACGAGCAATAGAGTGGCGAGAGATTCAGCGATGTCTGCGGATCGCTGTAGTAGAGCGGCAGCACATAGCTCGATCCGGCCTTCGAGCCGCTCGAAAACTTGGCGAGGCCGGCGGCCAGCCAGAGGTCGTCGCGTTCCGGGCTGCTGGTGCGCATCGAAAGCAGCGGCGGAATGAGAGTGTGCTTGTCGTCGCCGTTTTTCCACGAACAATACAGAGGCGAAAGTTTCAGGCCCGTCCGCGGATCGCCGTAATAAAGCGGCAGCAGGAAGCTCGCGCCGGCTTTCGCGCCGCTGGAAATTCTGGCGAGGCCGCCGGCCAGCCAGAGGTCGTCTCGCTCCGGGCTGCTGTTGCGCAACGAAAGCAACGGCGCGATCAAGGTGTTGGTCGCGGTGGGGCTGGCCCAATGCGAATAGGGCAATGACACGAACGAGCCGGAGGCGGAGTTGCGATAGTACAGCGGGAAGATGTGGCTGCTGTCGCCTTCGGGCGCGCTGCGGAAATGCGCGAGCGGGGCCAGCGCCCAGAAATCGTTGGTCGAACCGTGCTGGCTGTTCCACGTCAGCAGCGGATAGATCAGCCAGTCGTCGCCGTCGGTGCCGCTGCGGTGGCCGCCGAGCAAGGTGGCGAAAAAGGAACCGTCGCGGTCGTGCTCGTGATAATAAAAAGGAAGGAGCGTGTTCCACGAACTGCCGTCGCGGCTGTCGCCGCCGCAGGAATACAGCGGCGTGAGCGTGAGCCGGTTCTCGCAGTCGTTGCTGTGGAAATAGACGGGCGGGACGAACTCCCAGCCGTTGCCGCCCTTCTCATGGCTGGCGAAGTAGAGCGGCGAGAGCGTGAGCGAGTTTCCGCGATACTGGCTCGCGAAATAGAGCGGCGGCACGAGCTGCCAGGCGTCGCCGCTGGATTCGCGAACGCTCGACCACGGCAGCGAAAGGAATGTGCTGCGGCCGGGACCTGACGAGGAATAGTAGAGCGGCAGAACGTGGCTGGAGCTTTCGTCGCCGTGATGGCCCCAGTGCGACAGAGCGCCGCCAATCAGCCAGGTGTCGCCATCGTGGTCGCCATATTTGCCGGCCGAAAGAAGGACGGGGATGAACCAGCCGTCGCCGTCCGGCGACGAATGCCAGCCGCCGAGCAGCGTGCCGAAGGTGTGGGAATTCTTGTCGCTGCTGTTGTAGAAAAGCGGGAACGCGAGCTGCCACGAATCGCCGACGGAATTCTTGTACTGCGACCACGGCAGCGAGAGAAACATCGTTTCCGACGCGTCGTGCTCGTAATACCAGAGCGGCAGGAGCCGGTTGCTCTTCGTCTCGCCATACGAGCTGTAGCCGGCCAGCCCCAGCAGCGTGCAGAGATCGCTGCCACGCGCATTGCTATCGTACCACCACAGCGGGAACATCAGATCGCTGCAGCCGTCCTTTTGCGTGAAGCGCCAGTAGAGCGGGAACCCGACGAAATAGTCGTCGCCCCAGAAGAACGGAATGATCCGGCCGCTGTCGTCGGCGTTGTCGTGCTGATAAATCGGCCAGAGCACATTCACCAGCCGCTTGTTCTCGTCGTTCATGTCATGGACCGAGAACAGCGGCCGCACGGCGATGCTGTCGTTCTTCACATATTCGCCAATCGGCCACAGCAGCGATGTCGCGGGTTCGCGGTAATACACCAGCGGCCACAGCGCGATGCGGTCCTCCGCGGGCCCGCGCGGCGTTTGATATTCGCCCTCATACAGCGGCGTGCCCTTCATCGCCCGCGTCGCGCAGCCGGAAAGACCGGAAGCCAGCGACACAAGGAAAAGAATTTTTGCAACCGCCCGGAACCTCGCCATGTGCTTTTTCATGTTTTCATTTCCCCGACCAAAGAAAACGAACTGCGAGGCGGAGGTTACCAGAACTTCCAATGATTGGAAGTCTTCGCAGCGCAGATTTCCAATGATTGGAAACCTCGTTGAAGATCACGAGACGACGGGCGTTGCTCAGAACTCAGCCCGCAGAGCGCCGAAATATGCGGAACAGACGGGAGCGAAACCCGCCTTCAGCCTTCGATGTCTTTTATCGCGAGCGCGGCGATGTCTTCGCCGGATGGCATTCTTTCCAGAAACATCGCATGCGGCTCGCGCGTGAATGTCCGGTGAACGGCGCGTGCGAAATGTTGAGGGCGGTGAGCATGACGTTGGCGATGGACGCTCACGCGGCCCCTGCTTTGAGAAATGTCCCGGCCTGAAGCTGCTCGTAGGCGGTCTGAAGCTCTTCCTGCGTATTCATCACAATCGGGCCATACCACGCCACGGGTTCCTTGAGCGGCTGGCCGGAAACAAGCAGAAACCGGATGCCCTCTTCGCCAGCCTGCACCGTAATCTCGTCGCCCTGATCGAAGAGAACCAGCGAACGGTTTTCAACCTGCATCGGAAGCGCCGTGTCCATCCAGCCGACGCCCTCGGTCGGCACGGCCAGCGGACGCGACGCGTTGCAGAATTTTCCCGACCCGGCGATGACATACGCAAAGGCGTTGCTTTTCGTTTCGACCGGAATCGTCTTCCGCGTTCCCGGCGGCACGGAGATATCCGCATAGACCGGATCGGACGCGATCCCGGTGACCGGCCCCCTTTTTCCAAAGAGGCTCCCGCAGACCAGGCGCGCGCGCGTTCCATCGTCCTCGACTGCCTCGGGGATTTCGGCCGACTTGAACTCCTGATAGCGCGGCGCGGTCATCTTCAGCGACGAAGGAAGATTCGCCCACAACTGGAACCCGTGCATCCGGCCCTGCGCATCGCCCTTCGGCATTTCCTGATGAATGATCCCGCGACCCGCCGTCATCCACTGCACATCGCCCGCACCGATCACGCCGCTGTTGCCCATGCTGTCGCCGTGCTCGACCGTGCCGGCCAGAATATAGGTGATCGTCTCGATGCCGCGATGCGGATGCCACGGGAAGCCGGCGCGGTAATCCTCCGGCCGCTCGCCGCGCAAATCATCCAGCAGCAGAAACGGGTCGAATTCCATCGGATCGCCGAACCCGATCGCCCGGCGCAAATGCACCCCCGCGCCCTCCAGCGTCGGTTTGGCCTTGATGAGTTTTCTGATCGGACGCAGTGACATGGCAATCTCCCCTCTTCATCTGGCTGTTTTGTTCGATGCTCCGTTTCCCGGAACGTTCCCGCGATTATATGGGCGGCAAAATATCACGCCCGGCAGCAGCCCGCAAACGCACGGCCACGCTCCGACGGCGAGGAGCGTGAGAAGAAACAACCACAGATATCACCGATGGCACAGATGACGGAGAATCGAGAGCACCGGATGGGGCGGCAAGAAAGTAGCCGGCGGTTTCAACCGCCGGTCACGCGGGACCGCGCAAACCGATTCGCCCGGATGGGGCGACGGATTGTAGCCGGTGGCGCAAGCCACCGGTCACGCCGCGCCATGCAAACCGATTCGCCCCGGATGGGGCGACGGATTGTAGCCGGTGGCGCAAGCCACCGGTCACGCGGGACCGCGCAAACCGATTCGCCCCGGATGGGGCGATGGATTGTAGCCGGTGGCGCAAGCCACCGGTTAGGGAAGATAGAATCATCATGCGCCCCGCAGCGGGCGCCGGAATCCGCCGCCCCGCCGGGGCGGGTGAATTGTGTAGATGAAATCTCATTCGCTTCATCATTCCGGTGGTTCTCACCACCGGCTACATTCCTGCCGTCGCTCCGCGACTCTCCCGCCGGTTCATCCGCGGGCCACCGGCGAGCACCTGATCCCTCATGGCCGTCGTTCTCGCCTCCAGCGCCGCCTGCCGCGCATCAGCATCCTTCTTTGTGAATTCACTTGCGGATTCGGTGCTCATGACTCGATTTGTACGTATGTACGGACTGCCCCTGCCTACCCGTAGCTGCTAACTTAGCGACTGACCCCGCGCCCGGACGACCCCACGCCCGGACGATCAGCCCCTCATTGCGGCGCGCCGGCCGGTTCTTTGAGGAGCGCATCAATGATGTAGGACATGGCTTGAGGGCCTACTCCCGTTGCGCGCACAATGCCTTTGGCATCTATGATGTCTATCATGGGAAAGAACATGGTGCGCCAGGGCTTCTGCATCTTGTTGTTGAAATCCTTGTACACGGGATAGTCAATGCCGTTGTCCTTGATGATCTTTGGGAGCTTCTCCTGGCCTTGGTCGGTGCATACGGAGATGAATACAACGTTCTTGTCGGCATACTTGCTGATGAGCTTCTTGTTCTCAGGGATCGCTTCGATGCAATGCGGGCACCATGTCGTCCACAAGTCCAGCACGACGATTTTATCCTTCATCACGGGCGCCGTCTTTCCGTGCGGCGGGGTCACCAGGATGGCGGGCGCGGGTTTTCCAATCAACTGATCAATGGGGGCGCGTTTGGCCGGATTGTCGCCATGATAGAAGTACTGCGCGGGAAAGCCGCCGATCGTGGACGGTGCGGCAGCGGCCGGCGGCTGCCCGGCATCCTTAGGCTTGCTCGCAAGACTTGCATTCGACAGCACCGGTGCCGCGTATGCGCAGTTAGCGACGTAAATCAGGCCCAAGAGTTCAACGAGCAATACTTTCATGTTTCGCCCTTTCTTTTCTATCATGTAACTGTGAAATATTTCCGGTCATGGCCCATCCCGTTAATCCTGCATATCCCGTCTTATTCTCCGGGCCTCTTTGCATCGAGTCTCTCTTCGCGATGTTCATGTCTTCGTACACTGCTCCACTCTGACGAGCTTCTGCGCCGTGTGAAATTCGCTTTCCTCGTCCGGATAGCGGAATGTTGCATAGATCAGCAAGAATTCGGAATCAGATGGGACCGAGGTCACGTAGGTGTAGATTTGGGACATTCCGGGGTCGATGAAAGTGCGCTTCCAGTCGGGAGGAATCCAATGCCGGTTGGAAATGACCTTTGTAAACAGCGTCTGCTTGTTGATCCGGTCATCGCCTGTAATCAGCTCACACCCTTTGGGCAGATACAAAAGATCGAACTTGAATTCATTCAGCCAGTGCCGAACTACGCCCTTGTTTTGAAGCGCGGCGACAATTTCAACGATATGTTCGCCTTGGGCACGAAGGTGAACGTTGGCTGATAGATCGAATTGTACCTTCGGGCATCCCTCTCGCTGCCGTATGAACCGTCGATATGTCCAAATTGCACCGACAACTATGCCGACTGCCGTTACAAGCGATTGTATTCCGCCCGCAATATCATGGAAAGATGAAGGATTCATATGATCTCCTGCCCATCGTCAAATGATGAGCACTGGCAAAGTTCCGGCCGGCCCTCCCCGCCACAGGCGGAGCCGCCAGAGGCGGGCCGGGTCGCATTTCATCCATTTTGGCTCCGCCATGTTCATTATATGCGGACTGAGCCCAGTTACTCGGCGTCAACCCTTGATGGGTACGGGACCGTGGGTACAGACCAGGCCGAGCTTGGTCTCAGGATCGTATCTTACGTCCATTCTTGGCGCCGAGAAGAGTAGCGCTTGGATCATGGCAAGGGATTCCAAACCAAAACACAAGACCGGCCCATTAGCGGGACTCTCCACATTCATCGGTAAATCCGCTCCCGGTCGGTAGAATTTCAGCAACCCCACGATGTCGCCATTTCTATCGTAACATGTAATCTCGGATAGAAGTCCCTTCGTGTGTTGTGAGTAGGTCTTTATGTGGAAACTCTCGAACACGGTGCACGTCTCGCTCCTCTTGTGTCCTCGCATCTCATTCACTCCTTCCAGTGCCGAATCATTGGAAATTGGGATTTCATGTTTCTAATATCATGATCCATTGCTCGCACCTTTTGAAATGTCTTTCCTATGCATTTCCGGCCGGACCTCCCCGCCACAGGCGGAGCCGCCAGAGGCGGGCGGACCCCTTTGCATCCAATTTGTCTCCGCGACGTTCATCTTCACTAACTGACCCAATTCACTCCGTCAGAGCCTGTGACGACTCCTTTGTCGAGCGCGCGCCATTGATCTTCAGCGAAGTTAGCTTTCTGCGTGTATTCTTCCTCGATACGAAGATAACCTTTGTTAATAATGAATTTCTTATCGTGCTCATAGGCACCACGCATTCTAGGTACAAAGCGGGTTCTCCATGTGATTTCGCACCCAAGTTTATCAAGTGAGACCATTTCTTCCTCTTCCTGATCCGCGAGATATTCAATAAAAGCATCGCACCGCTCGAATCGCTGTTTCATGTCGCTTGACTCGCAAAGAGATTCCAGAGTCTTGAAAGTCGCGTGACTTAGCAACGGCGTATCTTGCATGACCAAGTCAATATATGAAAACATGCGGTAAAGGTTACATAAATAGTACCGGCCCGTTGGTGTGATGCGCACCGCCTGGGCTTCTTCAAGGAACTTTTGAGCACGGAGATCATTCTCGATCAATGCGCTTTGGATCAATCTTCGAATGCTTGAATCTTTGTCAGAATTTGAGATGCCGATACTGCTACAATATTCCTTGACGCGAGTGAGATTCATGAACCCATTCCCATAGGGTGTCGACTCGTGCCTTCTTTCGTACAACCATTGCAATAGGCGCAATCTCGTGAAGTGACTGGGTCGCTCGACATCGCCTATTGCGAATAAATTGACGACTGTTGATGTTCTCTCCGAGTAATAGCGCTTTGATCCGAGCATTACACTTTTTACGAATTCATGTATTGGAACCAAATACTCCTCATTTTCCTTCATGCACGCGGTAATTTTGCGCGTGTCAAGACTTCCTGCGGTTAGGAACGCATGAAACATCTCAAGGGCTGCCCTGATATTTCCTAGTGCTACTAATTCCAGAAATACTCGCACTCTTCTATTTCGTACTAATAATGATCTCAGGATCAATTGAAGAAATGCACAAAATGTTTCTCTGTCGCAGAATGCGCTATCGAGTAAAGTTAACTTTTCCTTGCCCTCCTTTATTTGTTTAATGAAGTATTCTAGTCGCTTGATTATGACGGCAGATGTACTTTGGCGGGCAATC
>CAIVKH010000112.1 GCA_903906425.1 uncultured bacterium
CTCCAGGGTTTGCTGCTCCTCGGCCGTCATGGACAATGCACAAGCTGGATTCCACATGTTCGGCAGCATGACAGGAATCCAGAGATTGTAAAGATATGACTGTTACACTACACTAGCAGGACAAACAGGCACATAGACGCCGGAATTCGTTCTCGTGCCAATCGCCCCGGCGATCATCGACGCAGGCTGCCGCAATGGCATGGCCCGCCGCAGCTGGTCGCGTATACCGCAAAAGTGCCAACGACAACATACTCACCGGCATATGAATTGCGGGGGCCGGCCTGTGGACGACGGGAACTGGCCAGACACAAATGCAATACAGCGGCTCCATCAGCACTGGTAACAACATGAGCCGTGCATGCCGGGTCGAATGCATCCCGCCGTGATTGATACGGCCGGCGTTTCGGAAATTTTCTGATTGCGCGCAATTTGACCACTGCATAGTGTGCCGCGCAGACCATTGTTGTCGCAGGGGGCTCACCAAATGAATGGGTACGTAAAGAGCGGGTTGCTGTCTTTCATCGCAACGGTTGCATATTTTCATCACGCGGCTGCAGTGTCGCCGGCTCCCGGCGCGACAAACAGCGCTTCCAGCCGGCCATCAATGGCACAATTGAAGGCGATGGCGGAACACTACGAAAAGAGCGGCAGCAAAACGGAAGCCGCCGGCACCTACGAACAGATCATCAAAGCCGATCCCACCGCCCGTGCCGTCCTCGCCCCGCGGCTGGTTGACTTGTACATCGACAGCAAGCAGCTTCCCAAGGCCATGACGTGGACGCGCGAGGTCATGAAGACCAATCCCGATCCGCAGGCGTATCTGGCCGGCGTCTATGCCCGCATCGGCATGACCAAAGAAGCCCGCGCCATCCTTGCCGAAGAAATCAAGAAAGCCAGGGAACCCCGTCGCAAGATGCTCCTCAACTGGCAGCTTGCCGACGCCTCCGAAAAAGCCGGCGACATCGAAGCTGCCCGCGCCGCACTTGCTGACGCCGCCAAGTCTGTCGAATCCTCGCCCGACGCCCCCGCCGCTCAGAAACGATCTTCTACGTTCGCGGAAAGACATCCGGTGGGGCGGGACGAAAAGGCAAAATGAATTCTTCCAATCATTGGAAACCAGCGCGTGCACAATTTCCAACCATTGGAAGACCGGCTGTAAATGATAGTTCAAGGACAAGGTGAAATATGAAAACGAAATCGCTTGTGATGGTTTTTGTTCTGCTGGCTTCGCTCGCGCGGGCCGCCAATGTCGCGCCGACGGTGCAGATCGTATCGGTGGCGATGCGGTCGAGCAGCACGCTGATGGATGTGACCTACCGCATCACCGATCCCGATGATGCCACCGTGAAAGTACGTGCCCTCGCTTTCAAGGATGGTGTCCGCTCCTTCGCCAACGTCATTCGACCGACCACCTTCGTCGAAAGCACAGCGACGAACATCGGCGACGCGATCACCACCGGCGTTGACCACAAGTTGACGTGGGACGTGCGCAACGACTGGAACATTGACCTCGCGCAGGTCAAGTTCGAGGTGCTCTGCCGAGACAGCCGCGGTCTGCTGCCGATTAACTGGTTCACTATTCCGGCAACGTCAAACACGACGGCATTGACCATCAGCACGGGTGTCCCATCCGGTTCGCAGGTTCTGGATGCTCTATTTTGGATGTATGCGGATGGGGATCCTTGGTTGAGTGTATCGAATGGAAATTTGAAGGGGACGGCAGCCAGCGGGATTTTCAGCAACGAGGTGTTGGTCGCGGGAAGTTCGCTGCAATCAGGCACCCCGACCGTATTTCTATACAAGAAGATGAATATCTGCAGAGCAACAGTAACGGAGAAAGATCTCGCTATATCGGCGCGCTCCTCCATATCCAGTCCGTATGATTTGAGTATGTATGCGGTGAATCGGCCGTGGGATGAAAGCAGGTTGGGTTCGGATTCGACGGCCATGACATCGACGTCCATTAATAATCGTTGGGTCAAGTATACCTACGCAGATGGGAGCATCACCATGAGTGATCGTTTCAACGGAGTAATGTGGTTCTTCGCTCCTCCCGGCAGTGATTTTTTTCAGGCCGATGCCTTTAATTATTGCTATGGAAGCAGCTATGCCGGGTATCACGACTGGCAACTCCCCACAAGCGACTGGTTGCAATTCATGTATTCCCAAAAAGGCTTTTTCAATGTCTATACGGCAGGTTACATCTCGTCAAATTCGGGCTGTATGGAATACGTTCATAGCACCTACGGCCCATGCGCAGTGGACTTCTCGAACGGATCTATCTTTATGAGTTATGGCTGCAAAGTATGGCCGATGCGTCGCGGGAACTAATCACATTAGGTCTATGTGATTGGAGTATTCAACCTATCTACCGAAGACAGATCAAATCAGTAAAGACATGATAGCAAACAGGCTCGTCCGGCGAAACGCCCGAGAAAAAGAACGACATTAAGACCGTGCTAATAGACAAACATAGCAAATCCGGATGGCTTGGTCTTCTCCAGCGAAGAGGACGAGTCGGATGGTGTCCCGTCTTGGTCACGCTGACTGGCATGGCATGGCTCGGTGTTCCGCTCTTAAGCACGTATGGCGCGCAAGTGGAGTTTGTCCAGAATGCAGTGAACGACGCGGACGGGTCAGCTCTCGGAGCAGTGGCTTCGGATGCGTGGCAGATTACTGGCCCTTCATACACGACCGTAACTGCGCCTGCCGTGTATAGCTCATACCGGTTCGCATATTGGAGCGTCAGCAGTTGCTTCAACACGATCTTTCGCGACTCGTGGGGGCGGTCGCTGAACCCGGTTTCGTTCATTCTGTTGGAGGATACTACCGCCACCGCGCACTATCTGCCAGCTACAAGAGATGCGGACGCCGATGGTATTCCAGACTGGTATGAGATGGAGTATTACGGGACGCTGACCAACAGCGCGTCGTATGACGGTGACGGCGACGGGATCACGCTGGCACAGGAGTACAGCGGCGGCACCTCGCCGCTCTTCGCTGAATCCACTCAGCCCGGCGGCGTGTTCTGGGCGGACAGCGGGTCAATCACCTGCAATCTCGCCGGATACTCGCGCTATGTCATTCGCAGCGAACCAATGGGGACGGTTTATCAATCGGCAATCGTTGTGACTGGCACCGTGATTACCACGTCCTCTTTTTCGGGGAATGCTTTGTTCGGGTATTGGGCGTTGGATGGCGTGCGCCAGCAAGACGCATGGGGTGTGGCCTATCCCAGAGTCACCTTCACGGTGCAGACCAGCAACCGCGAATGCGTGGCTTATTTGTTCACCGGCGACACCGATGGCGACGGGGTTCCGGATGCTTATGAGCAGTACTATTATGGCACGCTGACAAACAACGCCGCATCCGACACAGACGGCGACGGATTCACGCTGGCACAGGAATATGCCAACGGCACGAGTCCGCTATTTGCGAATTCCAATCAGCCCGGCGGCGTTTTCTGGGCTGACAGCACCTCTGTCACCTGCAATCTGGCCGGATACGCTCGCTATGTCATTCGCAGTGAGCCAACGGGTACGGTTTATCAATCGGCAATCGTTGCGACTGGCACCGTGATTACCACGCCCTCTTTTTCGGGGAATGCTTCGTTCGGGTATTGGACACTGGACGGCGTGCGCCAGCAGGACGCATGGGGTGTGGCCTATCCCCAGATCAAATTTACGGTATCGACCAACAACCGCGAAGCCGTGGTGTATCTGTTCACCGGCGACAGCGACGGCGACGGGATTCCAGACGCCTACGAGCAGTACATCTATGGCACGCTCACCAACGCAGCCGCGTCCGATACCGACGGCGACGGGTTTACGCTGGCTCAAGAGTACAGTGGCGGCACCTCGCCGTTTATGGTGAACTCCAATCAACCCGGCGGCGTATTCTGGGCAGACAGCGGGTCAATCACGTGTAATCTCGCCGGCTATTCGTGTTACATCATCCGCAGTGAACCAACTGGGACGATTTATCAGTCGGCAATCGTTACGACTGGCACCGTGATTACCACGCCCTCTTTTTCGGGGAGTGCTTCGTTCGGCTATTGGACGGTGGACGGCGTCCGTCAACAGGACGCTTGGGGCGTTGCCTACCCGCAGGTGAGTTTCACGGTGCAAACCAATGATCGTGAGGCCGTGGTGCATCTGTTCACCGGCGACTCCGATGGCGACGGGATTCCAGATGCCTATGAGCAATACTATTTCGGAACCCTCACGAACAATGCCTCATCCGATACTGATGGCGACGGATTCACGCTGGCACAGGAATATGCCAACGGCACAAGTCCGTTGTTTGCGAACAGCACTCAGCCTGGCGGTGTCTTCTGGCAGGATTCATCTTTGATTAGGGTCAATCTTCAAATGTTCGACCGTTCCGAATTCATTCTAGTCGGCGGCATACCAACCCGGTTTTTTTCTCCATTCCCAACGAACATGACGATTGCTCCATTGGGCCTGGCCACCGCACCCGCCCTTGGCGACTGGGACGGCGACGGAGACCTGGATTTGTTTGTCGGCGGCAGCAACGGGACCATGCGGGTCTATGAGAACACCGGTTCGCCAGTGGTTCCCAATCTCGTCGAACGAACGAGTAATTTCATCTCATTGGCGTGGGCATGGTCGAACATAGGCAATCCCGCCGCGGCTCTTGGCGACTGGTCGGGCGATGGCAAGGCCGATCTGGCCATCGGCGGCAGCACCGGCATGATCACGCTGGTTTCATCCACTGGCAATTTCGCAAGCCCTCAACAACCGGCCATAACAAGTTTCCTCTATTTCGCCTCATCAAGCGCAATCCCCGCGCTGGCCGACACCACAGGCGATGGCCGCGCCGATCTCTTCGTGTTGCTCGGCGACGGGACGGTCAATCTCTACACGAACACCGGAAATGCTCTGGCCCCATTCGATCTCAGTTCCGCCCAAAGTAACATTCTCGGTTTGGCAGTATCTGACACCACAGGCATCGCTGCGGCCGACGTGGACGAGAACGGCACGATAGATATTCTTATCTCGGACATGGTCGGTCGAATCTGGGACTTTCGGCGCTACACCGACGGAACCTATAATCTTCTGAGCAAAGTGTACGCTGGAAGCTATGCAGGCTTCGCGAACCGGCTGACTTTGGCCGCCGGTGATTTCGATGGCGATGGCGATTCGGATTTGATCTGCGGCTTTGCCGAGGGCGGATTGATCTATCTGCGCAATCCATCGCCACGTCTGCTGATCAATCCGCCAACTACCACCTTGATCGAGGGCCAGCAGGTGACATTCGGCACCCTCAACTCCGCCGGACAGATTGCTTGGACAATTTCACGTAATGCCAGCGGCGGAAGCATCGTTTCGAACAGTGGCGTTTATACGGCAGGCACCACGGGCCAGGGCATGGACACGATCAGAGGCATCGCTCCGTCCGGCTTGCGCGGTCTCGCCTACGTCAACGTGATCAGCACGAATGACGTGGCCAGTTTCGGCAAGGCAGTGGTGATTGCGGGCGGGCGGAGCCTGGATGATCCGGTGTGGCTGGCGAGCGATTACATCGGCAACCGGGCTTACAATGTTCTCCGATATAAAGGTTATTCGAAGGAGAACATCCAGTACCTGAGCCTGCAGCCGGGGCGGGATATTGACGGCAACGGTTTGGACGACGACATCGACGGCTATTCATCTTTCTCCAACACCGCAACAACCTTCACCAACTGGGTGGGCAACGCGAACAAGCTGTTCGTCTATCTGGTGGATCACGGCTCGTCGGACACCAACCAGAGTTACTTCCGGCTGAACACCGGCGAGAATGTCAGCGCAACGCAGTTGAATGCGTGGCTCACCTCGATCCAGAA
>CAIVKH010000113.1 GCA_903906425.1 uncultured bacterium
AGGCGGAAGCCGACATGCTGACCTGGGGTGAGTCGTTCGATGTAGAGGCTGAGTTTGCCGGTTTGTTGGCCAAACTCAGTGAAGAGCAGCGTCGCCAGCAATTTCAGACTTTGCAGGCTAAGACGGCGCAAGGTGGATTGTCCAGTCTGACCGCGTCCGAGCGTGAAAAGTATTTGCGCCTGTTGCAGCGCGGATAACGGGTGAGTGCTCGCCAACGGGCATGGCGAAGAAACTCCTGTTAATGATACTCTGCCCGTTCCCCTTTTCGGCCTTCCCCCGCAAATGAATTTTTGCGAGGGCAGGGGAAGATGTTCACTGCGTGGTTTCACGTTTATGGCGACAATGATTAAGAAAAACTGAATGTATTCAGGTATAATGCAGCGCTTTTCTGCGACGCTAACGCAGGCCTTACGCAATTGGAACTTGAAGAATTATGGTAACGATTAAAAAATCCAAGAAGAAACTGGACAAGAAGCCGGAAGATGTCGTAGCCCAACCGTTTGCCGAGTTGCAGCAGGATATCGACGCGCGACGCACGAGTCTGAAAGCGTTAATCGTACTGGGCAAGGAACGCGGTTACCTGACCTACGCCGAAATCAACGACCATTTGCCCGATATGCTCGAAGTCGAGCAAATTGAAAGCGTGGCCAGCATGATCAACGACATGGGTATCCGTGTCTGTGACGTGGCGCCCGATGCGGAAGCCCTGATCATGACTGACTCTGCGCCGACGGCGGCGGATGATGATGCGGCTGAAGAAGCAGAAGCGGCACTGTCGACGGTGGATTCCGAATTTGGTCGTACGACTGATCCTGTGCGCATGTATATGCGCGAAATGGGTACGGTCGATCTGTTGACTCGCGAAAAAGAAATCGAGATCGCCAAGCGTATCGAAGAAGGTCAGCGCAACATGATCCAGGCGATTTCGGCCTGTCCGGTGACCATCGCGGAAATTTTGTCGCTGGCAGCCAAGATTGAAATCGACGAAATTCGCGTCAATGAGTTGATCGATGGTTTTGTTGAAATCGAGATGGAAGATGAATCCGGTCTGCACGATGATGAAGATCACGAGCAGGACGGCGAACAAGAAGAGGAAGCTTCGGAAGAATCTGAATCGGGTTCTGAGGAAGAAGGCGACGAAGATGAAGAGGCAGTTGCTGCGGCGACTGCAGCGGCCGCCGCCGCCGATCTGGCGCAATTAAAGGCCGATGCGCTTGCGCGCTTTGCCGTGATCTCCGATTTGTTCACCAAGATGGGCAAGGCTTTCGAGAAGCATGGCTATCTGAGCGAACAGTATAATTTGTATCAGGCCGGCATCACCGAAGAGTTGATGGCGTTCCGTTTTACCGCCAAACAGGTCGAAGCGCTGTGCAACACCATGCGCGGTCTGGTTGAAGAAATTCGCAGCAATGAGCGCGGTGTACTGGATATTTGCGTCAACAAGTCCAAGATGCCTAGACCGTTGTTTATAAAAAGCTTTCCTGGTAACGAAGTCAATATGGACTGGCTGGCTCAGGAAATCAAGGCTAATAAGCCATACAGTGAGATGATGTCTCGCTATCAGCACGCGATTCTTGAAAAGCAGCAAAATCTGATCGACATTCAGAAGCGCGTCGGTTTGCCGATCGCCGATCTGAAGGAAATTAACCGCCGCATGACCAATGGCGAAGCCCGTTCCCACCGCGCCAAGCGCGACATGATTGAGGCGAACTTGCGTCTGGTGATCTCGATTGCCAAGAAGTACACTAATCGTGGTTTGCAATTTCTTGATTTGATTCAGGAAGGTAATATCGGTCTGATGAAGGCGGTAGATAAATTTGAATACCGTCGCGGCTACAAATTTTCGACCTATGCGACCTGGTGGATCCGTCAGGCGATCACGCGTTCCATCGCGGATCAGGCGCGCACCATCCGTATTCCGGTGCACATGATCGAAACTATCAACAAGATGAATCGCATCTCGCGTCAGATTTTGCAGGAAACCGGTCAGGAAGCAGATGCCGCAACGCTGGCCGCCAAGATGGAAATGTCAGAAGACAAGATCCACAAGATTCTGAAGATCGCTAAAGAACCTATCTCGATGGAAACCCCGGTCGGCGATGATGATGATTCGCATCTGGGTGACTTTATTGAAGATTCAAATACCACAGTGCCGATCGAAGCTGCGGTTTACGAGAGTCTGCGCAGCGCCACGGCCGATATTCTGGACAGCCTGACTCAGCGTGAAGCGAAAGTATTACGCATGCGTTTCGGTATCGAGATGAACACTGATCACACGCTGGAAGAAGTGGGCAAACAGTTCGATGTGACCCGCGAACGTATTCGTCAGATTGAGGCGAAAGCGCTGCGCAAGTTGCGTCATCCATCTCGTTCCGAGAAGCTGAAGAGTTTTCTGGATAGCGAAGGTTAAGGTTTTTGTGATTTTAGTTTTTGCCAGTACGTGTTTTTGCAAATGTAGGTTAAAATCGCAAGTCGAGTTTCGGGTCTGTAGCTCAGTTGGTTAGAGCAGAGGACTC
>CAIVKH010000114.1 GCA_903906425.1 uncultured bacterium
CTATGCCGACGGTCTGGTCGGCGCATCGCCCGAATGCGACGTGCTCCGGCCCAAATATAACTCTGGCATCAAATACGCCGGCAGCACACCCAATCCCGAAGCCCCCTGCTTCGACCGCGGCATCTCCGGCGGCATCCGCTGGGACGGCACCTTCCATCGCGACTTATCCCGCTACTCCGCCGGCGGCGACTTATTCTGGTCCTCCTATCTCAAACCCGGCACCGCCCCCGGAATGAAGAATGGCTACTGGATCAACTTCGGCTCCGGCTGGAGCCACCTCCACAACGACAACCCCGCCGAGATCCTCACCGGCGCGTCGCAGAAACTTTTCTGGGAACCTGTAGCCGGGATCGCTGATCCCGGCCAACCGGGGTCACCGACCCCGGCTACAACGGGCTGTTGGAAACTCGTCATCCAAGCCACCAAATTCGTTACGCATGAAGTTATCGAAGTCTGGACCGGCACGAAGACCGGCGGCAGCGACCCGGCGGGAACCTACACGCGCAACAGCGGCCTCGACCCCGTCGCCACCCTGACCGTGGAGGCGCAATGAAAAGCGGCAGAGGACAGCCGCAGTCCATATTGCCTTTTGGACTGCGCGAGTCCTCTCGCGCTTTCCAATCGTTGGAGACTAACGCCTCGCACTTTTCCAATGGTTGGAACTCACGATGCGGTTGTGATGCCAACGCTAGCTTGTCTTACAGGATGGCGCACTGTTAGCATAAGACGCATAGGCAGGCATGAGAACGAAACTAGAAAGATGTATTCTGGCATTTTCGTACACCGTGTCGTTCGCGATTCTGGCTTGCCTGTTTGTTAAGTATCCGGTGGATGCCTTATATCGGCGGTGGAATACAAATCGTTGGAAAGCTGCCGCCATTGCCGATATTTCCAAATGGATGAGCGAACCGAACTGGTTTAAGGACGAAAAAGGCCGCCTCCTTCGTGTCGGCCAAAGCTCCAGCACTTTCTGCGGCTTTCCTGATTCTCCTGATTTTCCTTGGTTTGGAAGCCACTTGCTGATTTTCAATTCCCGAGAATGGATTGTCTATTGCAACGACGCCACGAACAATAATTGGCAGTTCAATAACCTATTTATCGGCAAGGCATCGGATGGCAAATGGTATTACTCAGAAGACGATTTTGGCGTGGGCATGAACGGGGTGCAATACCGGCAATCGGAGAGCTTGAAAGAATTCAAGGAGGACCATCATCTGAATGAATTTTCCGGTTCAACGACCGGGGATGACGGGGTCAGGTAACATATGCACATCGCGGTGACAGATTCGAAGCAGACCGGGAGATGACGGGGTCAGCAGATATGGACAACACGCTGCCGAATAGTTTCTTGGTTCGTGGCCATGCTGACGGTCAATGACAGGCGGTTCAGTCTTGTGCGCAGTTCGAGCGGGCTGGATGTGACGCTGGGGCTGGAGGAGTATTTCGGGGGGCAGCAGCACTGGCGGCTGGTGCTGTATTATGTCCCGGCGGACGAGGACGGGGGCAATCGTTATGAGCTGCCGGAAATGTGGTGCCTCGCCGTTGACCCGATCAGCCTGAAGATCACCGACTGGCGCGAGGACCTGGGGCATCTTCACGTGGGCGGGGAGAGCGAAAATGACTTCATCCCGCTGATCGGTTCATTCACGAACATCGTCGAGCGTCGCTACACCGTTCCCGCCTCGTTCGAGCTGGCTCCGCACGAGCTGCGCGTGATCCGTCGCAACGGCCTGCTGCTGACGATGGAGATGGACGGGGAAATCCGAGCATCGGAATCGGACGAGGGCAGCAAGCAGGAGAAAGCCGACGCGGAGGAGCTGCGGGTGACGGGCGACTTCCGCCTGATGGACGAGGTTCCGATGACGGGCGCGTTCGTTCACGTGCCGGTGAATGTGAAGGACCCGGTCGCATACGCCCGCAAGATCGCGGCGCGCGATTTGAAGCTCCACGAATTCGGCGAACGCTCCCATGTGACGCCCTACAATCCCGATTGTCCCTGGCCGCGGCGCATCGGGCGCGGCACCCACACGGTCCGCCTCACGACGAGCTGGCATGGCTGAAAAGGCTCATGGGGCGGGGCGACCAACGTCATCGAATCCGGCACCAGCACGCCCGTAGTCGTCTCTGTGCAGGACACGGTCCCGTCCGCGACGAATCGTTTCCTTCGCCTGCGCGTGACGCGGCCGTGATGCGCGGGCGGCGGGTCCGGATTTCCAATGATTGGAAATTGCGCGGGCGGGAGTTTCCAATGATTGGAAGTTGCGCGGGGTAAAATCGCGATGCGCCCTTCGCCGGGCAGCGGGCGGGGGCGGGGGCGGGCCGTGAAGATTTTCAGGCGGGCGATTTTTTCCTGTTGGTTTTGTGCGGCGTGCCGGTAGAGTCGCGCGTTCAAAAAAGCAAAGTCCGGTCAGCCCGGACGGGAGTTGGTTGAGATGGCGTTGTTGGAAGCGAAAGATATTTTGAAGATTCTGCCGCACCGGTATCCGATGCTGCTGGTGGACCGCGTGCTGGAGTGCGATGACAAGGTGCGGGTCGTGGCGATCAAGAATCTGACGATTAACGAGCCGTTCTTTCAGGGACATTTTCCCGGCGACCCGGTGATGCCCGGCGTGCTGCAGGTCGAGGCGATGGCGCAGGTCGGCGGCGTGCTGGTCAACCGCATGTTGAAGAAGGAAGGCGTGATTGCGTATTTCCTCGCGATCGACAACGCGCGCTTCCGCCGGCCGTGCGTGCCGGGCGATCAGCTGCGGATCGAGGTGACGTTCCTGCGCTCGCGTCTCGGCATGTCGAAGCTGCATGGCAATATTACGGTGAACGACGAGTTGGCCTGCGAGGCGGATCTGATGTTCGCATACAAGGCGGATTGAGCGTGGGGGCAAATATTCATCCAACGGCGGTCGTGGCGGCGGGCGCGGAGATCGGCGACGGCGCGGTCGTCGGGCCGTATTGCGTGATCGGGCCGAACGTCAAGATCGGCGCGGGCTGCGAACTCAAATCGCACGTGAACGTGGACGGCCACACGACCCTCGGCGAAAAGTGCATCGTCTATCCGTTCGCGAGCCTCGGCACGCGGACGCAGGATTTGAAATTCAAGGGCGGAAATCCGCGCGTCGAGATCGGCGCGCGCACGACGATCCGCGAATATGTGACGGTGAACCAGGCGACGTTTGACGGCGATGCGACGAAGGTCGGAAGCGATTGTCTGCTGATGGCGTATTGCCACATCGCGCACGATTGCATCGTCGGCAACCGCGTCATCATCGCAAACTCGGTCGGGCTTTCGGGCCATATCATCATCGAGGACCAGGCCATCCTCGGCGGCATCACCGGCATTCACCAGTTCGTGAAAATCGGACGGCTCGCGATGATCGGCGGCTGCTCGCGCGTCGTGAAAGACGTTCCGCCGTTCATGCTCGCCGAGGGAAATCCGTTCGAAGTGCAGACGGTGAATTCCGTGGGCATGGAACGAGCCGGCATCGGCGCGGAAGCGCAGGCCGCGGTGAAGCAGATTTTCAAAATCCTGTATCGCTCGAATCTCAACACGAAACAGGCGCTCGAAAAGATCCGCGCCGAGATCAAGACCTCGCCGGAAGTCGAACACGTCATTCGATTCATCGAAAGTTCCGAGCGCGGCATTACGAAATGAACGTGGGCAAAAAAATCGCATTGTTGGCCGCGCTGACGGGCGCCGTCAGCACGGCGATTGCCGCGCAGCTGCTGGAAAACACGAATGCGCCGGCGAAGAGCACGCCACAGGCGGCGGCATTCAATTTCAATTTCGACCAGGTGGAAATCCGGCTGCTCGTCAAACTCGCCGGGGAAATGACGGGCCGGCGCTTCATCGTTGATGACAAGGTGGCCGGGAAAGTCACCGTAGTTTCGCCGGAGCGTTTGTCGCGCGACGAAGTTTTGCCGCTGCTGCAATCCGCGCTCGAAGCATCGGGATTTTCGCTTTCAGACCGCGGCGATGCGGTCCATGTCGTACCGCTTGCGAAAGGCGAGGCTGCCGGGACGGTCATCGGCGCGGACATGCAGACGCCGATTTCGGGTTTCGTCACGAAGGTCATCAAGGTCAATCACGTCAGCGCGATTGACCTGAAGAAACTTCTCGATCCGCTGATTCGCGGCGGCAAGGAAGGCGCGGTCGCCGCGTTTCCCGGAACCAATCATCTGATCATCACCGACACCGCCGACAACGTGCGGCAGGCCGAAAAGATCATCGCGGAACTGGACAAGGCCGGCGCATCGCGGACGATCCAGGTCATCCAGCTCACGCATTCGAGCGCGGATGAAATCGCGCAGCAGGTGATGTCTGCGATCCGCGGCGCGGATACCGCCGGCGCAAATGTCGCGCGGCACTTGCAGCAAGTCGGCGAAGGAATGTCCGGGCTGCCGTCCGATGTGCTCGTCGTGCCCTCGCCGCAATCCGGCAGCGTCGTCGTCATCGGTACGCCGCTGCAACTCGAAGACGTGAAGAAAATCATCGCGATGCTCGATGTCGAACCGAAAACCGGACAGGGCCGGCTGCACGCGATCTTCCTGAAATATCTGCTCGCCGAGGACGCCGCCAAAAGCCTGACCGCGCTGCTCACGAAGACCGTGGACAAGGACAAGCACACCAGCATCGCGCTCGAAAGCAGCGCCGCGAACAACGCGTTGCTGGTTGACGCCTCGTCCAGCGATTTTCAGATCGTCAGCAACCTGGTCGCACAGCTCGACACGATGCCCGAACAGGTGCTCGTTGAAATTGTCATCGCCGAGGTGTCCGCCGATCACGATCTGAATCTGGGCGTCGAGCTGAACGCCATCGATCAGCCGAAGGCCGGCAAAGTCACCGTCGCCGGCCGCAGCCGCCCCGGCTCCAGCGATCCGGTTGGCGACGCGACCACGAGCGGAACTTTTCCGCAGGGCCTGCTGCTCGGCGTCGCGAACGGCACCTATGCCAACGCCGCGGGAACGATCATCCCGAACATTCCCATCGCCATCCAGGCGCTCGCGCAGGACACCGACGTGAAGATTCTCTCCAACGTCCCGCTATGGGCGCAGAACAACGCCGAGGCCACCGTCAACGTCGTGGACAACATCCCCGTGTTGCGCTCCACCATCGCCGGCGGCAGCGGTACGGCGCGCGACGTCATCCAGAACATTGACCGCATGGACGTCGGCATCAAACTCAAGGTCACGCCGCACGTAAATCCCAACAACGAAATCACGCTCAAGCTCAACCCCAGCATCGAGGCCATCACCGACAATGGCGTCTCCGGCAGCTTCTCCCCGACCATCGCGCGCCGCGACGTCACCACCACCGTCACCGTCAGCAACGACGCGACCGTCATCATCAGCGGCCTGTTGCGCGAAGACCGCGTCAACTCCACCGGCAAGACGCCGCTGCTCGGCGACATCCCCATCCTCGGCTGGCTGTTCAAATCCAAATCCGACTCCCTCAAGCGCACCAACCTGCTGATCTTCGTCACCCCGCATATCGTCACCGACGCCAAGCAAGCCGCCGCCTTCAAACAGGAATGGCAGAAGAAAACGCAGATTGACCCGAACATGCCCGTCCCCGCCGGCCGCAAATCGGAGAAATAGGGAAATGCGCGCGACCGCAAAACGCGCATCGCAATTTCCAATCATTGGAAATTCCGGCCGCGCAAACTTCCAATCATTGGAAATTCCGAAATGACCGGAATCGAAACCATGCGCGCGATGGCGAAAAAAATCGCGGTTCCGTTCGTCGAGAAGATTGACGACGCGATGCTCGATGCCGTGCTGGTCAAGATCGTGCCGGTGGACTGGGCGCGCGACCGGGCGGTGCTGCCGGTGCGGCACGGCGGAACCATCCGCATCGCCACCGCCGATCCCGCCGCGATCCAGCCGCTCGATGATCTCGGCGTCCTGCTGCGCGTCGAGCCGCTGCCGCTGCTCGCCCCGCGCGAGGAAATTTTGCGCGCCATCGAACACTGCTATTTCGAACGCGACGACGGCAGCCGCGCCGCGATGTCAGCGATGGCCGAGGCCGACGGCGATGAAACCGCCGCGCCGCGCAGCGACGACCTGCTGCGCGCCAGCGCGAACGCGCCGGCGACGCAGTTCATCAATTCCATTCTGCTCGATGCGCTCAAGCAGCGCGCATCCGACGTTCACATCGAGCCGTTCGAATCGAAACTCCGGCTGCGCTTCCGCGTTGACGGATTTCTCTACGAACAAACTGCGCCGCCGAAACAGCTCGAAGCCGCGATCACTTCGCGAATCAAAGTCATGGCGAAACTCGACATCGCGGAGAAGCGGCTGCCGCAGGACGGCATGGTCAAGGTCCGCGTCGGCGAGCGCGAAATTGATATCCGCGTTTCCACCGTGCCCGTCGCGGAGGGCGAGCGGATCGTGCTGCGGCTGCTGAATCGCGAGGCGATGGCGCTGCCGCTGACCGATCTCGGAATGCCGGAGGACATCCTCGAACAATTCAAAACATTGTTGCAGGAACCCAACGGCATCATCCTCGTCACCGGCCCGACCGGCAGCGGCAAAACCACGACGCTCTACGCCGCGCTCCAGCAGATGGACACCGAGCACCGCAACATCCTCACCATCGAGGACCCGATCGAATACCAACTGCCCGACATCGGGCAGATTCAGGTGAAGCCGAAGATCGGCCTCACCTTCGCGCAGGGCCTGCGTCACATTTTGCGCCAGGACCCCGACGTCGTTTTCGTCGGCGAAATTCGCGACCAGGAAACCGCGGAGATCGCGTTGCGCGCCTCGCTCACCGGCCATCTCGTCTTCGCCACGCTCCACACCAACGACGCCACGTCCGCGATTGTCCGCCTCGGCGACATGGGACTCGAACGCTATCTCATCAGCGCTGCCATCCGCGGCGTCATGGCCCAGCGGCTCGTGAGAAAACTTTGTCCGCACTGCCGAAAGCCGACAGGTAGGGCGCGCTCGCCGAGCGCGCCGCATCCCGATGCAGAACGGCGCGGTGAGCCACCGCGCCCTACCTCGGAGTTCATCGCCGTCGGCTGCGAGAAATGTCTCGGCGGCTATCGCGGGCGCACCGGCCTCTACGAACTGCTCATCGCCGATGCCGAAATGCAGGAAGCCATTCGCAGCAATGCCACCGCCGCGGCGCTGCGCGAACTCGGCTTGAAGCGCGGCATGCACACCCTCAGCGCCAGCGGCCTCGATCTGGTCCGCCGCGGCGAGACGTCGATGGACGAGCTGGTCCGCTCTGTCGGCACCGACATCTTGCGACCGGCGATGTGATGAAGCGAGCCGGGCAGTTTGTCCGCGCAGGCGGCCCTCGAAAATTCGCAAATGCGGGGAGCATAATCCATCGCGAACGGAATGTAATCAATGGCAAATGGAGTATAAGCGTTTCCGAGCGTCGTATTATGCGAGCCTTATTTCCTATTATAATCGGCCAGAGAAGCATAACAATATGCTGGCTATGTGTAATGATTCCTCTTCATAGTATGACAGTCGCCAGGCTGCCGATTATGATATGAAGACCGATCAATTCATGACGCATACGGATTATTTAATCAGGACGATTTGCAGAAAAGCCAAGCAAAACAGCGAAAATGAACGCAGGGCATCCCAGAATTCCCTGCGAAAGGAACCGCCGCCATGACCGAACCCGCCAAAGCCGCCGTCGCCCCGCCCGCCTACCGCCGCGAAGACATCTTCACCACACTCGGGAGCCGGCAAAGCTGGGCAATCCTTTACTACATGGTCACCGGCGACGGCCATGTCACCGCAGGCGAAATCGCCGGCGTGCTCGGCGGCATCTCCAATTCCGCCGCCTTGAAACAGCTCGACCGTCTTGTCCGCGCCGGCATTCTCGTCCGCGGCAACACCCGCATCTACAAAATGCGCGCCGGACTCCAGCCCAACCGCGATGTGCCGCACCTCGACTTCGGCCACGCCCTCATCCGCCTCGACCACCCTGATCCCGAATAGACCGCGCTTTCCAATCATTGGAAAACATGGCATCGTGAATTTCCAATGACTGGAAAGAACCGCCGGAAGATTCCGGCAAAAAACATAGGAGGTAGAGTATGGGAAATCAATACAAGTCTGGGACGTATAAGACGTCCGGTGGAACCATGTTCCACATCGATCGCCCCGGCCAAGACCGGGTCACGCCCCCCGCCTTCGCCGCACTGGCGAAGATGGCAGCGGAACTGCCACGGGTCAAGATTGAGAAGGCCACTGTGAAGAACGAAATGTTCTTCACCGTTGTCCAAGTCCACGGGAAGTGGAACCTTCGCCGTAATGGCGAAGTCATCTTTCCGTCTGACTACGAGACGGCTCGTCAGGCCGTCGAGGCACTGGAGGCATACATGCCCGATGCCATGCTTCTCGTGACCCGTGAATCAGTGCGGGTGATTCTGTAAAGGGCTCGGAGTATCGGTAACCACGCCGAACAGGGGGAG
>CAIVKH010000115.1 GCA_903906425.1 uncultured bacterium
ACGGCTGGGCCAGCCGTCCCCTCCTTCACGGGAGCGGATCGCGTCCGGGACGATGTGATCCCCTTATATAAGGAATATCATTTCCCCGCCGCGAAAACCGATTCGGGCAGTTTCATGTTCTCGCAGTTTTCGAGCCGCACCTTTTTCCCGTCGCGCGCCACGACGCGGACATCCTTCGCGGTCCAGCCGTCGGCGAAGCGGATGCGCCCCGGCTCGGCGGCTTCGATGTCCACATTTTCCAGCGCGACATTTTGCACCGGGGCTTCGGCGTAGCCTTCGACTTCGAAAGCCTTCTTCGCATTCTTCGCGTGAACATTCGCGATGCGGATGTCGCGAAAATGCGGCAGCGCCTTTTCCGGCGGCACCGGCTTCGCGAGAGTTTTCCAATGTTCCGGCACGTTGGTCATGCCGTCGGGAATTTTCGCGTAGCTGTATTTCGGATACCAGTTCAGCGTCGCAACGATGGGCCGGCTCACGCCGTCCATTTCGATGTCGTGGATGTTGATGTCCTCGATCACGCCGCCGCGCGTGCGCGCCGACTTGAAACGGATGCCGTCGCCCGTGTCGGCGACCGCCTTGAGCCGGTACGCCTCGACATGCCGGATGCCGCCGGAAGTTTCGCTGCCGATCGTGAAGAGCCCCTGCCCGCCGCGAATCACGCAATCGCGCAGCACGACATTTTCCGTGGGCCGGTTCACGCGCAGCCCGTCGGCATCGCGGCCCGCCTTGAGGCAGAGCGTGTCGTCGTTGCAATCAATGTCGCAATTCTGCACGAGCACATCGCGCGACGAATCAATGTCAATGCCGTCGGAGCTCGGCCCCTTGCCGCCAATATTCGCGCGGATCGTCAGCCCGTCGGCGGTGACATCGCGCGAATAGCAAATGTGAACCGTCCAGAATCCCGGCCGCTTCAGCGTCAGCCCGCGCAGCGCGACGCCGGACGATTCATAAACCTGCACAAGCCGCACGCGCTTGCAGTCGTAATCCACCGCCCAGCGCAGGCCGCGCGCGACATAATCCTTCATCATTCCGCCCTTGCCGTCCTCGCCCCAGAATTTTTTCCACCAGAACGAACCCTGCCCGTCAATCGAACCCTTGCCCTCGACGACGACATTCGTCGCGTTGCAAACATTGATCAGCGCCGCCGGCCAGACCATCTCGATGCCCGCGATGCGCGTTTTCATTTCGGGATATTCCTTGTCGTCCTGCACGCCGCGGATCTCCGCGCCCTCGCTCACGACGAAGCGGACGTTGCTTTTCACGAAGATCGAGCCGCTCAGAAAAATTCCCTTCGGCACGATCACCGTACCGCCGCCCGCCGCCGCGGCCGCGTCAATCGCCGCCTGGATGCCGCGCGTCGCCAGCGTCACGCCGTCATTCGCCGCGCCGAAATCCGTCACGCGAAAATCCGCCGCGATGGCGTTTGCCGCGATGCCGAAAAAGATCGCCGAAAGAAAAGTTTTCATGGCCGGACCGTGGCAGAAGGAACGGGAATTTCCAATCATTGGAAATGACCGCCGCGCTGTTTTCCAATAATTGGAAGAGTTCCTGCCGGGACCGGCGGAAGCCCGGCAGGTGTGGTATGCTTCGCCGGCGGCGCGAAAGAAAAATGATGAGCAAATCCACGATAAAAAAGCTGACGCCGACAACCGTCCTGCTGGCCAACGACCAGCCCGTGTTGAGTGAGGCGATGCGCGCGCTGCTGGCGGGACAGCCCGACATCCGAATTGTGGGCGAGGCCGCGAGCGGGGCCACCGCCGTTCAGGACGCGCGGAAGCTGAAACCGGACGTGGTGATGATGGATCTGGTTTTGCCGGAGTCCAACTGCATCGGCGCGGCGGAGCAGATACGGCGCGAGTGCCCGGCCACGCAGGTGGTGATTCTCTCGGCCGACGCCGGCGACGATTTCATCTTCCGCGCGCTGAACGCGGGCGCGCTGGGCTTTGTGCTGAAGGAGCCGGCCGCCCAGGAAATGCTCTGCGCGATCCGCGCGGCGCGCGCAGGCCGCCGCTACCTGAGTCCCCGCATCGCCGATGTCGTGGTCGGAAATTTTGTGCGCCTGCGGCAGGCGACGCCCGCGCCCAGTCCGCTGGCCAGCCTGAGCGACCGCGAGCGCGATGTGCTGCATCTGGTCGTCGGCGGACGGTCGAGCAAGGAGATCGCGGCGGAGCTGCACCTGGCCACCAGCACGGTGGACACCTACCGCTCGCGCATCATGCACAAGCTCGACGTGCAAAATGTCGCCGCGCTGGTGAAGTTCGCGCTCGTCCACGAAATTGCCCCCGGAAATAAATCCTGAGCGATGATGCGGATTCCGGAACCGCTTTTGCCCCGCCGTAGCGAATCCTCTACACCATCTGTCTGATTCCCCCGATAGACACGGCGAGCGATGGCGTGGCACTTTCAATCCATGTCAGTGCCGCATAAAATCGTTTCCGGCGTCCGTGCCGCCGCTTGTTGGTCCACATGAAGTCTGTCCGTGTTCTGCTCGTTCATGACCAGTCGCTGGTTCGTCAGGGCCTCTCGCTCCTGCTGGAGTCGTCCGGCGAAATCGCCGTCGCGGCCGCGGCCGGCGATGGCCGCGAGGCGGTCAGGCTGGTGCGCAAACACAAGCCCGACATCATCGTCATCGGCGTCGCCATGCCGGAATTGCAGGGCCTTCTGGTCGCACGACAGCTTCGCGATGCCTTTCCGCATTTGAATATCGTGATGCTTCTGATGCTCTCGGTCCCGGATCATCTCTGCCAGCTTCTCGCCGGCCAGGCGCTGGGCTGCATCGCGCGGCCCGGCTCGGCCACCGATTTGATCGAGGCGGTTCAGGCCGCCTTCGAAGGCCGCCCGCACCCGAGCATTATTCCCTGCCCGGCGGCCTCGCAGCACGGTTTTTCGCCCCACGCGTCCAATCGCGCGAATCCTCTTCACGTTCTTTCGGGCCGCGAACGCGAAGTGCTGCGACTGGTCGTCTCGGGCCGCGCCAGCAAAGAGATCGCCGGCCGCCTCCGCATCGCCACCAGCACGGTGGACACCTACCGCGGACGCATCATGAACAAATTCGGACTCGACAGCCTGGCCGCCCTCATCAAGTTCGCCCTCGAACACGGGGTCGCGCCATGCCAGTGATTTCTTGCGCGACGGCCGCGCAAACGGCCGGCAGTTCTTTGACCGGGAAAATGCGGCCCGATGAATTTCACGCGAACACCGCGTGTGGCGATTTCACTACACCACGTCTGCCGAATTTTCCGCCTACAGTCCGGCCCGCAGAATTCTTCCGCCAGAACTTTGAGGTGATTTGATTTTTTGCGGGCGTTGCGCTGTTGCCGGTGGACCCACCACCCCCAATCCGTCGGTGACAGGCCAGCAACGCCCGCGTTTCTTTCTGCGCCGGAAGTCTCATCGCAAACCGGCCCGCGGCAACTTCCAATCATTGGAAGTTTGCGCAACCGGATTTTCCAATGATTGGAAACTTGCGCGGCGGCGGTGGTCAGACGCCCTGCGCGCGGAGGAGGATTTCCAGGCCGGATTTCAGCGTGAAGCGCGGTTCGTAACCGAGCACGCGGCGGGCGCGCGCGATGTCTGCGGACGAGTGGCGGATGTCGCCGCGGCGCGCCTCCTTGAAATGAGGAATGATATTTTTGTTGGTGAGGTCGCCGATCGTGTGCAGCAAATCCAGCAGCGACGCGGTCTGGCCGGTCGCCACGTTGAACGCCTCGCCGTGGCCCGCGTCCGGCGAATGCATCGCCTTGATGTTCGCCTGGACGACATCCTTCACGAAGACGAAATCGCGCGTCTGCTGGCCGTCGCCGAAGACCGACGGCGGGTGGCCGGCTGCGATGTCGGCGGTGAATTTCGAGATCACGCCGGAGTACATCGAGTGCGGGTCCTGCCGCGGCCCGAAGACGTTGAAATAGCGGAGCGCGACGGTTTGCACGCCGTAAAGCTGCGCGAAAATCGAGAGGTAATATTCGCCGGTGATCTTGCCGGCCGCGTAGGGCGACGCCGGCTGCGGGCGCATTTCCTCGCGCTTCGGCAGCTCCGGGTCGTTGCCGTAGATCGCCGCGCTCGACGCGAAAACGACGCGCGTCACCGAGGATTTTTTTGCGGCGTTCAGGACGTTGAGCGTACCGGTCATGTTGATTTCGTGGTTTTCAAACGGCTTCTCGACCGATTCGAAAACCGAAACCAGCGCGGCCTCGTGAAAGCAAAATTCGATTCCGCGCATCGCCTCTTCAACAGCCGCGTGATCGCGCACGTCGCCTTCGATGAAAGAAATTTTTCCCTTGAGATGATCGAGATTGCGCAGGTGGCCCGACGAGAGGTTGTCGAAAATCCGGACGCTGTGGTTGCCGGCGACAAGTTCCTCGGCGATGTGCGAGCCGATGAATCCGGCCCCGCCGGTGATGAGGTAGTTTGACATGTTTTCTCCCGCTGGAATTCCGTCTCAGCTCCGGTGGCCCCTCACGCCGTCAGGATGACCGTCTCCGCGTTTGAAATGGCGCCGCGGACGATGTCTTCCATTTCCTCCATGCGCCGCTGCATTTCGCGGGCCAGCTGGAACTGCGTGCGGCAGCGGTCGAGGTTGTGGCCCTCGCGGTGGACTTTGAAATAGACGTCGCCGTTCAGGTAATCGGCCAGGAAGCGGATACCGATTTCAAACGTGATGAGCTGGCCGGCAAACGCGAGCTGGTTGATCTCCGCAGGCTCGAGAAAATCGCGGGCCGTCGAAAGGTAGCCGCGGACCAGCGCGCGGAAAATGTTCATGCGGACGAAAGTCTTCGTCAGGTCGCGCTCGTCCTCCGGCGCGGAGTTCGTCGCTGTGCGGACCATGTCGCCGAAATCGTACAGCGCGAGTCCGGGCATGACCGTGTCCAGATCAATCACGCAGACCGGTTCGTGCGTCTTGTCGTCGAGCATGACGTTGTTGAGCTTCGTGTCGTTGTGCGTGACGCGCTCCGGCAGCACGCCCCTGCGGTTCAGCTCGATGAAACGGCCGACCCACGGCTTGCACTCCATGCAAAAATCAATCTCCGCCTTCGCCTTCGCCACGCGATGGGCCGCGTCTTTTCCGATCGCCAGTTCGAGCTGCGAAAAGCGCGCAGGCGTGTTGTGAAAATCCGGGATCGTCTCGTGAAGCCGCTCGCCCGGCAGCGCCGCCACGAGCTTCTGAAACGCGCCGAAACCCTGCGCGGCTTTTTCGGCCTGCCCCTCCGTCTCGATCACATCGTGCGTGCTGGCTCCCTCGATAAACAGATAGGTCCGCCAGAAATTCCCGTCCGCGTCGCGATGGAACCACTTCCCGTCGCGCGTGGGCACGAGCGACAGCGCGCGGCGCGATGCCGCCGGCTCGCCGGTCTCGATCAGCTTCTCCCGCTGATACTCCGTGACGCGCACGATGTTTTCCATCAGCGCGGGCACGCTTTTGAAAATGTTGTGGTTGACGCGCTGGTGGATGTAGCGGACCGCCCGGCCCGCCTGGTTGTAGGTGGCCGCGAACGTGTCATTGATATGTCCGCTGCCGTGCGGCACCGCCGCAGAAAAATCCCCGTGAATCGCGAAAGCATTTCCGATGGCGCGCAAATCAAATTTCGTATTCATGATTACGCCGACTCCCTCACCACGACCTTCGGCTGGATGACGACTTCGCGGTGTTGCGCTTCCTTTCCTGTCATCGTCTGCTCCATGAGGTTCACCGCCGCGGTCGCGAACGCGTCGTGCTGCTGGTCAATCGTCGTCAGCGCGGGATCGCACAGTGCCGCAAACATCAGGTTGTCGAAGCCGACGACCGCCACATCCTGCGGCACGCGCAGCTTCGCGCGCCGGAGCACGCGCAAAAGTTCCGCCGCCCAGACATCGTTTGACGCGAGGATCGCATCGCACTTCTGCCGCTGCACAAGCTGGTCGAAGAGGCTTTGCAGGTGCGCCGCGTTCGGCGTCTCCGCGCCGTCGCCGATCCAGATGCGGTCCTTCTGAAATTCGATTTGCTGTGCCAGCAACCCGCGCTTATAGCCGAGTTGCCGCGCCTGTAGCGGATCGCCCTTCGCGCCAGCCGCCGCGATCGCAAGCCCGATGCGCTTGTGCCCGCTGCGCGCCAGATAGGCGATCGCCTGCTCGATGCCCGCCGCATAATCAATCCGCACGCAGCCTGCGTCCGACGCCACCGGGTGATCCAGCGACACGATGTTGCCGAGCCGGCTCACGCCCGGCTGCTGATCCTCGCCGCGCGGCGCGAACGGCTGGTGCAGCCAGAAAATTCCATCCACGCCGCGCGCCGCAAAATCCCGCAGATATTCATCCAGCCGCCCGTCCGAATTATGAATCTGCCCGATCATCATCCGGTAGCCGCGCGAATACGCCACCCGCTCCAGCGCCGCCAGCCGGTCGAAATTCGCCTGCGGATTATTCTGCCCGATCAACGCCGCCATCAGTCCGCTGCGCCCCCCGCGCAACTGCCGCGCCGCGCTGTTCGGCCGGTACGAAAGCTTCCGCGCCGCCTCCATGACCTTCTGCTTCGTCGTCTCGCTGTAGCCCGGCTTGTTCCGGAGAATTTCCGAAACCGTCGTGACCGCCAGCCCTGTCGCCCGCGCAATGGATGCAAGTGAACTCATATTTTTCGGAACGTTACGATATGCCCGCCGCTCCACATGTCAACGCAATGATTCACTCCAGATCGCCGCAAATTTCCAATCATTGAAAAACTCCGCGGCCGCAAAGTTCCAATGATTGGAACCCGCGGAGGAATCTTTGCGGCGCGGCGAACGCGGCGGACTTTCGCTTGTCATATTTTTGTTTTGAGGGCAGAGGTCGGACATCAAATGACGAAACGTTCGCCAATTTCTCGTGCGTGGGCGCGCCGGCTTTTCTGGCTGGCGGCCGGCGGATTTATTTTGCTCAACGCCGTCGCATTTTTTCACGCGCGGGCGATGCTGTTTTTCGTCGCCGGCGGCGCGCGCACGCCGAAGATCGAACAATTGACGCCGGCGCAAAAAATAAGAGTGATCCTCACCGGCGTCCGCATTCCGAAGCCGGATAATTTCCGCTCGCCGGCGGAAGAGGGACTCGCGTTCACAACCAATATTCTCCGCGCGCCGGGACGGCCCGATCTGGAGGCGTGGCGGATTCCGCGCGAAAATCCGCGCGGCACGGTCGCGCTGTTTCACGGCTACGCGGACTGCAAGGCGTCGCTCGTTCCGGTCGCGCGGGCGCTGCACGATCTCGGTTATGAAGTTTGGATGCTGGACTTTCACGGCAGCGGCGGATCGGGCGGAAATTCGACCAGCCTCGGCTGGAACGAGGCGGACGACGTAAAACATTTTGTGGATTTTTTTCAGACGCAAAACGTGCCGCGGCCGCTCGTGCTCTACGGTTTTTCGATGGGCGGCGCCGCGATTTTGCGCGCCGTGGCAGATCTCGGCGTGCGGCCCGACGGCGTCGTCATCGTTTCAACGTTTGACACGATGCTTGGTGCGGTGAAGGCGCGGTTTCGTTCGATGGGCCTGCCGGCTTTCCCCGCGGCGCAGTGCCTCACCTTTTGGGGCGGCGTCCAGCAAGGCATGAACGCTTTCGCAAACAATCCGGCGGATTTTGCGGCGCGCGTAAAATGTCCGGTGCTGTGGATGCACGGCTCGGCCGACGTGCGCGCGCCGCTCGCGCAAGGCTCGAACGTTTTCGCGCGGCTGGCTGGCCCGAAACGGATGGTGGTTTTCGAAGGCGCGGGCCACGAATCGCTGATCCGGCTCGACCCGGTGAAATGGCGCGCGGAAATTTCCGTGTGGCTGGATGGTTTGCAAGCCGCCAGGTGAATATTAGTGGAGCGACAGCGGAACAAGGCCGGCGAGCAGGCGAAAATGTTTGTCCAGCGAAAACAGCGTGGCAGATTTCTGCATCGCGTTTTGTGCGATGATCAAATCCGGGACGCCGACCTTGTTGATGCCGTTCGCGAGGCATTTGACCTGAAGTTGCACGATGCCTTTCCAGTCTATTTCGAGCGGAAGCAGCGGGATCTCGCCGAGCAGGGAGACGAGCGCGTGTTGCCGTTTGATGTGCAGCGGCGGCAGAATCTCCGCGAGAACAAGGTCGTTCGTGACGATGAGATTTTCGTCAATCAGCCAGTCCATCGCATCAATGACATTTCCTCCGCGGAAATATTCGATCCAGACGGAGCTGTCCACCAGCACGCTCATGTCCGCTTGCGAAGCACGCCGAGATCAATGCCGAGATCAATCCTGCCCTTGAATGCCTTCAATTGTTGGAGCCGGTTTCGTCTGACGTGTTCCTGCAGCGCCTGGATAATGACGGCCGTTTTCGTCCTGTGATGCGAGGACTTCATGGCCTCTTTGATCAAGGGTTCGGGCAAATCGAGTGTCGTTCGCATGTTTCACCTGTATGCATATTATGCAAGATTCATCTGCATAAAAGATGCATGAAGGCACGGTTTTGTCCAGACCGTTTTCACTGGCACCCGGCGGAGACGAGAGCGGCGCGTTGACAGAGGCGCAATGCGACCCGTAGGATATTGCGAACGGATTTGGAATTCGATTGTCGAATGAGCATTGTCCATGACTGTTGCAACCATGCAAAATAACCGGCTGGAGACGATCCTGACGGAGACCGGCGTGTTGACGCGGGAGCAGATTCTCGATGTGCTCCAGCGCAACGCGGGCGCAGCCAAGCCGATCCCGGAGATCGTCGTGGACCAGGGCTACGCGAAGGAAGACCCGTTCATCCGCGCGCTGGCCGGCGTGCTGAAAGTTCCGTTCATCCGGCTCAACGACCGAAAAATCACGCCGGACATCCTCGAAAAAATGCCGACGAAGGCGATCTTCCAATACAACGTCATCCCGCTGGAAATGGACAACGGCGCGCTGCGCGTCGCCACGTGCGATCCGTTCAATCCCGGCATGATGGACGCGCTGCGGATGGCAACCGGCCTGAAGGTCCGGCTGTCGCTGAGCACGTCGGGCGATATTTCGACGGCGGCGAAAAAATTCTACGGCGTCGGCGCGGACACGTTCGACCGGATGATGCAGGACAACCGCATCGAAATGCCGGGCGAAGACGAATTGAAGCAGGATCTGAGCGATCTCGATTCCGAGGCCTCGGTGGTGAAATTCGTGAACCAGATCATCTGGGAGGCGCACAAGGATCGCGCGACGGACATCCACCTGGAACCGATGGAAATGGATTTGCGCATCCGCTACCGCATTGACGGCGTGCTGCATCCGATCCCGGTGCCGCCGCAACTCAAGCGGTTTCAGGCCTCGATCATTTCGCGCATAAAAGTCATGTCGAACATGGACATCGCGGAGAAGCGCCTGCCGCAGGACGGCCGCATCAGCCTGCGAATTCAGGGCGCAGAAATTGACGTGCGCGTTTCGACGATGCCGACGGTTTATGGTGAGAGCGTCAGCTTGCGATTGCTGATGCGTTCGAGCGGAATGATGGGCATGGACCGGCTCGGCCTCGCACCGGAAGACGAAAAAGTCTTGGTCAAGCTGATCAACAAGCCGCACGGAATTTTGCTGAACACCGGCCCGACCGGCTCCGGAAAATCAACCTCGCTTTACGCGTGGCTCCACACGATCAACACGACCGACCTGCGAATCCTGACGATCGAAGATCCGATCGAATATGAAATGCCCGGCGTGAACCAGATTCATGTCCGCGCTGAAATCGGCATGACGTTTGCCGTCGGCCTTCGTCACATTTTGCGCCAGGACCCCGACGTGATCATGGTCGGCGAAATTCGCGACAAGGAAACGGCGGAAATCGCGAGTCGCGCCGCGCTCACGGGACATTTGGTTTTTTCAACGCTCCACACCAACGACGCCGCCGGCGCGGTTTCGCGCTTGATTGACATGGGCATCGAGCCGTTCCTGGTCGCGTCATCCATCGAGGGTCTCGTCGCGCAACGCCTCGTGCGCCGGCTCTGCCCGGCCTGCCGCAGGCCGTGGAAAGTGGACGAGACGTTTCTGGCGTCCGAAGAATTTCCGATGGACCGCCTCAAGGAAGGCACGATCTACGAGGCGAACCCCGAAGGCTGCGAAGACTGCCGCGGCACCGGCTTCAAGGGCCGCACCGGTATCTACGAGATCATCGTCGTGGACGACAACATCCGCCCGCTCATCGTGCAGCGCAGCTCCTCGAACATCATCAAACAGGAAGCCCTGCGCCACGGCATGCGCACGCTGCGCGACGACGGTTGGACCAAGGTCCTCGCGGGCATCACCACGTTCGAAGAAGTCATCCGCGCCGCCGAGGCCGACGAGGCGATGGTGGAAACGTAATTTCCAATGATTGGAAACTGCGAATGCGGAAATTTCCAATGACTGGAAGTCGCGGAACGAAATCTGAAAAGCGAAACCTGAGACCTGAGACCTGAAACCATCCGATGGCCCGATACAACTACAGCGCAAAATCGCCGAAGGGCGAGCGAACGACCGGCTCGATTGACGCGACCGACCGGCGCTCGGCGATGGTCCTGATCGAGCGCAAGGGGCTTGCGCCGATCAGCGTGACGGAAGTTGCCGGCAACGCGCCGCCGCCGCCGGCCGCCGTGGAGAAGGGCAAGGCTGCGGCGCAAAAACCGGGGGCGGCGGCGAAACCGCCGGCGCCCGCGCCGAAATCCGCCGCGCAAAAGGCCGGCGCCGCAGCGCCGCTGTTTTCGAAGGCTAATTTTTCGTTTTCGTTCGGCAAGAGCGGCCCGCCGAAAATGAAGATGCGCGAGATGCTGCTGTTCACGCGCGAGCTTACGGATTTGATCACATCGGGCATGACGCTGGGCAACGCGCTCAACACGCTTTCGCGGCGCAAAACGCAAAAAGCGCAGGACCTGATCGTGCTGCAATTGCGCGACGACATCATCCGCGGCGACAGCCTTTCGGACTCGCTGGCGCGGCATCCGCAGTCGTTCCCGAATCTGTATGTCAACATGGTCCGCGCGGGCGAGGCGAGCGGCAAGCTGGCCGAGGCGCTGGAGCGGCTGGCGAAACATTTCGAGCGCGTCCAGGAGGCGCGCGAAAAAGTCACCGGCGCGCTGACGTATCCGATCATCGTGCTGGCCATGGGCATCATGACGATGATTTTCATGATGGTCGTCGTCATCCCGAAATTCTCGTCCATCTTCGAACAGCTCGGCCAGACGCTGCCGCTGCCGACGCAAATCCTGATCGGCATGAGCAAGGTACTGCTGCATTACGGATGGTTGCTGGCGCTGCTGGTGTTCGGCGGGGTCGTCATGTTCCGCCGCTGGATCAAGACGGAAAATGGAAAGAAGAAATGGCACCGGTTCGTGCTGCGCGCGCCGCTGGCGAAGAACATCATCACCTCAAACGCCTACGCGCAGTTTGCAAACACGCTGGCCGCGCTGCTGGCCAACGGCGTGCAGGTGGTGCAGGCGCTGGGCATCGTCGAAAACACGATGGGCAATGTCGTCATCGCCGAGCAGATTCACGAGGCGCGCACGCGCGTGACCGACGGCTCGACCATCTCCGCGCCGCTGGCCGCCGGAAAAATTTTTCCCGAGCTGCTGACGGACATGCTGGCCGTCGGCGAGCAGACCGGCGATCTCGAAGGCTCGCTCAAGCACATCGCCATCCGCTATGAAAAGGAACTGGATCGCGCGGTGAAAATGTTCACGACGGCCATCGAGCCGATCATGATGGTGTTCATCGCCGGCATGGTCGGCTTCATCGCGGTGAGCATGTTGATGGCCGTGCTGAAGATGACGAGCGGATTGAACTCGCAATAAGAAAATTGAGTCGAAAGGAAACGAACATGAACGGACAGGGACAATTGAACTGGGCGGCGAAACGAATGCGGCAGGCGAAACGGCGCGGCTTCACGCTGATCGAAATTCTGCTGGTTGTGGCGATCATCGGAATGCTGGTGGCGCTGGTCGGCGTGGCGGTGCCGAAATATCTGGAGAGCACCCGCAAGGACGCGGCGAAAACACAGATCCGGATGCTCGAAACAGCATGCGACAGCTACAACATGAAGAACGGGAAATATCCCGCGACGCTCGACGACGTGAAGGAATTTCTGCGCGGCAACGAACTGCCGATGACCCCGTGGGGCGGCGAATACACGTACGCGGGGTCGTCGTCGAATCCCGGTTACACCTATGAAATCAGTTGCACCGCGCCGGATGGCACGGTGATTGCGAACTACAACATGAGCGCGCGGCACAACGCTGCGGCCGGGCACCCGTAAAACCGGCGCCGACGCAGGGAACCGGCGCGCGCGGGAGGGAGAGCGTGCGTCCCGCGCCCGCGGGACAACGCACGCCATTGAATGTAAATTCCATCATGAAACGGCGCGGCTTTACTCTGATCGAGATGCTGGTGGTGATTGCGATCATCGGCATCTGCGTGGCCGTGACCATCCCGTATTTCGTCGAGGCGCAGCGCGGGGCCGCACTGCGCAATTCCGCGCAGACGGTCATCATGACCGCGAAATATGCGCGGGCCATTTCGATCCTGAAGCAGCAGGACATGGCGCTGCTGATGGACAGCGGCGCGGGCCAGCTCGAACTGGTCTCGCTATCGCAGCCGCCGGGCGCAAGCGACCAGGACAAATTCATTGATGAGCGCAATGCCCGCGCGATGCGCCTGAATGGTTCCGCGGATGTTTCGAGCGGATCGGCGGACGGTGTGTCTGATACCAATGCGCCCGTGAAGCCGATTGCGATCAAATCGGAAATGATCCGCGATCTCGAAGAGGGCGTGGCGATCAAGGATCTCGTGGTGACCGGGGACAATGGCCGGAGCCGGGAAGTCTCCTGGATTTTCTTTAACCGTTCAGGGTCGTCGTCGGGCTTCAAGATCAGGATAGAAGATTCGCGCGGCAGCGCGGCAGAGGTCGAGATGGACGGTGTTTCGGGACTGGTCAAGTCGAAGATGCTGGAGAAGGGCAAAGGATGAAGCCAAAAGCCAGAAGTCAGAGGTCAGGGGTCGGAAGGACCTCCGCGGGCTTCACGCTCATGGAGGTGATGCTCGCCTCGATGATCCTGGCCATGGGTCTTGGCATGATCATGGCGGCGGTGTCGCAATGCCTGGCGGTGGCCCGCAACGCGCGGATTTTCGATACAACGCGCGATCTGCTTTCGCGCGTGGAGGCGGACAATCCGATCGAGGTGGTCGAAGATTACGAGGACATTGCCGGCGAGGGAAAATTTGATGATCCGAAGCTGGAAAGATATTCGTGGAAACGGACGATCGATCCGGTGGGCGAGAAAAAGTTCGGCCTGTTCGTGATCACGACGACGGTGACGTGGTCGGAGAATGGCAAGGAAAGCCACGAGCAACTGGTGACGTATCGCTACAGCGCGAAGGAAGCGTCGAAGGCCATCAAGTGAAGCCCCGCGTCCCAAGTCCAAGGTCCCGGGTCTCGCGCCGCGGTTTCACGCTGATTGAAATCCTCGTCTCCGTGGCGATCCTGACGATGTGCATGGCGCTGGTGGCGATGATTTATACCAACACGATCACGGCCTGGCGGCTGGCGCAGGAATCGATGGACGAGCTGCACCAGGGCGATTTCGTGATCGAGCAGCTCGTCGCGGCGCTGCGCTCCGAGGCGTTCTTCCCGAACAATCCGAAAGTGTATGGCTTCTGGCTCGAAGACCGCGGCACGCAGTCGTCGGCGCACGACGAGGTGAGTTTCGTAACTTCGTCCAGCGCGTTCATCCCGTCGGATTCGCCGCTGCAAAATTCCCTGCACCGGCTTTTCGTGACGGTCGGGCCGGACCGAACCGGGCACGAGGGCCTCTCGATCCGGGCGCTGCCGCACATCATGAAGGAGATGGACAAGGAGAAGGTCGAGCCGTGGATCGTCTCGGCGCGCGTGACGGCGTTCGACTGCCAGGTGTACGACGCGGACCTGAAAAGCTGGGGCGATTCGTGGGACGACACCAACAAGATCCCGAACCTGATCAAGATCACGCTGACCATCGCGCCGGTTCACGAGGATGATCCGCCCATGGTGATTTCGCGCGTGGTTGAAATTCCGATTGCGCCGGCGGTGACGCAGGCGGTGGCTTCGGCGACATCGCCGGCGCAGGTGGGCACGAACGCGGCGGCTGGCGCCGGCGGGGTCGTCGGGATTGGCAGCGGACAGCATCTGCCGAACGGAATGCCCGTTTCGATGCCCGGTTCGATGGGCCGCACAGGCAGCGCCGGCACCGGCACGGGCTCGCGGCCGACGATGCCGGCGATCGCTCCGACGCCCGGCGGTTCGTCATCCTTCGGGCCCGGGGGTACGTCGGGCCGCAAGCCATCGCCCCTGCCGCCGACGGGGGGCAGGCGGTGATGACCAGCGCTCAGAAGCCGCAGCTCAGAGATCAGATTTCTGACCGGAAATTTCCAATGATTGGAAATTTCTGCGGTGATTTTTTCCAATCATTGGAAGTCTGCGCGGCGGATTTTTCCAATCATTGGAAGTTGCGGGCGACGGCGGGCGGGCGGGGCGGGAAGAATCATTTCAGGGTCCGGAGTTCAAATCGCAACGGGCGAATGGCCGGCCGCAGGTCGGGCACGTCCGGTTCGGCGCTGATCGTGGTGCTGTGGGTGCTTTTGATGCTTTCGATGCTGGTGGCGTCGTTCGCGTATGACATGAAGATCGAGGGGACGATCACGTCGTATGCGCGAAACCGGCTGAAGGCGCAGGAGATCGCGCAGGCGGGCATCTCGTGGACGGAGGCGATGCTGGCGCGGGAGACGCCGAATCATTTCAACACGGATGGCGGGCTGGCGCTGGAGGATGGCGAGGATCCGGACATGGCGCTGGCGGCGTACAACATTTCGCGCGGTATCGGCGTGTCGAACATCAAGAAGGATCTGGGCGACGGGTCGTTCACGATTTCGGTGATGCCGGAGGAGAGCCGGCGGAATGTGAATACGCTGACCGACCAGGATTGGGAGGAGATCCTCGACCAGGCGGGGGTGCCTAAGGACAAGTGGGACGAGATCATTGATTGCTTCAAGGACTGGATTGACCCGGATGACAATCACCATCTCAACGGGGCGGAAAAAGATGATGAATATTACACGAGCCGCGGCTATGAACCGAAGAACGGGCCGATTGACACGGTGGACGAGCTTCTGCTGATCAAGGGCTTCACGCCGGCTTTGCTTTATGGCGGGGAGTCGCCGTACAACCAGAAGGATCCGCCGCTGCGCGGGATTGCGGGCTTGCTCACGACGTGGGGCGACGGCAGAGTGAACGTGAATTCAGCCAGCCGTGATGTGTTGATGACGCTGCCGAACATCGAGGATTATGTGGTCGAAAAAATCCTCCAGTTCCGGTCGGGCGTGGACGGGCAGATGGGCACGGTGGATGACGGCTTCGCGAACGTTCAGGACGTGATCTCGAAGACCGGCATGGACCCGCGGCTGGCCGACAGGATTACGACGACGGAGCGGAAGTTTCTTCGCATCGTGTCGATCGGTGAAGTAAAGAATGTGAAGGCTGGCATCTGGGTCATCGCCCAGCAGACCGGCAAGAAGATGCTGCCCGTCTTCTGGCGGGAAGAATTGATGCAGTGAAAGAACGAATGCGGAATGCGGAGTGTGGAGTGCGCAGGGATCGCCGGCAGGGTGCCACCACAAGCTGCTTTGCCCATTCCAAAATTTAGAATGGCTGAAAAACTGACAACGGCTTTGCTCCTGCGTCGCACGCGTGCGGCGTGGACGTCGCTGCGTGACAAGAAGGGCGGCGTCGAGGTCGCCGAGCAGGTGGACGCTCCGCTGGACCTGCCGCCGGAAGCCGACATCGGCAGTCCTCAAATGACCGCGCAGGTCAAGGCGCGATGCTCCGGCGTCAAGGGCATCGTCACGCTTGTGGTGCCGACCAATACCACGCTGATCCGCGTCGTCGAGCTGCCGTCCACCGATCCGGAAGAAATCCACAGCATGGCCGAGTTGCAGGTGGACAAGTTCTCGCCGTTTCCCGTGGACCAGATGTGCATCGGTCACGAGATTCTCTCGCAGAGCGAGGACAAGTCGCGCGTGCTCGTCGCTGCCGCGCCGCGCGGGACCGTGGACGCGATGGGCAGCGCATTTTCGCAGGCCGGGGTTCTGCCGCAGCGCGTTGATGTTGAAATCATGGGCTGGTGGTGGCTGCTGAAGGCCAAGGGCCGTATTGCCGACAGCGGCCGGCAGGTGCTACTCATTATAGACGATGGCAGCATCGAGATGGTGATCGTGCAGGACGGTTCGCCGCTGCTGATCCGTTCGCTCGGCTCGCTGCGCCTGGACCCGGAGGAGGCCGCGCGCGAAATCGCCGATGAAATCCAGTACACGCTGACAACGCTCGAGACCGAATGGGGCGCCGGTCACGTGGACAATATTCACGTCTGGCACGGCGACGGCATCAGTGATGAGTTTCTCCGCGCCCTGAATCTCGCATGCGGGCTTCATGTGGCTTCTGAACAACTCAAGTCGCTCGCGCCGCTGAGCGAGGGCCTCGCGCGACGCGTTCACGAACTCCACGGCGCATCGCTCGACCTGGCACCGCCGGAATGGAAGGCCACGGCCATCAGCCGCGAAGAGCGCAAAAGGGTCGTGATCATCGCCGCGACGCTGCTCGCCCTGTGGATGGCGGCCATCGGCGGACTGTTCGCCTTTTCACACAACGAGCAGAACGCGACCTATCAGTTCAAGCTCTCGCTGCAGCGTCTCGACAAGAAGGCCGCCGAGGTCCGCAACGTGCAGAAACAGGTGCAGTCGCTTCAGTCCTATGCCGATCGCACCTACTCGGCGCTGGAATGTATCCGCGAAATCTGTGCGCTGATGCCGCCCGGGCCCGAGTTGAGCAGCTTCAATTACGAAAAATATGGACAGGTCAGCCTGCGCGGCCTGGCCGACAACGACGGACCGATTTTGGATTTCTTCAAGCAGCTGCAAACATCGAAATTTTTTCCGAAGGTTGAGCCGGGCCAAATCACCACCGCGCCGCCGCGCAACGGGAGGCCGCAGTCGCAGTTCAAGGCTGTCATTACTCTGCCGGCAGAAAAGAAGCCGGAGGAAAAGAAGAAATGAGTCTCTCCCGGCGTGAACTTCTTCTTGCGAGCGCAACCAGCGCGGTCGTTGTCGGACTCGTTTCGTGGGTTGTTGCCGCTCCAATGCTGAAGGACGTTCAGAAGGCCCATGCCGAACGGGCCAAGCTGCAAAATGAAAAGATTGTCCTGGAGCGGTTGATCGCCCAGCGCGGTCCACTCGAGGAACAACTCGAATCGCTGCGGGCGCAGTTGCCACGGTTCAAGCCGGGTGAACAGGTTTCCGCACAGATCATCCTGGCGGTGAAGAAAATCGCCGACGATCAATCGCTGTCGCTTTCGCTCCTCGAACCGGATGCTGAAAAGCCCACCGGTGACATTTCGGAAATTGCCATCAAATGCGCATGGGAAGGAACGCTTGAAAGCATCACGCATTTCCTGCACGCCGTCCAGGGCCAGGGCGTAATGCTCGACATCCGCCAGATCAACATCCAACCGGCGCAGAACACGACGCAGGCGGGCCGGCTCCGCGGGAATTTCAAGATGTTCTATGCATTCATGCGCGAGAAGCCGGGCACGACGAAAGCCGCGTCCGCAGCGGCGACGAATGCGCCGGTGTCGGCGGCGAATGAGCCCGCGCCCGTTCTCCAGATCACGTCAAATGCCGCGCCTGCCGAGACGCAGGTGGCTATGCCCGTTCCATCAAATCAGCCGCAGCCCGCGCCGTCGAATGTGCCTGTCGCGGCTGACACGAATATGCCGGTTGCCGCGCCGCCACCCGCACCGCAGACGAATGCGCCGTTTGCCCGGCCCACTATCAGGCCGTCCGGAGCAAGACCAATGTTGTCAGCGCCGGCAACGCGGCGGCTGCCGACATTGCCGCCGATACCCCAAGCGTCAGGCCAGCAGGAAGGGAAATGAACGTGAGTCCGAAAAACAAATACACACGTCGTCTTCGCGAGATTCAAAAACCCATAAGCGGCGCGCTGCTGCTGTCGCTGGCGATGGGGCCGTCCACCGCCTTGCTGGCACAGATTCCCGCTGCGGCACCGACAAATACCGTCGTGCCCGCCGTGCCGGAAGCACCCATGTCGGCAACGCCAGCGCCTGCAACTCCGCTGTCGGTGGCACAGCCGGCAACAACGCCGAAGATGCCGGTCGCTCCGATCCTGCCAACGGGAATGACTCCTTTCCGTCCCCGTCCGCCCGCGAAGTCCGCATCGGCGACGGCAGGGGGTGACGCTGCCGCCAATGCGGGCGGAACCAACGCGACTCCGTCGAAAGGGGCGGGCACGCTCACGACTGATTTGCCGCCGGGATCGGAAAATAAATTCGTTGCCTTGAAGTACAAGGATTCGCCGCTTGATCTGATTCTGGACAATGTCGCCGAGTGGACAGGGCGCATGCTCATCAAGGCGCCGGGCGTGACTGCAACCGTGACGTTGACGAGCAACGACAAGATCCCAATTCCACAGGCGCTGGAGGCCATTGAAACGGTGCTCTCCATGAACAACGTGGGCCTGGTGAAGATGGGTGACAAATTTCTGAAGGTGGTGCCGATTGCCAATATTCAGCCCGAGGGAAAGAAGATCAATTTTCAGCCGCCGGAAAAGGCATTCCCCGAGGCCGACCAGCTCGTCAGCCAGGTGATTCAACTCAAGTACATGGAGCCGGCGGAAGCGCAGCCCATCCTGCAAATGCTTCTGCATGGCTACGGGAAAATCCAGGTCTTCGAGCGTACCAACAGCCTCCTCATCACCGACACCGGATCAAACCTCAATCGCATTCAAGAAGTTCTCGCCTACATCGACCAGCCGGTGGAATCGAAGATCGAAACGCGTATCTACGAAATCCACTACGCGAAGGCTTCCGAAGTCGCCAGCCGTCTCAACGAGTTGATTGCCGAAACGCAGCAGGGCAAAGAAGAAAAGCCGCGTATTGAGAACCCGGTCGTTTCTCCCACGCCGGCTTTCCCGACGCCGCCCGGAGTTATTCGCGCGCCGCGGCCCGCAGGGACGACGACCACCACCGTTTCGCCCAGCGGCGAGACTCCGCAGGAAGCCGCCGAACGCGGCGTCATCCATGGCAAAGTGAAGATTGTTTCGGATGAGCGGCTCAACCTGCTCTTCATCATTTCCCGCGCGGAAAATTTTGTATTTTTCGACAAGATCATCACGGTGCTGGACCGGGCGACCGATCCGGAAATCACCCTTCGCGTGGTTTCGCTTCAATTTGCCAAGGCCGAGGAGATCGCCAGCATCCTCAATGAATTCATCGGCGCGGCAAAGGAAGACACCAGCAAGAGCGGCGCCGGGGCGGCCGCTGCGGCACCGGGCACTGCTGCCGCGGGCGCAGGCAGCCAGACGATCCGCGACTTCATCGCTGCGCGCCAGGCCGCCGCCGCACCACAACCCGCCGCTCCTCGTGCCCGCCTTGCGCCTATCACCGAGGCGGAGAAAGATGTGATTGGCCGCGTTTCGCCGAACACACGCATTCTGGCCTACAAACCGACGAACACCCTGTTGCTCATGGGCCGGCGCAACGATCTTGCCGCCCTGGACCAGATCATTGACAAACTCGACGTGATGCTCGCACAGGTGCTCATCGAGGTAGTCATCATCAACGTCGCGCTCGGCGACAATGTCTCCTACGGTATTGAATGGCTGCAAAAATCCATGACTGCCTACAACACGACAAAGCCCGGCCCCGGTGGCGGCATGAATGTGTCGCAACCGATAATGGGCTTCGGCGGCGGCAGCACGGCCGGCCACCAATCGGGTCCCTTCATTGACGGTGCCGATGTTAACCGCGGCACAATTATTCCCCCCAGCGCTGTCGATAACCTCACTTACTACACGACGTTGTATGGCTTGAATCTCGACATGATAATCCACTTGGCCGCGGGTTCATCTGACGCACGCGTCCTCTCCACTCCGGTAATCATGACCACCGATAACAAGGAAGCTGACATCAAGGTTGGCCAGCAGGTTCCGATCCAGAATGCAACCGTTGGCTACAACACCGGCCAGAACACGGTGAACTACGAATACAAGGACGTAGGACTCGAAATCAAGGTGACGCCGCGCATCAATCCCAACGGCGTCGTCGAGATGGAAATCAAACAGGAAGACAGCAGCATAGCCGGCGGCGGCGGAACTACGCAACCGACGATCAACAATCGCGCCATGAGTGGAAATGTTTCCGTCCGCCACAACCAGACCGTGATTCTCGGCGGCCTCACCCAGACCACAAAAAACAAGACCCGGATCGGCATTCCAATCCTGATGGACATTCCGATCCTCGGCGCGCTCTTCCGCTCGGACACCCTCCTCGACCAGCGCAACGAGGTGCTCGTGCTGATCACGCCCTATGTCCTCAAATCCCCCGAGGAAGCCCGCGAAGAAACCGCGCGCCTCCACGCCGCATCGGGTTCGTCCAAGACCCGCTGGCACGAGGGCTGGACCGACAGCGAACTGCCCCGCATGAGCGAAAAAGAATTGCAGGAACTTCTCGCGCGCCGGAAAACCCGCCTGTTGAAAATGGACGAGAATGAAAAAGATTCCCCCTCGCGCGTCTCCACCAGCTTCGCGCCGGACGACATCCGGGTTGCCGCGCCGGCGGCCCGTGCATCGAACACAACTCCGCCGGCAGCTACGCCTGCAGACGCTCCGCAAACCCAGCCCGCGCCCGCCGCCACACCCGCCGTGCCCAAGGCTGTCGCGCCCGCAGCCCCGGTGCCCGTCGCGCCTGCGGCCGTACCGGTGCCCGCCGCCGCCACCCCTCCGGTTGAGGCTCCGAAGCCGGTGGACCCCAACGCCCCCGTCCCACTGCGATGAGTAATCGTGATTTCCAATGATTGGAAATAAGCGCAAACGATCAATTCCAATCATTGGAAATTTAGAAAGGAATCATGAAATGAAAGAGATAAAAATGAAGATGCATGGTTGCAGATTCACATTTCGGCCCCTTTTTTTCCTGACCCTGCTGTTCGCGTCTTCCCTGACGGTTTTCGGCGATGCCGCGCCTGCGGTGCCGGTCAGGGCAACGGTCACGATCTCGCTGAATGACATCGCGCGAAATGACAAACCATCCACGACCTACGGCATCTATTTGGATGGCACATTCGTCGGGCAGGTTGACGCCTATGCACCGGTCCGCGTCATCGAGACGCAGGAAGGGAGGCATGAAATTTCCGTCAAGGAATGCAACGGACCTTCCATGTATGACACGACGGTTTCGAAAACCCTGGACATTTACCGGGACGTTGAAATCGAAATTCTATGTCGTCCTTTCACGCTTCGCGACAAGGCATCTGCTTCAATTGCGCCACTCCAATTATCCATCTTCGAACCTCTCCAGCTTGCAACTATTGATGAGGATGTCTATGGCATCCGTTTGAATCTCTTTGAAGGGCGCAACCGGAATGTCTTTGGAATTGATGTCGGTCCCGTCAATTTCGTCTCCGGTCAGCTCGCCGGAATCGAGGCGGGTTTTTACAATTGTGCAAATCGCGTCAAAGGCATTCAGCTCGGTTTCCGGAACGACGCCAATGAAGTTAGCGGAGTGCAAATTGGTTTTGCCAACACAACCCTTCGAATGCATGGCCTCCAGATTGGTTTCTTCAACGAGATTGTGGAAAGTCCCGTTCCCCGCACCATTCTGCTGAATTTGTGTTTCTGACGCCCGACGGATCGCGCCGCCACCACCCCGCTGGTCGAAGCCCCCAAGCCGGTGGACCCCAACGCCCCCGTCCCGCTGCGATGAGCAATCGTAATTTCCAATGATTGGAAATGATCGCATCCGATCACTTCCAATCATTGGAAAAATTCTGGTCGCCGCCCGCGCTTTCGTGCGCCGCCACAAATTTGCCCGCCAGGAATCTTCCGCCGTGCATTTCGCCGCCAGATTTTTCGGGAGAGTCGCGGGCGGGCGGGAAAATATTCAGACGGAAAGGGCGTCTGCCGCGTATTGATGCGCGGATGGGTTCCGGTGATGATGATGAATATTCGTGGTGCGACATGGTGGCTGATGATGGCGGCGCTGGCGTGGACGGCGGCGGCCCAGGACTGTTTTTCAGTCAAGGGCGGCGACGGCCCCGGCAAGGGGAAGAAGATTGTCCTGCTGGCCGGTGACGAGGAATACCGGTCGGAAGAGGCGATGCCCGCGCTCGCAAAAATTCTCAGCCGGCACGGATTCGACTGCACCGTCTGCTTCTCGGTTGATCCGAAGGACGGAACGATCAACCCCAACCAAGGCGACAGCCTCACGAATCCGGAGGCGCTGGATTCGGCCGATGCGATCGTGATGCTGCTGCGCTACCGCCACTGGCCGGACGCGGCGATGAAACATTTCGACGATGCGATCAAACGCGGCGTGCCGGTCGTCGCCATGCGGACCTCGACGCACGCGTTTCAAATCAAGGACGGCCCGTTCAAGTGCTACGACCGCTTCGGCGAGATGGTGCTCGGCGAAGAATGGGTGAATCACTGGGGCGGCCACAAAAAAGAGGCCACGCGCGGGATCATCGCGCCCGGAATGGAGAGGCTGCCAATCATGCGCGGCGTGGCGGAAATTTTTGTCAGCACCGATGTCTATGAAGCCTACCCGCCGGCCGACGCGACGATCCTCGTGCGCGGCCAGGTGCTCAGATCCATGGACTGCAACGCGCCGCCGGCCGAATACAAAAAGCGCCGAACGACCGACAAGGTCGAGCAGGACATCAACAACCCGATGATGCCGGTCGCCTGGACGCGCGTGAACAAAAACGCCGGCGGCAAAGAAAACAAAATCTTCTGCACCACGATGGGCGCGGCCAGCGACCTGCCCAACGAGGGCCTGCGGCGGCTCATCGTCAACGCCGTGTTCTGGGGCCTCGGCATGGACGTTCCGGAAAAAGCCGACATCGCGATGGACGGCGATTTCAAGCCCACCTTCTATGGCTTCAACGGCTACATCAAAGGCGTGAAGCCCGGCGACGTGCGATGAACATCGCGAAGCGGTCCGTGTCGAAGGCTGGCATGACAGGAGGTCTTCGATGATGTGGCGCACCGCAATTGCAATCTCACTGATCGCGTTCACCGCGCGCGCGGAACTGCGCGTCGAGTCCACGATGCCGGGCCTGAAGGCCCACGATGTGAGCGCGGTCGCGGACGGCGACGAGGCGACGTGGTTCCAGAGTTTCCGTCCGCCGTACAGCAATGATTACATTTCCGTGACGCTCGGCAAGCCGCAGAAGCTGACCTCGGTCCGCGTCGTCACCGGCAAGCCCGACGGCGGAAATATTTTCGCGGCTGGCGTGCTTGAACTTTCCACCGACGGAAAAACTTTTTCGTCCGCGGTGCCGCTCGAAAATGGCGCGGCAAAATGGTCGGGCAAAATCGGGCCGGTGGCAGCGATCCGCGTCCGCGCGACGGCGGACGGCATCGCGCCAATTGCGATCCGCGAAATCGCGATGGAGGATGACGTGCTGCCGAAGGTCGTCGTGGGCGTGCCGGGAAAAGCACCGTTCGGCAAGCTGACGGCAAAATGCGATTTCACGAAGGTGCCGCCAAATTATTGCGTGCTCATGCGCGACGAACTCGACGGCGTCGCGGACTGGTTCTTCACCTACTATCCGAAAATCGTCGCGCTGCTCGACGCGCCGACCGACGGGCTTTTGCGCGATCTCGAAATTCGTTTTCGCAACGACATGAAACCCGGCGTTCCCGGCTACGTTTCGGGCACGGTGATGACGCTGAGCATCCCGCACATCATCCGCAACCGCGACGACGTGCGCGGCCTGTTCATCCACGAACTCACGCACGTCGTGCAGTCTTATTCGGGAAAAGGCGAGCGGCCCGGCTGGCTGGTCGAGGGCCTCGCCGAGGCCGTGCGCTACGAACTCAGCCCGCCGGACGACGCGTGGCGCGCTGCGGTTGACGGAATCCCGGCGGAAAAAATTGACTACCACAACGCGTATCGCGACCCCGCGCGCTTTCTGCTCTGGATCCAGTCGCAAAACAACCCCGGCCTCCTCGCGAAACTCAATCGCGCGCTGAAGGACGGCTCCTACAAAAGCGAAACGTGGACCGCCTTGACAGGCAAAGATCCTGACGCATGGTTGCGGGCGTATCGCGCCGCTGCGGAAAAATAATCCGCCGCGCTCCGCAAGCTTCCAATGATTGGAAATTGGCGTTGCGCAAACTTCCAATCATTGGAAGACTCCGGCGCAAGGTTGCTCGAAAAAAGGAACAGACCATGAAGAGGTTCAACTTTCGTTTGCGTTCCACCGCCGCCGCGCTGGCGCTCACGGGCCTGTCGCTGGCCGTGTCGTCGTGCAGCACGCCGCCGCCGGGCAAGTTCGTCACGCTGACTTCGCTGCTGGATGAAATGACGGACCACGCCGCGCCCGCGCGGATGCCGGACCCGGCCTACTCGTGCGTCTCGTATTCGTCCTATGACCGCACCAGCACCGATCACAAGGACTCGAAGACCTGGTTCGCCAACAACGACTGGAACCAGTTTGCCGGCGTCGAGACGAACGCGGGCCGCACGGAGATGGTGATGATGGACACGCACGGCCCGGGCGCGATCGTGCGCTTCTGGCTCACCGGCCGGAATCTCGACGGGACGTTGCGCGTTTATCTCGACGGCTACAACAAGCCGCTGATCGAGGGCACGATTCACGATGTCTTCGGCCCCGCGCTCGCGCCTGATCCGCTGGCGTATTCGGTCGCGCACGGCCGTGCGTGGAATTTGTACCTGCCGATTCCGTTCGAGCGGCAGTGCAAGGTCACCTACGAGCCGCGCGGCGCGCTCGTGCCCGGCAACTGGCAGGAGCCTAACGAAATTTTGTACTTCAACATCACCTGCCGCCGCTATTCGTCGAGCGTCGAAGTCGAATCGCTCACGCCCGAGCGCTTCGCGAAGTCGAAAGATTTGATCGCCTTCGCCGCCGCGCGGCTCGCGCACAACGGCGCCGACACCGGCGGCACGACGCGCGAAATCAATCTGGCCGTCCGCCCGAAGGGCGAAGCCGTCGCGCTGGAAGCCGGCGGACCCGGCGCGGTCTCCGTCCTGCGTCTCCGCGTCGCTGCCGCTGATGTTTCCGCCGCGCTGCGCGACGTGCGCGTCGAGATGAATTTCGACGGCGAGTATTGCGTCTCCGTGCCGTTCGGCGATCTGTTCGGCTCCGGCAATCAGAACAAGTCTTTCAAAACGTGGTTCGCCGAGTGCGATGGTGACGGCGGCTTCACCTCCTGCTGGCTGATGCCCTTCGCGCATTCCTGCCGCATCGAAGTAAAAAATCCCGGCAACAGCGACGTGTACCTTTCCGGCTTCGCAAAAGTTTCCCCGTTCAACTGGACCGACCGCGCGATGCACTTCCACGCCAAGTCCGCCCCGCACGACAACATCCAGATCGAGCGGGCCGGAACCGCCGAGGCCGCCCGCATCGTGAACTACGCGGAGCTGCGCGGACCCGGCGTTTATTGTGGCGACGCGCTCCACGTCTGCAACCGCACCGGCGGGCCGAAAGGCCAGCAGTGGTGGGGCGAGGGCGACGAGCAGATTTATGTGGATGGCGAGGAATTCCCGTCGCACTTCGGCACCGGCACGGAAGATTATTACGGCTACGCTTGGTGCGATTCGGAACTTTTCTCCAAGCCGTTTCACGCCCAGCCAACCGGCGAAGGCAACAGCGGAAAGACGCTCGGCGGCCAAACCGTCAACATGCGCTATCGCGCTCTCGACGCGATTCCGTTCCGCGAGTCGTTGCGCTTCGACATGGAACTCTGGACGTGGGCCACCGGCTCGCTCGACTACACCCCGACCGTCTTTTGGTACGCACCGGCACGGTGAACGAATCTGCCGCAAGCCGACTGGTCATCAACGCCACTTGCCCGTATATTTTTGCCACGCTGATGCGCAGCGTGACTGAAGAACATTTTTTCAACATCCATGCCAGATACAACGACCATCGAAAAACCCGCGCCGGCCATCGCGACCGAATCGGACAACGACCTTGCACCGCTGTGGGACGTAATCGTCTGGAATGATCCGGTCAACCTGATGACCTATGTCGTCTTCGTCTTCCAGCGCGTCTTCGGTTTCAATCGCGAACTCGCGACGAAGCTGATGCTCGAAGTCCACAACGCTGGAAAATCGCTCGTCGCCACCGAACCGCGCGAAATGGCCGAGCTTCATCTTTCGCAGCTTCACGGCTACGGCCTCCAGGCCACGCTCAGGAAACACTGATGCGCATCAAACGCGAAAGCGGCGGCTCGCTCATCCTCCACTTTGGCGGCGACGAGGCGGTTTTCTTTCGCAGCTTCGCAGCCGAAATGCGCGCGCAAGTCGAACATCCCGATTTCACGCGCCGCGCCGTCCGCCGGCTTTTTCCGCGCTGCTGCGAGGATGAAAAAACCGACGGCGAGCTGCGCAGCCTCCTCTTCGATGAACAGCGCAAGCAGAAGCTCGAACGCATTGACGCCTTCGCCGCCGCGCTCGCAAAAATCCCTGCGGCCGGCGGCGACGTGAAACTGTCGCCGCAGGAAATCGAACACTGGCTCGCGCTGCTGACCGACCTGCGCTTCATCTACGCCGACGCCGCCGGCATTGACAGCGACGATGCAAACGCCGAGATCAACCCCGAACCGACGCGCGAATTATTCATCTACGAATATCTGACCGGCCTCCAGCAAATGCTCCTCGGCCTCGGCTTCGGCTACAACGAGGACCCCGCCTGGCGCGACGCCACGTGATGGAGCGGATCCTTCGGCGATGGTTTCCAATGATTGGAAACTGCGGCCGCGAAAACTTCCAATCATTGGAATTTCCGACGCTCGCCGATGAAGGGAATTTGGAGGCGGGTCGCCGCCGCAGACATTCCGGGGTGAAGCAAACGCTGTAGCCGCGACGACGGCGCCAGCACCTTCCGCCTCTGCCGAGCCTGCGACAGAAACTCGTGACGACTGCGCGAAATCTGCGCTGGCGCGGCGAATGATGAAAGTGCAAGATGGAAAAGTTTTCGGGCCGGGTTCCGCGACCACGACGATGGCGGGGACGTGCGGCGAAATGAACAAGATAAAAAGTCAGGAGAAACAGATGATCAAAAGACGAGACTTCATCAAGAACGCGGCGGTGGCCGGGGCCGGCTTCCTCATTTTGAAGAGCGGCACGCGGGTTGGCGCGCAGGCGCCCAGCAACAAGCTGAATATCGGAATGGTCGGCACGTGGGGTCGCGCTGACGCGCACTTCGGCGTGCTGAAGAATGAGAACATCGTCGCGATGTGCGACGTGAACGAAGACCATCTCGCGCACGGCTTGCAGCATGCCCCGAAGGCCAAGCCCTACACGGACTGGCGAAAAATGTTCGAGCAAAAAGATATTGATGCGGTCGTTTGCTGCACGACGGATTTCACGCACGCCTTCGTCGCGAACTGGGCGCTCAACCGCGGCCAGCACATCTACTGCGAAAAACCGCTGGGCGTCAGCGTCGAGGAAGTCCGCACGGTCCGCGCCAGCTACGAAAAGCAGCGCAAGAAATGCGCGACGCAAATCGGAACGCAGCGCCACGCGATGGAGAATTTCAACCGCTGCCGCGAGCTGGTTCGCGACGGCGCGATCGGCGAATTGAAGGAAGCCTGCGCGTGGGGCAACCGCCAGGTGAAGCCCGCCGGCTGCGAATATGACGAGAAACAGGGCGTCATTTACATGAAAGACAAGAGCGGCGAAAAGCGCACGGCCGGCTATCTTCCCGACGCAGGCGCGCCGCCGGCGAATCTGCACTATGACAATTGGATCGGCCCGGTGCAGTTCCATCCGTACAACCCCGGCTATTTCGAAAAAGGCCCGGGCGCAAATTGTCTCTCATGGAATATGTTTTGGGACTTCGGCGGCGGCCAGATCGGCGACATGGGCAGCCACACGATGGATCTCTGCTGGTGCGCGCTCGACGCGGATCTGCCGACAACGGCCGAGGCGAAGGGCGACCCGCTCAACAACGCCATCACGCCGATCAAATGCGAATTTCACTTCGACGTTCCCGCCAACGACTGGCGCGGTCCGATCCGCGTCTCGTGGTATGAAGGCGGCGTGATGCCGCAGTCGCCGCGCGAATATATCGATCTCAAGAAGATCGATCACGGCGCGATGTGGAAGGGCACGAAGGGATTCCTTGTGGCCGGGTTCAATGAGCGGATTCTCATTCCCTTCGGCAAAGAGACCGACATGACCTATTACAAACCGCGCACGAAGGAAACCGTCCTGCCTCCGCTCGGCGGCTTCCAGGAAGAATGGATCAACGCCGCGAAGAACGGCACGCCCGAAAAGACCACCTGCAACTTCAACTACGGCGGGAAAATGATCGAGATGATGGACCTCGGCCTCGTCGCCTACCGCGTCGGCAAGAAGCTCAAATACGACGGAGCGACCGGCAAGACCGACAGCCCGGAAGCCGACGCGCTCCTCTCGAAGAAATATCGCGACGGCTGGACGCTCAACGGCTGAGCAATCCGCCAGATGACCGAACCGGCAGCGCCCCGAACTTTCGGGGCGCTGCTTTTTTTCGCGCCACGCTGCCAGACCTCCATGCGTGTTGCCTGCAACCGCCAACATCAGGTATGGTTCCGCCGTGACAGCTGAAGCAAAAACAGCACTTCAGGAACCGGTGCGCAAACGCGTTGGCGGCAGCCTTGCGCATCTTCATCCGCTGGACAGGCTCGAAATGCTGCGCAGAAACGCCCGCGCGCTGGCCGTCGGTGCCGGAACCCTATCCGAAAATGGAAACCCCGTTCGCAAAGTTGTTGGCAAGACTCGCTGATGCTGGCGTTCAATTCGTCGTCGTGGGCGGCGTCGCCGTCGCGCTCAACGGCTATGTCCGGCTGACGGAGGACGTGGACATTCTGGCTGAGGATTCGCCTTCCAATCTTCAGCGCCTGTTGGAATGCCTCGCCGGATTCGGCGAAGGTTTCGCGCGCGAATTGAGCGTGTCCGATTTCAGCGACGATGAAGGTGCAATCCGCATCGTTGAAGAGACTGAAAGTTGCATGATCGACATTTTCACGCGCATGAGAGGCGTGAAATATGCGGAGGTTGCGAACGACGCAATCTCCAGCGAAGTCAACGGACGGAAATTTCTGCACGCGTCCAGAGCGACGTTGATCCGGTTGAAAAGCGGGTCCGCCCGCGAAAAAGACATTCTGGACATCGCCGCGCTTCGACAGCTTGAACAAAATCCACGCGCATTCGATTGAGCGCCTCGCAATTCGCGTGTGGAAATCCCGCCGCCGGGCCGTATAATTCGCCGCCCCAGAAAAATCCTGGGCGCGCCGCTCGCGGGAAAGTTCCAATGATTGGAAGTCAGCGCGGCGGTCTTTTCCAATCATTGGAAGTTTGGATGACATGAAATTTGTTGTGCTCGTTGGCGATGGCATGGGCGATTATCCGTGCGAAGTGCTGGGCGGAAAAACGCCGCTACAGGCCGCGCGGATTCCGAACATCCGGCGGCTGGCCGCGGCCGGCCGCGTGGATTCGATTTCGACCGTGCCGGAGCCGCTTTCGGCGGGAAGCGACGTGGCGAACCTCGGCCTGCTCGGCTACGACCCGCACGTTCATTATTCGGGCCGCGCGCCGATCGAGGCGGTCGGCAACGGCCTGCCGCTCGCGCCCGACGATGTCGCGTTCCGCTGCAACGTCGTGACGACGGACGGCGAGCGGATGATTGATTATTCCGCCGGGCACATCGAAACGCAGGATGCCCACGCTTTCATCGCGGCCATCGACCAGCGGCTCGGCCGCGCCGGCGTGCGGTTTTATGGCGGCGTGAGCTACCGGCATTTGCTGCTCTGGAAAAACGGGCCGTGCGACGGGCTGAACACAACCCCGCCGCACGACATCACCGACCAGCCGCTCGCGCCAAACCAGCCGGCCGGCGCGCGCGCCGACGAAGTGCGCGCGATGATGGAAGCGTCGAAGGAAATTTTGCGCGACCATCCGGTGAACAGCCGGCGCCGCGCCGCGGGCAAACGCGAGGTGTCGCAAATCTGGCTCTGGGGCCAGGGACGCGGATTGAAGCTCCAGCCGTACAGTGAAAAATTCGGGCTGACCGGCGTCGTGATTTCCGCGGTCGATCTCGTCCGCGGGCTCGGCGTGCTGGCCGGGCTTGACGCGCCGCGCATCGCCGGCGCGACCGGATTTCTCGACACGAATTACGAGGGCAAAGTCCAGGCCGCGATGGACGCACTTCGAAAAAAAGATTTCGCCTACGTCCACATCGAGGCGCCCGACGAGTGTGGGCACATCGGCGATGCCAAGAAAAAAACTTACGCGATCGAGCAGTTCGACGAGCGTGTCGTCGGGCCGATCTGGCGCGAGTTGGACGCGCGTCGCGAATCGTACCGACTGATCGTGGCGATGGATCATCGCACGCCGTGCGCGAAAAAAACCCATTCGCGCGAACCCGTGCCCGTGCTGGCCATTGACGGCCCGACCGGCGCGCTGACGAAGGAAGCGCCGTTTGACGAAGACGTGCTGGCAAACCTGTCAGCTGAGTTTTCGTACGACTGGATCAACCGCGCCCTGCGCCCCTGCTAGAAGTCCGGCCGGCTGCAACTACGTTTCATCCGCAGTGGCGGATGATCTCTTGAATTCCGGCGGGGGAAGATTGTGGTAGGCGCGAAAATTGACGACGCCCGGGCGGGTGAAATAGCGGCTGAGAATCACCGGGTCGGCCTTGCAAAGATCAACGAGGATCAGCCCGTCGAGAACGTTGCTGAATTCTGGATCAATGTTGAAGCCGAGAAGTTTTCCGCCGAGTTTCAGATATTGACGCAGCAGGACGGGCACGCCGGAGATGTGCGTTTCGATGTCGGAGATCAGCGCCTCGACCTCGTCGAGGCTTTTCACGACATGACTGATGCGCCGGTGGGTGAGCAGACCGAGCGGATTCAGGCGCAGCGGGCGGCGGGCCTTCACGAACTTTGCCAGCGTGGGCAGCGCGTTGTTGTCCTTCAAAAAACGCACAAGGAGTTCCTGCGATTTTGGCGTGTAGTCGGCATTGACGCTGACCGGGCCGAAGAGAATTTTGTAGCGCGGGAATTTGACGACGAAATGGCCGATGCCTTTCCACAAAAGCAGCAGCGATGAGAAGCTCCGCTGATATTCCTTCCGGATGAACGAGCGGCCCATCTCCAGCGCAGGGCTGATGCTTTCGAGCAACTTGCCGCGGTAGTGGAACAGTGTCGTCGTGTAGAGCCCGTGGCGACCGAGCTGGCTGAGGATTTCGTCGGTCTGGCCGAGGCGATAGGCGCCGACGATCTCATTCTTCTCATCGTTCCAGACGAACAGGTGCAAGTAGTAGTCGTCGAAGCGGTCAATATCAATGTCGCGCCCCGTGCCTTCGTTGGCTTCGCGAAAAGTGATTTCACGAAGGCGTCCGATTTCGTGCATCAGATTCGGAATCTGCGCGGCCCGCGCGAACCAGACCGACTGCTTGCCGCTCGTCAGCAATTTTTGATCGGCCGGCAGTTTCGCAACATCAGCGGCAATAACCGCCGGATCGCGCTGGGCTGCGACGGCAACTTTCTCGGACCGGGTGAAGCGAATCGGAAGGATCAGTCTCTTTTTCTTTTCGGGACCGGCCTTCCGGTGCCGGAGGTTGTAGGCATGCAGCCGCGCATAATCAATCAGCTCGCGATCATCTTCGAACTCAGCGAGCCTGCTGAATGGAATCACATTGCCAACGCGGATGTGAATGGTCTTGTCGGTCTTGTTCGCAAATTCCTTCGCGAGCAGGGCGGTCCGCAGGCGCGGGTGAACCATGCCGGCCAGTTGGAATAAAAGCCCATTCGAGCCTTTGAAATAGACCGGCACCACCGACGCGCCGGTCATGCGGATAATCCGCGCGATCATCGTGCTCCACGGCGGGTCGGTAATGCCGCCGCGATGCAGATCAACGTGCGAGACTTCACCAGACGGAAAGACGGCGAGCATGTGATCTTCCTTGATCCAGCGAAGCGCCTCCTTGATCGGTCGCATGTTCATTTTCGCAGACGTCGAGCGATCGAATGGATCCACGAGGATCAGCCACTTGCGAAAACCCTCGACGCGGTCGAGGAGAAAGTTCGCCATGATCTTGAAATCCTGGCGGACGCCGTGAAGCATACTCGCCATGATGATCCCCTCGATTCCGCCAAAGGGATGATTCGCGACAACAATGACACGTCCTGTCTTGGGAATGCGGGCGAGGTCCTCCTCCGGCACCTCGTACGCGACGCGCATCACGTCGAGGCACTTTTCCATGAACTCGCGGCCGTCGTTGCGCCGGCAGATTTCGTAGTAGATGCTGTTGATCTTGTCGATGGCCAGCAGCCGCTCCATCGCGCTGCCGGCGAGCCCAAAAAGCACGCGCCGCAGCGGATCATCGAAGGGCGGCACAAGATTGATCAGCGGCTTGGAATAATTTTCCGGGGTGCTGTGATCTTCGTCGTTCATCAGTCGCTGAAACTATTTCCTCTCCGTCTGCAGCTTCTTCAGTTCTTCCAGAACCTGATCTTTGTGTCCGGGGCAATCCACCTTGTCAAATACGCAGGCGATCCTGCCTTCCGGATTGATGAGGAATGTATAGCGGCTGGCCACGAGCCCGCCAAGTCCAAGCACATCGTAGGCCCGGGTCACTTTCTTGTCCGTGTCCGCGATGAGATCGAACGGCAGTTTGTATTTTTCGCGGAATTCTTTTTGCTTCTCCACGTCATCGAGGCTGACGCCGAGAATCTGCGCGCCCGCCTTTTGAATGTCAGCGTAGCCGTCGCGCAGGCTGCAGGCTTCCTTCGTGCAGCCCGGCGTGAACGATTTCGGATAGAAATATAGGACGAGCCACTTGCCTTTGTAATCGGCCAGCTTCACCTCGCCCTTCGTGGATTGTGCCGTAAAATCCGGCGCAGCTTCACCCTGCTTGACGGCCGCGCCCGCCGCTAGCGACGCCAGCGCGGCTATGATCGCCATTGTCCTTTTCATGTTGTTCTCTCCCTTTCTAAAAAGCCCCTAGAGTTGCAACGTGCAGCGACTCACTTTCTGCAGCGAAATGCAATCAACCGGACAGACATCCCTGCACGCGCCGCAGCGGATGCATTGTGACTGGTCAATGAAAAGCATGTTGTAATCCCGGCTGCCTTTTGACTCGTTGTATCCAGCGATCCGTTCCTGCTCGTCGTGAATAAGCGACCCGACCTTCACGATACACTTCTCGACGGGCTTCACCTTCAGGCACCGGTCGCAATAAATGCAAAGATCGTTATCAATTTCGTATTTGAAATGACACAGGTAGCACCGTCCCGCCTCGGTCATCGCGGCATTGCGATCAAATCCGGTTTCCACCTCGTCTTTGAGCCCGCGCTTCGCGAACGCCAGCGCCGGCGCCTGCGCGCGCGGGATCGAATCCATTTCTCGCGCCCGGCCTGTCTCCTCCGCATCCTCGATCTGAACAGCGTAGGCAATCCGCTTGCGCCCCATCAGAAATTCGTCCACCTCCATCGCGCGCGCCTTTCCGTGCGCGATAGCGTCAATCAGCGACTTTGCGCCGGTCGCAAAATCACCGGCGATAAAAACTCTTTTCGGCAGTTCCGCCGGAAGCCACGATGAGTCGGCTGTCTGTCCGGTGCCGAGCAGCACGGTGTCGCACAGAATGATTTCCTCCGTGCCGAAAATTTCCCGGAACTTCTTCCGCCCCGAAGAATCCGGCACTGACATTTCCGTCTTCACAAATTTCACGCCGGTCACACGTCCGTTCTCCCCGATAAATTCCACCGGGCTTTTGTGCGTCTCGAACACAATTTCCTCGTGGAGCATTTCCTCGACTTCGCCCGGGGTGATGTACATCTCGTCCTTCGACCGGCGATAAACCATCCGCACATTTTCCGCCCCGAGTCGTCGCGCGGTTCGCGCGCAATCAACCGCCGTGAAACCGCCGCCGATGACGACGACGTTTTTCCCGACGCGCGGCGTTTCGCCTTCGTTTGCTTCGAACAGAAATTGCAGCCCGTGGCGAACGCCGGCTAGGTTCGTGCCGGGGAGGCCGGGCAGGTTTACCTTCGTGGTGCCTGCCGCAAGAATCACCGCATCGAAATCCGTCAGCAGCCCCGCGATGCCATCGCGGCCGACCTCGACGCCGCAGCGGATTTCCACGCCGCACAGCCGGATTTGCTCGATCTCCCGCTCGACCGTTTCGCGCGGCAGGCGGAAATGCGGAATGCCAAGAATCATCAGCCCGCCGGGCCGCCGATGTTTTTCGAAGACGGTGACATTGTGGCCGAGCAGCGCGAGTTCGCGCGCCGCCGCCAGGCCCGCCGCGCCTGCGCCGACAACCGCGATTTTCTTCCCGGTTGGCGGGAAATATTTTTCCAGCACGACCGGCTTCGTGTTCTGCTGAAAATCCGCCGCGCTTCGCTTCGAAAAGCAAATGGCGACCGGCTCTTTTTTTTCGTCCGTCGTCTCCGGCACATAGCCCTGCCCGTGGCGGCAGGCCGGCTCGCACGGGCGCGTGCAGACGCGGCCGAGCACGGCGGGAAAAACGTTGTCGCGCAGATTCAGCCGGTACGCGCCGTCAAAATCGCCGTTCGCGATCGCCGCGAGATAGCCGGGAATATCGGTCTGCGCGGGGCAGGCGGCCTGGCAGGGAATGCTCTTTTGCAGCCAGTCGAAGTCCTTCGGCTTTTGCGCGACGCCCGCGCGCGCCGAAAGCACGTCCTGCCTCGCGCGCTCCGGCGACACCCGTTTCGGCGCGCTCTTCAGGCTGGCTTGTCTGTGTTTTCGGTAATCTTCGTCGAAGGAATTTGTGTCCATGATGGCGAAATCTAACAACCGCCACGCATATTTCCAATGATTGGAAAATTTCGCGGCCGCAATTTCCAATCATTGGAAGTTTGCCGGAGGCGCGGACCGGGCCGCCGGCCCCAGCAATTCGGCGGCGGCAATTTCTGCGCCGCCGGCAGGAATTCGCTCGGCGGGTGGCGGCGCGAGCAGGGCGGCGTGAAGAAATTCTTCGATGTCGCCGGCGTAAAGTTTTTGCGACGGCATGTGAACGCCGCGCAGGTGGCGTTTGATGGCGGCTTCGAGGACGGGATACTCGCGGAAATCGGCGCGCTCGACATAGACGAACGGTTTGTCGTTCACGACGCACTCGGACAAAATTCCGTAGCCGGGTTTCGAGACGACAACGTCCGCGGAGGCGAGCACGTCGCCGAACGGGACCGCGTGGCGGTCAACGGCGTGCAGGTTTTTCCGCTCGGGCCATTCGAGCGGCATGACGGTGAAGAATTCGAATCCGGTCATCTGCGTGACGCGGGCGAGCGCGGCGTCGGTCCAGTCCAGCGAGGTGAAGGACAGCAACGCCCACGGTTTCGCCGGCGAAATGCCGAAGAGTTTTGCGATTTCATCGCGGCGGTTTTTTCCCGGCGAAGAAACGAGCGGGATTTGTTTCTGCCGTGGAAATGCGGCCATCGGCTCGGCAAAGGGCAGCTTCAGCAGCAGGTCGGTTTGCGAATAGGCGCGGCGGAAGGATTCGACGACGGACCGCCAGCGCGGTTCGCGCGCGACGAAATCTTCGTAAATCCAGTCCCAGCCGAAATTGCCGACCGCGACGGCTCGGATCTTTTCGAGCTTCGCGGCTTCGAGCGGGATCGCTGGGATGTCGGCGGCAACTACGGCGATTTTTTCGCGGCGCAAAAAATCGCGTTCCTGGGCGAGGAGTTCCGGCCGCCGCGACTGGATGGCCGCGGCCTCGGCAAGCGAGCGGGCGAGGTTCACGCGCACGGAATCGAGCTGGAACATTCCGCTGTCGAACGCGCATTTTCGAAAATGGTTTTGCGGGCCGGAAATCCGCGCGCGCAAAAAATCCTCCGGCAGGTCGCTGACAATGAAAACCTCCGCGTCCGGCGCGAGGCGGTTGATCGCGGCGATGATGTCGCAGGAACGCGTGCCGTGGCCGTAGCCGTGGGCGGTGATGTAGTAGGCGATCTTCACTCAGGTTTCAGGTTTCAGCTTTGAGGTTTCTGTGCTTCAATCCGGCCGCTGTGTCAACCCATGGACGACGTTGAACGTAGAATGAACCAGGCGAACCGCGAGAGCGACGTTGCCGAAAGCGACGAGAGCGTGATGGCCCGGCTTCAAAAGGGCGACGGCGATGCGCTGGAAATCCTGGTGCGCCGCCACGCGAACCGGCTGCTCGGCTTTCTGCTGCGGATGACCCGCGACCGCGGTCGCGCCGAAGATTTGTTTCAGGAGACGTTTTTGCGCGTGCATACGAAGGTGGACACATTCAAGCCGGACCAACGCTTCAAGGCGTGGCTCTATGCGATCGCAGCCCACGCTGCGATTGACGCGCAGCGCCGCGACGCGCGCGCGCCGGACATGTTTTCCTTCGATGCAGAGAACGATGAAACGCCGTCGCTGGCGGAAATATTACCGGCAGACACGCCGCATCCGGCAGAGAAATTATCGGCGGATGAGCGAAAGGTCCGCGTCCGTGCGGCGGTGGAAAATCTGCCGCCGCGCCAGCGCGCGACGGTGGCGCTGGCCTATTTCGAGGACCTCAGCTATCCGGAAGTCGCCGCGGCGCTCGGCTGCACAGTCGGCACGGTGAAGACGCAGGTTTCGCGGGCGATGGCAACGCTGGCGCGAATTCTTCCGATGCCGGAACGCGGCGGCACGACGGCGGGAGGTGCGCGATGAAACAGCATCTCACCGATCAGGAAATCATCGCCCACCTTTTCCATGTCGGCGAAAAAGAAGAGATCCAGGCAACGCTCGGGCACTTGAAAAAATGCGGAGCCTGCCGCAAGCGGAGCGATCTGCTGCGGGCGAAATTCAGCCAGCTCGATTCGCTGAAGGACGAAATCGTCGCGCCGGAAGAACTGATCGCGAAGACGCTGGGCCGGATTGGCGGCGGCAAACAGACCGCGCAAATTTCCATCGTGCCACCGCCGGAGGAGTTGCCCGATCCGGGTTTTCGGAACAGCACGCTGATCAACTGGCCGCGATTTTTCTGGATCGGCGCGATGGCGGCGGCGGCCGTCCTCGTCGTCGTGGCGCTGCCGCATTTGTCGCGCCGCGCAAAGCCGGCGGTTCTGGCGATGCAGCGCGCCGGGGACGAGGCGATGGATCGGCCCGATCTTCCTGTCGAAAAGCGGGAGGAATCCGACAAGCTGTTCGCGCGGCCGCGGAAAGCGGAAGCCGCGCCGGAGAGCAAGCAGCGCGCGCTGGCGTACGGCGGTTCCGCAGAAAGCCGGCAGGCGCTGACCTCGGACGCGCTGGCGAAAAGCGAAAAGCCGGCAATGCCTGCGTCGCCTGCGGCGGTGGCGGAACCGGAGCCTGTCCAGCTTGCGGCGGCGACCGCGGCGACCGCGCCGATGCCGACCGGCGCGTCTGCGGCGCCCGCGGCGAAAAGAGCCGCGGCAGCAACGTCAAAACCGCTGACCCTGGCCGCGGCCCCCGCGCCTGCGATGAGGGAAAAGAGCGATGCGGTATCGGTCGCCGACACGCAGACGCTGCCGTTCTTCCTGCCGATGACGAGCGGAACGTGGACGCTGTCGCAGCATGTACGCGTCCGCGCGTGGGCGCGCGACGACGGCGTGCGGCTGGAGTTTTCGAACAGCAGCCTGCTGCCGCTGACGGTGGAGTTGCGCCAGTCGCGTTCGACGAACGTGCTGCGCCGGATTCCGCTGGAGTCGGGCGCGACGACGAACTTCTTCCAGAAGACAAAGTGATCCGCCGCCGCCGTTGCGGAGTTTCCAATGATTGGAAGTTTCCGCGCCGCAGTTTTCCAATGGTTGGAAGTTTGGGGCCGGCAAATTTCCAATGGTTGGAAAGTTTCGTTCCGTAAATTTCCAATGATTGGAACTTTTACGATGGCACCGCGCTTCATGGCGCGCGAAGCGCGTAAAAGGATCCGGCGGCGGGGGAGATTTGCGATTCAGCCTTTTCGGAGGGCGGTGCGGCGCGGGCTGAAGATCAGGGCGAGCAGGAAGAAGGCGGTGCTGACCAGGACGATCGCGGCGCCGCTGGCCATGTCGAAGTAGTAGGAAAGATAGAGGCCGGCGATGCCGGAGAAGGAGCCGAGGCACGCGGCGCAAAGCATCATCGGCTTGAGGCGGCGCACGAGGAGATAGGCGGTGGCCGGCGGCGTGACGAGCATCGCAAGCATCAGCGCGACGCCGACGGCTTGCATCGAGACGACGACGGCCATCGCGATGAGAAGCAAAAGAAGATAGTGGAGCGCGGCGGCGGGCAGGCGCAATGTGGCGGCGAGAATGGGATCGAAGGAGACGACGAGAAGTTCTTTGTAGAGCAAAGCGACGGCGAGCAGGGCCAGGCCGCCGAATATTCCGATGAGCCAGATGTCGCGCGGGCCGACGGCGAGGACGTTGCCGAAGAGGATGTGCGTGAGGTCTGCGGCGTAGCCGCGCATCGTGGAGATGAGCGCGATGCCGAGCGCAAACATGCCGGCGAAAATGATGCCGATGGCGGTGTCTTCCTTGAGCTGCGTGCGGCGGCTGACCGCGCCGATGCCGATGGCAGTGGCCAGCGCGGTGCCGAGGCTCCACCAGAAAAGCGCGAAGGTCGCGGGGCCGTGGATCAGATAGCCGACGGCGACGCCGGGCAGAATCGAGTGCGAGAGCGCTTCGCCGAGGAAGGCCATGCCGCGCAAAACGACGTAGGTGCCGACGACGGCGCAGACCGCGCCGACGAGAATCACGGCGATCATCGCGCGCTGCATGAAGACGGCGTGCAGCGGCTCGGCGAGCAGTTCAAACGGGTGCATCATGGTCGCCTCCTCCGCAGCAGGTGCTGTCGAGTATCATCTGTCCGGCGCTCGCGTGGACCGCGCCGCCGAAGGCCTCGATAATTTTTTCGGGCGTGAAAAGTTCCGCGGGCTTTCCGATGCCGACGAGTTTGTGATTGAGCAGCATCACGCGGTCGAAATGCTCCGCCGCGATGTTGAGATCGTGCGTCGCGACCATCACGGTCACGCGACGCCGGGCCAGTTCGGCGATGAGCGCGAGCAGGCCGCGCTGCGTGGTCATGTCGAGTCCGTTGAACGGCTCGTCCATCAGCATGAGCGCGGCCTCCTGCGCGAGCGCGCGGGCGATGAACATCCGCTGCTGCTGGCCGCCGGACAGTTCGTTGATGCGTCGGTTCGCAAGCTCGCCGATGCCGACGAGGTCGAGGCACTGCCGCACGAAGTCGTGATCTTTTCGCTTGGCGCGATGGAACAGGCCGATTTCGCGCGTACGGCCCATCATCACCACGTCATAGACCGTCAGCGGAAAACTCCAGTCAACGGCGCTGCGCTGGACTACATAGGCGATGCAGAAATGTCCGCGCGGACCGTGGCCGAAAATTTTCACGTCGCCGCAGACCGGTTCGAGCAGACCGGCGAGGACTTTGAAGAGCGTTGATTTGCCCGCGCCGTTCGGGCCGAGGACGGCGATTTTTTCGCCGCGCGCGAGCTGGAGCGTGATGTCTTCGAGCGCGGGATGGCCGTTGTATTTTGCGGTCACGCCGCGCAGATCAACGATTGGCGTGCCGGCTTCGTGCGTCACATGGCTGGCAAACAGCGGGCAGATGGATGAGTCGGGATCGGTCATTTCAATCCTTCCGCGATGCGCGTCGCCAGCGTGCGAAGATAGCCGGGCAGCGTTCCGGTTTCGGAGCCGGCCGCGCCGAGCGAGCAGCCCGGCAGCGTGATGAGTTTCGCGCCGGTGTCTTCGGCGACGCGGCGGGCCAGCACCGGAGTCGCCGGGCCGTCAACAAATACGGCGGGGACTTTTTCGCGACGGATGGTTTCTTCCAGCGCAGCCAGTTCGCGCGGCGACGGCTCGGCCAGCGTGCTGAAACCGGGCAGAACCGTGCCGACGATTTTGAAGCCGTAGCGGTGCGCGAAATATTCCAGCGCGTCGTGGTCGGTGACGAGGACGCGGCGCGCGGCGGGGATCTTTTCGACCTGCTTACGAATCCACGAATCCGTTTCGACGAGCATTTTTCTGCAGGCAGCGGCGCATTCGTGGAAACCCGCGGCATCGGCGGGATCGAGCCGCACGAGCGTGGTTTCAATGTTGGTGGTCCAAGTCATCAGCGCAATCGGATCCGACCAGACGTGCGGATCTTCGCTGCCGCCGGCCGTGCGCGCGGAAATGCCGCGCGACACTTCGATGATTTCGATGCCGCCGGTTTGCAGAGCTTTCAACGGGCCTTGAAGCGCGGTTTCGAGACCGAGCCCATTTTCGAAAATAATTGTTTCGCCGCCCAATTTCGCGATGTCCCGCGGCGTGGGTTCGAAGGCGTGCGGATCGGCGTCGCGCGGATAAATGACATCCACGTCAATCGCGTCGCCGCCGATGGCAGCGACGACTTCGCCGACAAATGTCGTGGACGCGGCGACGCGGAGTTTCGCGAAGCAGGGCCACGCGGCGAACAGCACGCATAGAAAAATTCGTGGGCTCATTTCCGTTTCCTGCATTTTGCGCAGACGCCGTAAACTTCGAGGAGCTGGCTGCGGATTTCGAAGTGGTTTCGCTTCGCGAGGCGCTTGATCGTTTCGGCAAGGCCGTCGCCGGCGAGTTCGGTGATTTTATCGCAGCGCGAGCAGACGAGATGATGGTGTCCGCCTTCGATCCGGGTGAAAACGGGACGGCCGCCGTGGAGGTAAATCGGCCGCATGATGCCGAGATCGGTGAGCAGTTCGAGCGTGCGATAGACGGTGGCGCGGCCGAGGCGCGGATGTGATTTTCTTGCGCGGCGGAAAATTTCCTCCGGGCTGAGGTGTTCATCCTTGCCGAAGACACTCAGGACGGCGCGGCGCGGCGGCGTAAGTTTGAAGCCCGCGGCGCGGATGTGCGTTTCGAGTCTGGTTCCGGCTGCCATCACAATTGAGAAGCTGTCTCAATTGGTTGCGGGAGTCAAGCGCGGCGGGGCACGCGAGCGGTGGCGGTGATTTCCAATGATTGGAAATTTGCGCGATCGCTTTTTCCAATCATTGGAAGTTTGCGGGCGGTGTTTTTGGCCAGTCGCAGTGTTGCGAATTAACGGGGCAAGGGGGCGGGCGGTTTGAGCCGGGCGAATACGCCGTCGGGGCCGAGGGCGAGCCAGGCGTCGAGGAGAACGAAGCAGTTGCCGGGTTTGGCGAGTTCGGTCGCGAGTTTTTCGGCGGAGATGCGGCGGAGGGCGGTGACTTCGCCGCGAAGTGAATTTGGAATCATGGCTTCGACTGCGGCGGTGGTGGCGAGTTCGTCGCCGGAAGCCCAGGCTTCGCGGGCCCGGGCAAAGGTGGCGGGGATGTTCGCGGCTAGAAGCTCGGCGGCGAGTTGGCGACCGGCGTCGCCATGCAGATGAGGCGCAATGGTGGCGATGTCTTTGGGGGTGAGAAGATATTCCGGGCTGGCAGGGATTTTGTCGCGAAAGAAATTGGGCAACGCGTCAAATGTGACATGTCGAAGGTCGGCGTCGTTTCCAAGATCGCTGAGAGCTCTGGCCCATGGGACGAGCTGCCCGATTCCGATGTCGCGGGCGTTGCGGATGAATTGCATCTCCGCGTCAAAGGGATCGTAGCTGAAAATTAGGCGCGATTTCGCTGCGGCTGCAAGGAGGCTGTCGTCGAAGAGGAACGTATCGGCGGGTTCGGCGGGGAGTGAAACAAGAATGGTGGCGATTCCGCCAGGCGTTTTGATTTGCTTGAGAAGCGGCGGATGGACCGGTAGTGGCGGGCCAAGCAACGCGGATAATTTTTCTGGTTGAAGCGCCATCCGGGCTAGCGACGTGACAAAGATGGGATCACCTTCCCTCGATTTGTCTGCAACGGGCCAGGAGCCGTCGGCACGGCGTCGACGGCCCAATTCTGCGACAAGATCCATTTCGATCCGGTCCCGAAATGAGCCGCCATGGCGATAGAGTGCGACGCGAAGAAGTAAGGCGTCGAGAAACGGATGAAGCGCACGTTTGATCTGAATATCAGGGCGAAGCAATGCGTCGAGGCCACGTCTCGCAGCCAGCGTTGTGCCACATTCGGCAGTTTGCAGGCCAAGGATGGACGCGCCGGTTGATGACCAGCCCCCATAGGCGCGCCCAGTCATGCCGAATGCTCCTGTGTCTGAGTCTTGAAATGTGATGAGGGTTTCAGCGGCACGACACAATGCGGAGAGAATGCGTTCGTTCGTCACGCCGGCGCGCCACGCGGTGCGTAACGCGAACATGGCAAGCGCGGTAGATTCGACGTCAGCGTGCTGAATTCTCCCCAGTGACTCGGCCCAGGCTCCATCAGGTTGTTGCGTCTGTAGCAGGGCATTTGCAGCGCGCGAAAGCGATCCGGTGTCGTGCGCAACAGCGAGCGCAAACATGGCGAAAGTTTGATCGAGTGCCGCCCCGTCATTCCCCGCTTTTCGCCACAGTCCATCTGGATGTTGCGATTTTTTCAACGATTCCAATATGACCCGCTGAGACCCGGCACGATTTGGTCCTGCGGCGAATTCGCCGGCGAGAAAGAATGCCGCGCCAACGCTCGTCGGCAGTTCCGTTGGCGAAACATTTGAGTCGGGGAAGGTTGGCGTTGCCTGATCATTGTCAGACAGCGCGGATATTGGAAGAATACTGCCTTGTTCGATGCCTTGGCGCAACGCCGAGAGGCGTTGGGAGGAAACAGCGGCTTGTGGGCTGGTGCAACCGCTACTAAATGCCACCGTTGTCAAAGCAGCTAGAATCAGACGGGGAACATATCGTGACACATCAAAATCGGTCCCGGCGAATTTTATTTCAAAAAAGTGAAAAATCCGCATAAGAAATTTCGGTTTCTTGGCAATATATATTTAGAGCCTGTGCGCGATTGCGTGTGTAATCAGTGCAGTCAGAACACCAAGAATCAAACCGGCGAAAACCTCATGACGGCTGTGGCCGAGAAGTTCGGCAAGTTTTTCCCGTTTGGGGAGATGATGTTGCTTCATCAATTCATCGACAATCTGGTTCAAAACACGGGCTTGGAGTCCGGCAGCACGGCGGACGCCTTGGGCATCGAACATGACAACCAATGCAAAAATGGTGGAAACAGCAAAAAAGGGACTGCCCAATCCGTAAATGAGCCCCACGGATGCCGCAAGAGCGCTGACAAGAGCCGAGTGGGCGCTGGGCATCCCGCCGGTACTGACAAAAAAACTGAAGTCAATCTGGCGCGATCTGGCGTAGTTGACAGCAAATTTGATGGATTGAGCTGCGATCCAGCCTGCTGCGGCAGACCAGAGCGTCACATTAGACCAAAATGAATTGATTCGAACAATATCCATGAAAAACGTGATAACTTAGGAAGATGACCGGCGCGAGTAAAAAGCGAAAAGAGCAAATCGGCACATAGAAGCAGTGTAGGAATAATCCGGCGCGAATAATTAAGGAAGATGTCTTTTAAAGGCAGATATTCATGAACATTGGGCTGGGCATATATGATAGACTGGGTAATGAAGGGTCAACGGGGAGGAAGATTTTTCCTCGCCATCCGGCAGATGTGAGTGCAGCAAAGATGAGGGGATCAAACAATGAATGAGGGGGGAATGTTGACGCATGTGGCAGTAATCGACAGCGAACCGCTATTGCGCGCTGCGTGGGAAAAATTACTGCGGTCGTTTACTTCGTGTTGGGTCGCAGGTTCGTACTCGTCTTTCGACGATTTCTATATTCGCAACAATGGTTATCCGTTTGATGTTTTCTTGATGCACGTGGCCGATTCGTGGCCGATCAAATGGACCGCCCTCCGTAGCATCCGGTCGCACAAACCCGAGACGGACGTTGTCGTCATCCTTTCCACTGGCGCAATCCGCTACGCTTCCGCCGCCGTACAAAACGGTGCCCGGTCTGTCGTCTCAACTGCCGCGGATCCGCAGGAGCTTCAGGAAGCGATCTTGGCGGCGGCTTGCAACAAGTCATACTTCTGTCGGATGGCTGCAAGCGCAATTCGTGTCATGCAGGAGGAGGAAGAGAGAAGCGACAACCTCAACGAGCTCTCAAACAGGGAATCCGACGTGCTTTCGCTGTCGGCCCGCGGCATGAGATTGAAGGAAATCGCGGAACATCTGGGCGTGAACGTCAAGAGCGCCCATTCCTACCGCGTTCGGGCCATGCAGAAACTGGGCCTGCAAAATACCGCGCAGATCATCCGTTACGTCGTTGAAAGAGAATTGCGAGAATCTCCCGAAAAAACACCTGCCGATGAAACAGGCGAACTCGCCGGCATTACACCAGTGGAAGATGACTAGACCATCGCCGGGCATTCGTCGCATCCAATCATCGGAACTTTGCGCGCCGGACTTTTCCAATGATTGGAAAAGTCCGTGATCAGGTCGCAAACACCTGAATTCAATTTTCGAGGAGTCCGCCAACAATTCAGCCGACGGGCAAAACGGGCCTGCCGTATTTTTCGTTGAGGACTTCGGCCATCGCCAGATAGATCGCGCTGGCGCCGCAGACGAGGCCTTCGTAGCCGGCGATTTTTCCGATGAACGCGGATTCGAACCAGTCGCGGCAGGCGAGCAGCGCGAACAAAATGACCAGCGAGAAGAAAACAAATTGCAGGGCCTTGTTGGCTTTCAGCGTGCCGAGCCACATGAAGAAGGTGAAGACGCCCCACATGAAAAGATACCAGCCCATGAAGCCTTCGGGGGTTTTGTCGGCCCAGCCGATCTTCGGCAGGACCAGCAGGCCGACGAGCGTGAGCCAGAACGAGCCGTAGGAAATGAAGGCGGTCATGCCGAAGGTGTTTCCTTTTTTGAATTCGAGGATGCCGGCGATGATCTGGGCGATGCCGCCGTAGAAAAATCCCATCGCGAGAATCATGGCGCTGACCGGGAAAAATCCGGCGTTGTGGATGTTCAGCAAAACGGTCGTCATTCCGAAGCCCATGAGGCCGAGCGGCGCGGGGTTGGCGTATTTTTCCATTTTTTCAGTGCTCTCCATTTTGAATGCTCCCGATAAGCGGCTAGTGCCGTTTTTCAGCGGCACAAACTAGACGATGAATCCGAAAAAATGCAAACGGCAAATCCCTTCGCGGGCAGGTCGCATATCAGCAAGCGCCTTGACCCGCCGCGCGGCGTTTCGCATTGTCCGCAGCTTATGAGCGAAAACACCGATAAGAATACCAACGCGTTCATGGAGACGCTGGTCAGTTTGTGCAAGCGGCGCGGATTCATTTTCCAGTCGTCGGAAATTTATGGGGGCATCAACGGCTTCTGGGATTACGGGCCGCTGGGCGCGGAACTGAAGCGCAACGTGAAGGAACGCTGGTGGCGCAAGATGACGCGCGAGCGCGAGGACATCGCCGGTCTCGAAGCGACGATCATCATGCATCCCGACATCTGGAAGGCGTCGGGCCACGTTGCAACTTTTCACGATCCGATGATTGATTGCAAAACCTGCAAAGGCCGTTTTCGCGCGGACCAGATTGACGAAATTCCGTGCCCGATGAAGCCGAGCAAGCATGTCTGTGAATGCGACGGCGAGAAGACCGAGGCGCGCGCGTTCAACCTGATGTTCAAGACGAATGTCGGCCCGGTCGAGGACGACGCGAGCGTCGCGTATCTGCGGCCCGAAACCGCGCAGGCGATTTTCGCGCAGTTCAAAAACGTGCTCGATACGGCGCGCCAGAAACCGCCGTTCGGCATCGCGCAAATCGGCAAGGCATTTCGCAACGAAGTCACGCCGCGCAACTACACGTTTCGCTCGCGCGAATTCGAGCAGATGGAACTCGAATTTTTCATTTTGCCCGATGAGGCAACTCAAGCTTTGTACGGCTCCGTCGTGACCGTTCCCGAAACCGGACACCCCGGCGAACCGAAGCCGAACTGGGGATGGCAGGCGTGGCATCGCTACTGGGTCGAGGAGCGCGTTCGCTTTTACACCGAGATCGGACTGCCGCCCGATTCGCTAGGCTTCCACAACCAGACCGACGCCGAACTCGCGCACTACGCGCGGGCCTGCGTGGACATCCTCTACAAATTTCCGTTCAGCAAACGCGACGCGAACGGACAGATGAAGGGCGAGGAACTCGAAGGCATCGCCGCGCGCGGCGACTTCGATCTGAGCCAGCACGAAAAACATTCCGGCAAGCAGCTCGCCGTGTTCGACGAACCGCTCCGCGCCGCGTGGGGAAAACTTTCGCAGGAAGCGAAGGACAAACTTTACGCCGACTTCGTTGCGCAAAAAACGCGCATCGGCGTCGAGAAAAAGAAGCTCTCGCCCGACAACGCCGAAGTCGCCGCGCGCAAAGAGGCCGAGGCGTTCTTCGAACGGCTTTCAAAAGGCCAGTTCGTTCCGCACGTCATCGAGCCGTCCGCAGGCGTTGACCGTCTGATCCTCGCGCTGCTCTGCAACGCCTACGCCGAAGAGGAAGTGACCGACGAAAAAGGAAACAAGGAAATCCGCGTCGTCATGCGTTTTCACCCGCGCATCGCGCCGATCAAGGTTGCCGTTTTCCCGCTGCTGAAAAACAAACCCGAACTCGTCGCCAAGGCCCGCGAAATCTACACCGCACTCCGCGGCCGCTGGAACGTCTTCTACGACGAAACCGGCGCCATCGGCCGCCGCTACCGCCGCCAGGACGAAGCCGGAACGCCCTTCGGCATCACGATTGATTTCGACACGCTCGGCGAAAAAGGTCCCGAACTGAAAGATACCGTAACGCTCCGCCATCGCGATTCGATGATTCAGGAACGCGTGAAAATCGCGGACCTCGTTTCGATCCTGTCGGCGTCAATTGATGGCTGAGTTCCAATGATTGGAAGAAGCGGTTGCCGGAATTTCCAATGATTGGAAATGCGCGATCTCGTGAAGGATGATGCGACATGGGCCTCGATGCTGTTGAACTTGTGATGGCATTCGAAGAGCAGTTCGGAATCGAAATCGCCAACGAAGATGCCGAAAAACTCGTCACACCGGTCATGGTCATCGATTACATTTGCACGAAGATCCGAATGACCGACGAGAAGAAATGCCAGTCGCAACGAGCGTTTTATATTCTCCGCCGTGCTCTCGTGCAAAAGTCCGGCAGAAAGCGGAGCGAAATAACGCCGACAACAAAACTGCGGGAAATTTTTCCTCGATCGAACTGCACTGGGCAATGGCTCGATTTGAAAAAGGCCGTGGATGCGCGCGGCTGGCCGAAGCTGACTTATCCGCGGTGGATAGAGCGCCTGTTTCTGGTCGTGGCTTTTGGCGCGCTGTGGGGCGGGACGTATTTTGGCATGGAATTCGAATTCGGAATTCTGAACGCGATTCTTCTCGGCGTGACTTTGTCATTCTTGCTCTGCATCGGGATTGGCTTTTCGACAAAATCATTTCGCCACGCGATCCCGTCGCGGCTTGTGACGCTCGCCAATCTGGTTCCTTATGTGGAATCGTCCAACGCAATTCAATGGGCCCGCGACGCGGTGGCAAAGCGGGTCCGAAAAATCGTAATTGAGCAACTTTGCATTACTGAGTCCATTTATCGGGAAGACGCTACTTTCGTCGCGGACTTGGGCCTGAGCTAAAATCGGCCATAACATGACAACTACCGATGATTGCAGAAATCCGCGGAGATGCGAAGCGCGGGACAAAGCGAAATAATGATGACGCGGCGACATTTCCTCAACGCTGGCGGCGCAGTTGTGGCGGAAACGCATGAAAGGGCTGAAAACACTGGGCGAAACGAAAGTGGGCCCGGAGGGACTCGAACCCCCAACCAAGGGATTATGAGGCGACCGGGGGCTGCTTCTAAAAAGCCCGTAAAACGGCCCATTTCATGCACCACCATGCGGTTGGCGTCAAACGAATCCTGCACCATCTCGCATCATTTTGCACCACTCTTGCGGGAGAGCGCCACGCGATTGCCACGCGAGTTATCGAAGTACTGACGGAAATTTCACGGCCTGCTTGTAATGGTACGAACGTACCATTATGTTTTCACCATGGCGCGCCCCATTCAAATCGACAGCAAGCTTTCCGCGTTGCGGAAATTCTACCGCTTGGAGAAGCGCATGCCGTCGTTCGCCGAAATGATGGCCTTGTTCAACTACAGGTCGAAATCCCCCGTCACCGCCCTGATGACAAAACTCGTCGCGTCCGGCCATGTGCGGCGCGACGGCCGCAAACTCGCCGCCACGCCGAAACTCACCACGGTCATTGTGTCCGCCGGCGAGATCATCACGGCTGGCCCGGGCGGCTATCCGTCTCCGGCCGACGAGGAGCTTGTCGACGTGATGAGCCTCGATGACTGGCTTGTGCGAAAGCCGGGCGCGACATTCATGCTGCGAGTGACCGGCGACTCCATGACGGGCGCGGGCATCATGCCCGGCGATGTCGTGCTGGTGGAGCGCAACACGAATCCCAAGACCGGCTCCATTGTCGTCGCCGAGGTCGACGGCGACTGGATGATCAAATATCTCGTGAGGGACAAGGCTGGCGTTGCGCTGGAATCCGCAAACCCGAAATACAAAACCATCCGGCCCCGGCAAACGCTGGTGATCTGCGGGATGGTCGTCTCCCAATGCAGGAAATACGTTTGATCGGGGCGCGTCATGTCCGACGACAAGCCGATCATGCTCGACAGTTTTCCTCGCGCGATCCTGCACGTTGACTGCGACGCCTTCTTCACATCGTGCGAGCAGGCTTTGAATCCGCAGTGGCGCGGCAAGCCGATGGTGACGGGCGCGGAGCGGAACATCATTGCGTGCGCGTCGTACGAGGCGAAGGCGCTCGGCATCAAGCGTGGCGTCGCGCTGCATGAGGCGAAGAAGCTTTGCCCAAGCCTGGTCATCCTGCCGAGCGACTACGAGACCTACAGCCTATTCTCATGCCGGATGTTTGAGGCGATGCGGAGGTTCTCGCCCCTCGTCGAGGAGTATTCGATCGACGAAGGCTTCGCCGACATAACGGGGGCACGGCGTTTCTTCCATTGCTCCTACGAGGAAATCGCGCAGCGCATGAAGGCCGAGATACAGGACGAACTCGGCATCACCGTTTCCATCGGCCTCAGCCTGTCGAAGAGCCTCGCAAAACTGTGCTCGAAATTCCGCAAGCCGAATGGCTTCACGGCGGTCAAAGGTTTCCACATCCACGAACTTCTGAGGCGCAAGTCGCTGGGCGAGGTCTGGGGCTTCGGCTCAAACTCGGTGGCGCTTCTTGAATCGCGCGGACTGCGGACCGCGTTGGACTTCGTGAAGATGCCGGAGGCCGCGGCGGCGAAGCTGCTCCACAAACCGGGCCGCGAAATCTGGCACGAGTTGCGTGGCGAATCTATGTGGCCTGTGAGCACCGAGGAAAAAACTGACTACGCCAGCGTGTCGAAATGCAAGACGTTCACCGCGCCCTCGGCGGATCGGGATTTCATTTTTGCCCAACTCGTCCGCAACGTCGAAAAGGCGACGATCAAACTGCGCCGGCACAAGCTGCGCGCCCGACGCCTTGCGACCGCGCTGCGGCGGGACGATTTCTCCCAGGCAGGGATCGAGTGCGACCTGTCTCGCGCGACCGCATCGCCTCTCGAATTGACGCCATACGTGCGCGAGATTTTTGACCGGCTCCACAAGCACGGCGAAGTGTACCGGGCGACCATGGTCGTGCTTTCCAGACTGGAGTCGGACAATGCGGAGCAGTACGAGCTCTTCCAATCGCCGCTGCGCGTGGAGCAGTTGCGCGATGTGACGCTCGCTATCGACGACGTTGCGGCCAGGTTCAGCAAGCACAAGATTTCGCTGGGCACCGGACTCTTCCTTTCAGACCACGCCGTCACCTCGCGTGACGCGCAGCCGGCTCGAAAGACCGACCTGCTTCCGGGCGAAACCGAGCGCTGTCACATTGGGTTGCCCCGTTTGAACATGGTCGTGTAGATTCCCAGCATGTGCGGACGCCTCACGATAACGACGCAAAGCAGGGAGAGAATCCAGACCGCGTTTCCGTGGCTGGACGTTTCCGACTGGCGCGGCGGTCGCTTCAACGTTGCGCCCTCTCAGGATGTGGCGGCGGTGTTGAGTGAACGGCCCGATGCGCTGGCGTGGGTTCGGTGGGGATTCGTGCCGCGATGGTCGAAGGACGGCAAGGCGGCGATGATCAACGCCCGGGCGGAAACGCTGGCGGAAAAACCATCTTTCCGTGACGCCTACAAACGGCGGCGTTGCCTGATTCTTGCCGATGGCTTTTTTGAGTGGGAAGCGGTGCCAGGGCAAAAGCAGAAGCAGCCGCACTACTTCCGGCTGCGCGGTGGCGACATGTTCGCGTTCGCCGGACTGTTTGAAGCCTGGACCGCGCCGGACGGCACGGCCTCGCTCGGTTGCTGCATCATCACGACCGCACCCAACGAACTGCTCGCAAAAATCCACGACCGGATGCCGGTCATACTGACGGGCGACCGCTGCCAGCGATGGCTTGCGGCCGGCCCGCCTCAGCCGGATTTGCTCGCATCATATCCTGCCGAGCGAATGGAGTCGTGGAAGGTTGCGACACTGGTCAACAACGCTCGGCTTGATGATTCGCGCTGCGTCGATCCTGTCGCGTTGAACGGCAAGCCGCAATCCCCGCCGCCCTGAATCTGCTTCGGCAAATGCGAATGCCGGCAGCCTGCGCGCCACCATTCTGTGCGCGGCGACGACGCCTTCTGGCGGTGCCTTTGACCGACTGCAATGGGCCTGACACAATGCCGCCGTGAAGGATTCCATTGCGACTTTCCTCGTGCTCGCGACCGGCGGGCTCAAACCCGACGGCACGTATATGGAGGGGTTCTATCCCGGCTGGGTCATTTGGGCCTGGATTGTCGGGATGGTCGTTTGGGGCCTCCTCATGGGGGCGCTCTACAGGGCAGCTTGGTATGTCTTCGGCGGTCGCGGCTCGAAAAACCCCGACAACTTCTTCACCGGGTTCTTCTGGCCGAAGAGGCTCGGGTTCGTCGGCAACATGCTCAAGGTTGCACTCGGCGGCATCAGCCTGCTGGTGGCGGCGTCCGACGCCGCTATCTTCGACCACAACGGCCTGCTCCGGTGGAGCATCGTCGGCGGCAATTTTCTGGCCATCGCTTTCGCCGTCATCATTGACGAACTCTCAGGCCCCCCGAGCTGGCGTTGACTTCGGTTGGCAAGACAGTCGTGCCACCATCAACAAATGACAGCGGCTGCGCGCTGCCCGAGGCTCCGTCAGCCGCGGCGCGGCCTGACAGTTGCGGGAACGGTCGCATCCGCCTGCCGGTTCTCCACGCGTTCATCACCGAGTGTCTCTTTGTACCAGTCGCCGTGAGGCGACCACTGATGGCAGGCCGGGCATTTGGTCTGCTTCCACGCGCACCCGCAGGCCGGGCAGATTCCTCCGGTGTCGAAGGTGTTCCAGAGGTGGCCGCAATCCGGGCGGCACTGCCACATCGACTGGGGCTTGGGCCGCCACAAGCATTTCGGGCACATGATCTCGATCTTGCGCTTTGGCATGTCAGTCCTTCGACGGCCCTAGCATCGGCTCGATGTCGATGATCTCGAACGCGCCGGACTTCAGTTTCGCCGGCTCGGGCAGGACGGCCTCGAAACTGGCGAGCAGCTCGTTCCACATCGCGGCGCGCTCGATGTTCGCCTTGTTGCGGCGGCCCCCGTAGGACATGTGGATGTTCCATTTTCCACTATAGCAGTTGATGCCTCGGCCGAACAGGCGGAAGCCGTCGCAGGCGATGGTGCCGTCTTTCACGCCGAGATGCTGGCGGACTTTCGTCAGGGCATCGCTGGAAAATCTGAGCGCGATAAAGCCGGAACCGCCAAAGTCGAAGATCGGGCAGACGCTCATCTCGCCGAAGATCGTCTCCACGCTCCACTCATTTTCCGTCCTGCCGGGAACGCCGCCGGTGGCTTCCATCAGTGCGCGGATGTTGGACAGGATTTTGTCTTTGTTGGGCCTCATGCCGTCCATTGTGTCGAGACTGCCGAGGCTGTCAAAGGGGTGGCCGGAATGCGGCGCGGCGCGCGTCATGAGAAAGCTGCCCCGCCCACTCTTGCGGCAAGGAATCCTTTGAATCCAGACTCGGCGCGTCCCACCACCCCACCCATCGGCCGCTGGCTGGGAATCGGGCAAGCCCGCCCATTCATATAGTATGAGAGGCGAGCAGCCGCGCCGGGGCCTTGGCCCCGACGCCAGACCCATGCACAATCTGCGCATGATCTCCACCCAAGAGGCCCAATCCGACGTGACCGGCGGCTGTTATTCGCCGTCACCAGCCATCCCGCCGCCAACGGCGTCGGCGAACGTCCGGCGGCTGCTGGCGGTCAAGACGCTGTTCGGGTTGCAGGACGCCGAGATCGCCCGCGCGACGAAATACTCGCGCCCGTATGTCGTGCGCCTTCTGAGCGGCGACCTTGAGGGCAGCGCGTCGTTCTACACTCGACTCGAAAACGCGCTCGCTGGTTTGGTCGCCGGGCGCGACGTTCAGGTCTTCGACATTCCGGGCACGGCGGTGCCCTTGGACGCACCGGGATGCGCGGGTGCTCGTCATGAAAATATCCGGCCGCCTCGCGCGGCTTTTCCGCCCCGCGTGACGGCGATACCGGGCGCAGGCCGCGAAGCAGATGACCGATGCCGCGTCCCCTGATAAGCTGTGCGTCCAATGAGACTGATCGACAACAGCGGCGGCGGCAGTCCCGCGTTCGTGATGGAAGAGAATGACCGCTTCCACGCCATCATCGTAACGAGCGGCGTCCGCTATGCGTCCGCCCCGGACGCGGAGACCGTGCTGACGTTCTTCGTCATCCGGCGGGAGTCCGGGTCCTACGACATCGTCAACGTCATGAAGACGTTCAAGTCCGGCGAGTGCGTCTCCCGCAACGTGCAGACCAAGGCGGGCATCAGCCAAGAGCGGATCAACGGCGAGGTCGCGGCCGTCACGCTGGTCTTCGGCCAAGCCATCGAACAGCACGCCGGCGTCAAGCTGGATTGGCACAGGCTGGATTTGGGCAACGTCGAGTCGACCGCCGAGCAGGTCCGCCAGATCAAGGCGTGGGGCCGGGTCGGCGTCTCGATGGCGGCACAGTAGAATGAAGTGGACGGCGGCGTTCTGTGGCGGCTCCGTTTTGCGGCGACCGGAGAACTCGGCCGCATACGATGCTGTCGGTCGGCACTGGTCGAAAGCCGTCATGGCGCCTACACTCGACACCATGAACGCAGGCATTGACGGATGCGGCGGCGGATGGCTCGCCGTCTGGGGCGACCTGAAACGGTGCGAGCACCGTGTGTTCGCCACGGCCGAGGAATTGTGGTCCGGCATCGGCATGTGTCGCCTCGCGCTGATCGACATCCCCATCGGGCTGCCAACGGGCTGCCCGCGCCAATGCGATCTCGATGCAAGGAAACTGCTCGGGCAGCCGAGAGGCTCCAGCGTCTTTCCGACACCATGCAGGACGACGATTGCCGCTCGAAATTACCAAGAGGCCTGCCGGATGAACTTCTCGGCCTGTGGCAAGAGAATCTCGCAGCAGTGCTGGGGCATCGTGCCGAAGATTCGGGAAGTCGACGCGCTCATGCTCTCGCGTGATGATGCGAGGCTCCACATTCGAGAGTCGCACCCCGAGGTTTGCTTCTGGTCGATGAACGGCCGCGCGGCCATGAGGAACAGGAAAGCGCGATCGGCCGGAATCAAAGAGCGGCTCGCTGTCCTTGAGAAGCGCTGGCCGAAGTCGCTCCAGACGTACGACGCGATGCGCGGCGCGTACGCCCGGTCGGATGTGGCGTCGGACGACATCGTCGACGCGATGGCCCTGTTCGTTGCAGCGTGCCAATCGAAGAGCCGTCTGCAAACCGTCAGCGAAACTTGCGACACCGACTCCGCGGAGCTACCGATGGAAATGGTCTACGCAGAGTTCTAAGACGAGTTTCTCTGCGGGGTGATACAGCTACGGCGACTCGCCGTTTAGCATCCGCAGCGCCTCTGCATACTCCGCGGACAGGTCGATGCCGGGGTCGTGCCCCGGCGCGAGCGAGCTTAGACCCACATACATGTATGAGACGAGCTGCATGCCGGAGAAATCGCCGGGCAGGCTGTTGAGCGTGTACTTCTTCTCCGCGTTGTTGATGTCGAGCCCGCGCCTGCCGAGGACGGTGATCTCGAACGTCACGGGCTTCAGCTTCTCCGGCTCCTGCTTGAAAAGCCGCAGGGCGGCCAGCAAGTAAAACACAACATCCGCGCGGAGGCCGTGGCTGCCGGCGGAGCGCATGTTTGCGTGGGCGATCTCCCGCCTCGCCGAGCGAGCCTGCTCCGCCACGGGCGACAGCGGATTCATCTCAATCGCCTTCGCCAGCTCCGCGTCAGCGTCCCGCTCGGAGCCAGTCCTGAGCAGCGCGAACCCGTGGCCGTACCGCGACGCCTGGTCGTCCGGCATCAGCTCGACGGCCCGCCGCAGATGCGGCAGCGCGTCGGCCGGCGAGGAGTTGATGAGAATGCCGCCAAGGTTCCGGTGCGCGTGGCCCTCGTCGGGGTTGATCGCGAGGCTCCGCCCGAATGACTTGATCGCCGCCGCCGTGTCCCCGGACCTCGCCTGCGCCAGTCCCAGCGCGGTCCACGCGTGGGCGTCCTCCGGCGCGATGCCGACAAGCCGGGTCAGCAGGACCAGCGCGTCGCCCGTCTCGCCCTTGTCGCCGAGCGCCATGCCGAGGTTGTAGAGTAGCCCAAGGTGGCCGGGATGCTTCGCGAGCAGGCTCCGCAGGATCGGAACGCCGGTTGCGTAGTCGCCCTTGGACAGGAGCCGGCCGGCCCGCTCGACGATCTGGTCCACATCGGACTCAGGCAGCCACCTGACGGTGACGACGCCGTTGGCGATCGCGATGCTCGCCTCGCCTCCGAGCTTCTTGAACTGCTCGGCGTACGCGTCGGCGACGGCCTCCTCCAGCATCTGCCGGTCCGACTTCAGCAGCTCCGCGTCAATCGGCAGCAGGCTGAGGTCGTAGTCCTCGATGCGGAAGATCAGGTTGAGTGGTTCGCCCGGCATTTCATCTACCTCGGAACGTACTGCCATCTATAAAGGGTTCTCAGCTTCAGGTGCTCGGCCCAGAGGTCCACGACGCTCACGCACCGCTCGGACGCCGTGCCGGGCGCGTCGGTGTACAGCTTGAAAAGCCGCTCGCCCTCGTCGAGGAACCCGAGCGACCTGTACGGGATCGTCGCCGTCCGCGAACCGGAGATGCGCGCCCACTGAATGGCCAGCGCAGCGGTCATCGCCGCGCTCTTCGCGAAGATGTCGGGCGGCGCCATGTCGCGGATGTTCGGCCGCAAGGACTCCGAGCCGCGGCGGAGCGACTGCTCCACGCAGGCCGCCTGCATCTCCTTCAGGCCCGGGCACTCCTTGGCGCAGTACTCGATGACGTAAAGCTCCATCGGCTGGGACCGCAACTGGTGGAGCAGCCCCTGGACGAGCATCTCGGCGGTGCGCGCGGACCCGTCGCGCGACAGGCTCGCGAGTCCCTTCCATTGCGCGGCCTTGCCCACCGTGTAGGAAGGAGAACTTGTCCTCGATGCGGACGAACTTCGGCACGCCCCGCTCGTCGGACCACATCAGCAGTATCATCGCGCACTGGGCGGCCACAATGTAGTCGGCGTAGGCCGCCCTGGCCGCGGACACGTTGATGATGTGCGCGGGATGCTCGTCCGACGCGGAGATCATCTCGGCGTCCGCCGAGGTGTCCTCCGTCGTGCCGACGTTGACGCGATAGCCGGTCCGCTCCTCAACCATGTCGATGAGTTTTGTCGTGTCTGTTGATGCCATCAGCCCACCGTAGCGAAACGGTCCGCCGCCAGAAATAGATATTTGTTTTTCGCCATTGGATGCTCGTCAATCATGAGCCAGCGGCGAGGCCCACGCTGCCGCCGCGCGGACATGCGGAAGCTCCGCCGCGAGATCGCGCACGATCCGGTCACGCTGTTCGAGGCAGAGTTCAAGAACGCGGAGCGCGTCCTCGCCCATTTCCTTGCCCGCGAAAAGTTCCTTCTTCCGCTCGCCGAAATTGAGGCCCGGCTGGAGGTGCCGGTTGTCGAGGTCCATTTCGAGATCGTAGCTGGTGAGAAGCAGCCGGCGTTGCCGGTGCGTGGCCTGGCCGCACGAGTCTAGGAACCACGTCGGCGATCCGGTGGTGTCGATGTTCAGCAGTTGCAGCAGCTTCTTCTCCAGCGTCCACAACTTCAGCAGCGCGTCCTCGCTGACGCCGAGCGTGCGTAGATGAATGACGGTGCGAAGAAAAGCCACCTCCTGATCGGTGTGCGCCGCGCCCTTGCGGACCGGCAGCTCGAATCGCGTTTGCAGGCCTCGAAGATAAACCGGGGCGCGATTCAGGGCCTTGGCGATGTCAGCGAGCGTGTGCATCCAGGTGAATGTTGCTCCGTGCCATGCCGGCAGTCGATCCTGAGATGTTGTTGAACTTCGGCATCGCGGAAATATAGCGTGTAGTGCGCACAAGGTTGGAAACATCCGTCAGCAAAAATGCACGTACTCAAATTCAATCTAGCGTCCGCTGAAAGCGCTCGCTAGTTTCACGTTCTGGAAACAAAGAGCAACAGCGAGGATGAATTTTGATGCTGGCGACATGGACGGAGAACGCCGACGAAATTTCCGCGACACTTTCAACTGACACCAGAATCGCGATGGAGAATGAGAATCTAGTCCTGTTGGATGGCGCGCCGGATGGTCATCGTGAACGACTGCGCCAGCGATTTCTCGCGGGCGAGTCATCCGCGATGTCGGATGAAGCACTGCTCGAATTGCTCCTCTCCTACGCCATCGTGCGGCGCGATGTTCAGCCGCTGGCGAAATCTCTGCTCGCGCGATTTGGCAGTCTCGATGCGGTGCTCGCGGCTGATCCAGCGGCGTTGCGAAAAGTCAGCGGGCTCAAATCGGCCACCGTCGCATTACTGAAGCTCGCCGAGCATATCCGCCGCGTGCCCGCGGTCACAGCCAACGAAAAAACATCGCCACCGAACACCGTGACGATGCCGGCGACGACCGAGGTTCCCGCAGTTGTCGAGCCAACGGTTGTGCCAGAACCGACAGTTGCGAAAGACGGTGTGCAACCGCGCGTTGTCGGCGAGCGAAAACTCCAGGTCAGCAATGGCTATAATCTCGACGCCGCACAGCTCGCGCGTCTCATCACGTTCATCGGGACCAAGCCTGAATCGAAAAAGATCAGCAGCGCGGAGTTGATCGAAGGCAGCGGACTTTCCGCGCGGCAGGTCGAAAGCCTGGTCAGCATCGGTTCGGCCATCGGCCTCATCACGCCACGCACGCAGTTGCTGTCGCCCTTCGGCAAGCTGGTCGCGCATCACGACATCTTTCTGGATTCCGTCACCACGCTGGAGTTCTGCCATTTCCTCGCCGCGGGCAGCATCCGCAATCTCGTCTGGTTTGAAATCTTCAACGACATGCTCGCCACGCAGCCGCCGATGGCGCAGCCCGCGTGGAGCGCATGGCTGCGCGAAAATCTTGCCGGGCAATACAGCGAACGATCACTGATGAAGCACGTCGCGCACGAAGTCCGCTTCCTGCTCGACGCCTACCTCGTGCGGAATTTCAAGAAGCTCAATCTGCTCTCCGAGACGCCGGAGAAAACTCTCGCGGTCCGCCGCTATGCCGCGCTCCAGCCGCTTTCGCTGGCGGCCATCATCTACACCGTCGGCGTTCGCAGCGATGCGCGGGTGCTGCAATTCGCCGAGCTTCACGGCCAGCCCGGTTCGCCCGGCCGTGTTTTTGCGCTTGATGCCGGGACGCTGCGCTCGATGCTGGAAACGTTGCATCAGCGCGAGTGGTTGCGCTTCGAGGTGCGGCACGGGCTGGATCAAATCCGTCTTGTCGAAGGTTTCGAGCCGCTCGAATTTATCGCCGCCGCCTATCAAAATCGCGCGCCCCAGCCACGCATAATCCCACCGCATCCGTCACCCGCGCCCATGCTGCTGTGAACCCCATGCCACTTCTCGATCTAAAACAATTCAGCAGCGAGCTGGCCGTCCGGCGCAACAAGGCCGCGATGCTTTTGACAACCGATCTCCGCGAGCAGCACGCGTGCGCGGCGCAACTCGCCACGGCCATCGGTGCGCCGCATCTCGATGTGCTCGACGCATTCCAGGCCGACGCCAGCCTCAGCGACCGGCTGGCTGCATTTTCGCCGGATGATTTTCTCGCGCTCGTCGCGGCGCGCACGGCACAGCCGCTCGTCGTCGTCAGCGGTGTGGAATTTCTTCTCGCCGCATGGCTCTGTCAGGGTGAAACGAAACAGGTGAAGCGAGATTTCTGCTTCAAGCTGGAGCACTGGGAAAACAAACCCGCCTTCATCCTCGTCGCCCAGCACGATCCGGTTTTCATCGGCTATAAACCGCATCGCCATTCGGGATTCTCCGTCATGGAACTGTCGGAAGTGAAATCCTTCACATGAGAAACGCCGGACTTTTCAGCACTCTGTTTCTCGGCGAAATCCAGAAGGAACTCGTCTGCAATGACGACGCGCAGGGCCGTCTCGTCACGTTGAGCCAGAGCTGGCACCGCCGCGATGCGAAGACCACCGATGCGCTGTGGAGCAGCTTCATCAAGACCGCCCTCGGCAATCTCGGATTCGTCGTTTCCGACCAGCCGCGTGCGCGCGGCCTGTACGCCCTCTATGATGACTATGGTTTCCAGAATTGCATCGCCCTGATCTACGTCGTCGAGCCGGGTGCGAATCTCGACGACGAATCGGTCGGCCGCTTCTGGCCGGCGAAACTCATCGCGGCGCTGCGGGAGCGCAAGCTGACGTGGGGCATCCTCACCGACGGCGCGAAGTGGCGGCTCTACTCCACGAAGAGCGCGAAGCCGTATGAAGATCACGTCGAGCTGCATCTCGCCCAGACGCTGGAGACGAATGACGAAACGGGCTACGCCTCGTTCGAGCGCTTCTTCCATCAGTCGTCGTTCGTTCCGCAGGAGCGCGCGGATTACGAAACCGAAAAGGTGGCCCGCTTCCGCGCCATCGGGCTCAAGGCCCGCGTGCAACGACAGCAGGCCGCTGCGACCGATGACGAGAACGGGGAGCCGGTGGAGGAAAATGCAGCCGACACCTCCGACCGCGCCGCCGGAATTTATCTCTGCCGCCTCGACCTCGATGGCGAACTTTCCGAGGCCATCCTCGAAGCGCGCGTCAAGGAGCCGCTGCTCGAACAGGTGGACAACGTTCTCCGCTACATCTGCAACGGCTTCATCGCCGACACCAAGCGGACCGGCGCGGCCTACACCGAGGAAGAGCGCCGCGATGTCTTCGAGAGTTCCGTAAAACTTCTGTACCGCTGCCTCTTCCTGTTCTACGCCGAAGCCCGCAAGCTGCTCCCGTCCGAAGACCGCCACGCCGCCATCTACGCCCCGCACTCCATCGCCGCCCTCTGCCGCGAGGCGCGCAAATTCCGGTGGAACGAACGCAACGACACCGCCGGCTATGACCTCTGGCAGCAGCTCAAGGGACTCGTCCAGGCCGTCAACGAAGGCGATCCGAGCTACGGCGTCATGGGCTACAACGGCGGACTCTTCGACGACGAGCAGGAAAAGTTTCTCGGCCAGCACCGGCTGCGAAACGACTTTCTCTGGCAGGCGCTCTACGGTCTCGCCTTCGTGGAACCCGCCGACAACGAGCGCGCGGACGAATACGACATTCCCTACGCCGACCTGGAAATCCGCCATCTCGGCGAAATGTATGAGGCCATCCTCGAATACAAGGTGCTCCTGGCCGATGCCTCCTATCTGCGCCGCCGCACCAAGAAAGGCGTCCAGACGCTGCTCGCCGCCGGACAGGCGCGTCAGGAAGGCGACATCCTCATCAAGGAAGGCGACATCTATTTCGGCGAGACTGCGCACGAGCGCAAACAGTCCGGCTCCTACTACACGCCCGAATCGCTCGTCCGGTTTCTGGTTGGCAAGGCCGTCATCGCGCCGCTGCGGACGCGGTGGGAGAGCGCCTATCGCGAGCGGTTCGATTCCTATCTGAAGCAGACCCGCGAGGGCTATGACGATGCCGCCCGCCGTGGCGCGGTGCGCGCGGCGGAGGAACTCGTCACCCAGTTCGTCCGGCGCGAAGTCCTGACCTACAAGGTGTGCGACCTCGCCATGGGCAGCGGACATTTCCTCGTCGCCGCCGCGAACCTCATGGCCGACTTCATTGTCGAGCTGCTCGCCGGCATCGAGCCGCTGCCCGGCGTGCCTTCGGGAAACACCGGCTCGCCGAACCACTGGCGGCGGCTCATCACCCGGCACTGCCTGTATGGCGCGGACTTGAATCCGCTCGCCGTCAACCTCGCCAAGCTCGCGCTGTGGCTGAACTGCTTTGCCCGCGAGCACAAGCTCACCTTCCTTGACCATCACCTGCGCCGCGGCAACACGCTCATCGGCCTCCGTGACTTCGGCGCTCTGGACGACATTCCCAAGCGCCGCAAGGACACCCGGCACGACAAGGAAGAGGCCGACCACACGCAGTTGCGCTTCGACAAGAAAGTTTTCGGCAGCCAGTTCCTCGTCGCCGCCAAGGCCATCGCCAGCATCCCGAACCTGGCCGAAGATGACACGGACCAGCAGCGCGAGGCGTTCGAGGATGCGAGCCGGGAACTCCAGCGCGCCTTTGCCCCGCTCGCCGATCTCTACACCGCCTATCTCATGGACAGCACCATCCGCGCGGCGGACTACGGGCGGCTGCTGAACCACTTCGCCGCCGGTAAGTCAGAAGAAGAGTTAGCCGACGAAGAGTTAGTCGCCTTGTGGAAACGCGTCTGCGCCCTGCGCGAGCGACATCATTTCTTCCACTGGCCGCTGGAATTTCCCGATGTCTTCGGCGGCGAAACGGGCCAGGGCTTCAGCGCGACGGTCGGCAATCCGCCGTGGGATGTTGTTAAGCCAAACACGTTGGAGTTCTACGTGCAGTTTGACCCGAAATTCAGAACCTACGGAAAGCAAGAAGCGCTCGGCGTAGCAAAGAAGTTGAAGGAGGAGCCGGGCTTCCAGCAGCGTTGGAACGACTACGAAAACTTCTTCGCAGAACAGAGCCAATACTTCACTGAGCCGACCGCCGTCCCCGCGCTAGGAAAAGGTGACATCAACACATACAAGCTCTTCCTCAATCGCTTTTTCGTGATGCTTCGTACAGAAGGGAGGATGGCGATTCTTGTCCCAAGCGGACTCTACACCGACGAAGGTTGCCTCCCGCTTCGAGACTTGTTCTTCCGCGAAAGTCGCATCGAGAGTCTGTTCTGTTTCGAGAACCGTTGGCCTGATGTATTCACAGCGGTCGACAATCGTTTTAAGTTCATAACCTTCTCGACGGAAAAGGGCGGTGAGACGGAATCTTTTAGGTGTGCCTTTATGCAGCACGATCCGACGCGGCTCGAACTGATCGAAAAAGCTGCCCCGCGTGTGACTCTTGACCAAGTGCGCCGACTCTCGCCGACGACGCTGGGACTTATGGAGTTCAATAACCAGATGGATGTGGACGTGATCGACCACATCTACTCTGACTGGCCGCTTCTCGGAGATAAACTTCCTAACCATTGGAACGTCGAGTTCAACCGCGAACTGGATATGACCATAGACAGCGAGTTGTTTCGCACCACGATAGACCGCACACTTCCTTCAGGTGGCAGATGGCTTTGGGAAGGGAAACACATCTGGCATCTCGACGCTGCATTGGAGCAACGAGCAATCTATGTGGATCACGATGGGGCGAAAACGTATCTGGGCAAGAAGGGCTGGACATCGGAATGTTTCCGGGTCGGCTTTCGAGATGTTGCGGCGAGCACGAACGAGCGAACACTAATTGCCAATGTTATCCCACCAGGTTTTCACGGCAACACACTACCTACGATTTATCCCGCGCATCGCTTGGCCGAGCAAAGGTTCCCAAATCAAGGCGAAGCCGTCTTCATCGCGGCAATTCTAAGTAGTTTAGTCTGCGATTTCGTGATCAGAAAAAAGATCACAAACCACATGAATTTCTTCTACATGAAGACACTTCCCATCCCGCGACTGGGGAGCGGCGGCGCGCAGGATGCGGCGTATTTCTGGCCCATCGTGGCGCGAGCGCTGCGGCTGATCTGCACGACGGAGGAGTACGCGGCGCTTTGGGCGGAGGTCTTCCCGCAGCTCCCGAAGGATTCGTTCACGGGGCCGGCGGCAAACTACGGCCCGGCGCACGAGCAGGCGCTGCGCGAAAAGCTGCTGGCATCGGCAGCGAAACTCACCGCGACCTGGACGCCCGACTGCGGCCTGCACGAGCGCACGCCGGAGCGTCGCGACCAGGGCGACCGCGCGCAGACGCGAGCGGAGCTGGATGCGCTGGTGGCCCATCTCTACGGCCTGACCCGCGCCGAGTTCGCCTACCTGCTCGACACCTTCCCGGTCCTGCGCCGCAAAGAGACCGCCGCCTTCGGCGAGTTCCAATCGAAGCGCAAGGCGCTGGAAGAGTACGACCGTTTCAACAGTTCAACACCGAGGTAATCCACATGAGCGAAGAAGAAGATGAAGCCACTGTAAGAAAAGCGAACAACTGGTTTGACGAGGAGGACGATAGTGCAAGCGACGACTATCAGGTTAAGGAATATGATGTCACCGCTTCCCCGAACGATTTCAATCTGCTGTCATTGGTCAGTTTCGTAGAGTCGGGTGCAATCAAGATTCCAGGATTCCAGCGGAACTTCGTCTGGGACATCAAGCGGGCGTCAAAACTCATCGAATCCATCATCATCGGCCTGCCGATCCCCCAGATATTTCTGTATGAAGAGAGCCGGAATCGCTTTCTGGTCATCGACGGACAGCAGCGCCTGATGTCCATCTTCTACTTTTGGAAGGGCCGTTTTCCGCGCAAGGAAAAGCGCGCCGAGTTGCGGAGCGTGTTCGACGAGGAAGGCCACATTCCTCCGGCGCTTCTGGACAACGATGAATACTTCGTGAAGTTCAAACTGCAACTGCCGGAGAACCTCCCGCACAACCCGAACAAGCTGAGCAGGCTCACGTACGAAGGGCTGGGGGAATTGCAGACGACGTTCAATTTGCGGACCATTCGGAACGTCATCATCAAGCAATCGTCTCCCGACGGCGATGACAGCGCGATGTTCGAGATTTTCAACCGCCTTAATTCCGGCGGAGTAAATCTCAAGCCTCAGGAAATACGAACCAGTCTTTACCACTCTGATTTCTACACCCTGATCTACAAACTCAACGCCAAGCCAGCATGGCGCGAGGTTCTCGGCGTGGAAGTTCCCGATCTGAACATGAAAGACTGCGAGATACTTCTTCGCGGCTTCGCCATGCTCATTTCGAGCGATGTCTATCGCCCCTCCATGACGAAGTTCCTGAACGATTTCTCGCGCAAGATGAAGAAGGCTACGACCGAGCAGCTTGGCTATTTGGAGGCGCTCTTCCTCTCTTTCCTGAAGGCTTGTGATCAACTGCCGCCGAAAACGTTCTATGGCATGACGGGGCGTTTCAACATCTCCATATTTGAGTCCGTATTCACGGCCGTCTGCGAAGCCCCGTTCAAGGCCAAGACGCTCGTCGAGAAGAAGGTTCGCCCCGAGCTGGTCGCCGCGCTCAAGGAAGACAAGGACTTCATGGAGGCCGCGCAGAAAGCTACGGCCGAGTCGGCAAATGTCGCGACACGCCTCCGCATAGCACGAGAGAAACTTGCCCAGTAGGCCGACATGGCAGGCAATATCATAGATACGCTGTACGCCGACACTTCTCAGTTGCTGCGGCAACTGGAGGAAAGAAAAGATGTGTCATTGCAGTCGTTTGCCAACGCGAACTTACGCAAAGTGCTTTTACTGAGCGCGGCAAGCTGGTTCGAGACGCGCATCAGCGAGGCCGTGAGGCAGTTCGCTGTAGTTCATTCGGGCGCGCATCCGGGCATCGAAGGCATCATACAAAGGAAGGCGATAGATCGCCAATATCACAACTATTTCGAGTGGAAGAGTCAGAAGCCGGGACCCTTCTACAGCATGTTTGGAGATCATTGCGGCGAGCTATTGAAACAGGCGGTTAATGGCGCGCCTGCACTCAAGAAGTCACTTGCGGCGTTCTTGGAACTCGGAAGCCTGCGCAATGAACTGGTTCACGAGAACTTCGCGGTCTTCGCCTTCGATAAGACGGCTGAAGAGGTTTACGCGCTGTACCAATCCGCGGAGGGCTTCGTCACGTTTGTCGAAAAAACATTGTCTGATCCGCAGTTTGGCAGGTCGAAGGCGGAAGCAGTGCCAGCAGCCGAGGATTTTGTTGTATGAGGCAGCGAACGCAGTTGCTAGGCGCGGGACGAAACATGTCGAAGTTCATTCCAGTCATTAGAGAACGTGGCGGAGGGAGTCTTCCGATATGAAGGCTTACAAGTTCAAGGCGGCACAGCAGATCCCACACGCGTTCGACATCATCTTCAACAACCGTTTGTACTGTGCCGACTGGTCTGCGCTGAATGATCCGATGGAAGGCATGTTTGCGTATTCCTATAAGTCAGCCAAGGAGGACGATGTCAAACGCACGGTTGCGAGCATTGTCCGCGAGAAGCAGCAGATTCGTGTTTGTTCCCTCTCTGAAACGTTCGACTGCCACTTGCTTTGGTCGCATTACGCCTCGGGCTTCAGCGGCCTCGCTATCGAAGTGGAACTGCCGGATGATTCTCCTGAAGTTCGCAAGGTGAACTACCGAGGCGTATTTGCCGGACTTACAATGGACGGCCACGTTGATCCTCAGCAAGCGGCGGAGGACATTCTTGGATCGAAATACGTCGAATGGTCGTACGAAAAGGAAATACGTGTTCTCCATCGCGGAGGTGAATACTTTCCTCTGGCGTCGCCGGTTCGCCATATCATTGCAGGCCATCGTATGGAGCCGGCCCTCTTTGAGGCGCTGAATTTCATCTGCCATAAGAAGGGCATTCGATTCAGTCGCACCGGCATTGGAGACGAGGGTATCGACGCGGATCATGTGGCGCCACCTCGTGAAAATGAGGAGCCAAGAAGAGCCGCGGCGCGTAAGTCGACACCGAAGAGGAACCAACGCCCGTGAAGGTGTTCATCAAGCCAGATGCTATATGTCCGGGCTGCGATGCCACGCTTGATTTCCAATGGTTGGAAATACAGGTGAGCACAATTTCCAATGATTGGAAGAGCATGATGAACCGGGGACGCATAGCTTAGTTTCAGAAAGAACAACGCCATGTCAAAGATTGCTGAAATCGTAAAAGTGCGGGGCGGGTACGCGAACTTCGTTCAACTGCGGAGCGCGCTGGAGGCGGCGACGGAGAACACCGAGCGGATGGCGATGTACCGGCCGACGAAGGCGCACCGTACGGCGCTGGAGCGGATTTGCCGCGGGCTGTTCACACCGAATGACAAGAAATTCTATCTGTTGAGCGGAAGCTATGGCACGGGCAAGTCGCATCTCTGCCTGATGCTGGCGAATGTCCTGAGCAAGAGCAGCGATGACCCGAGTCTGAAGGGGTTCTACGACAACTATACGAAGCTCGACGCGGAGAAGGCAAAGAGCCTGAAGAATATCCGGCAGGGCGGGCAGTATCTGGTGGCGGTGTGCGATTACGGAGCGGGGCAGAAGTTCGAGGATGCGGTGCTCAAGGCCGTCGTGGAGGCGTGCGCGGCGCGCGGCATCGCGACGGAAAAGGAGACGGAGTTCGATGAGGCTTCGCGCCAGTTGACGGAATGGGCGGCGATGGCCAAGGCGAAGAAGGGCGTGCGGGATTTCGCGGCGGATTTTGAAAAGGCGCTGTCGAAGATTGCGCCGGGCACGCCGGTGGCGGCGTTGCGCGCGGGGCTGGCGAAGTATGACCGGGCGGCGCTGGACAAGTTCCATGCGGCCTATGCCGAGGCGCAGGGGACGGCGTTTCATCCGAAGGCGGGGAATCTGGTGGCGATCGTGAAGTCGCTGGTGGCGAGCGGTGCATTCACGGCGAAGTTCAAAGGGCTGGCCGTTTTCTTCGACGAGTTCGGCACGGCAGTGCTCCAGCAGAGCAAGTTCGACCCGGCGGTGATGCAGGCGTTCATGGAGGATGTCTGCCAGCAAATGCCGAACGTGGTTTTCGTGGGCTGCATCCACAAGCGGTTCCAGGATTATGCGGAGCGTACGAACCAGGCGACGGCATCGGTGATGTCGGCCCGCTTGAACCAGGTGGACCTGCTCAACGAGGGCATCGAGGAGATCATCGGCGCCATCGTGGAGACGGACAAGACTTCGCCGGTTTGGAAGACCGAGGTGCAGCCGAAGGAAGGCGTCTTCGACCAGCTTACGCCGCAGTGCGTGTCGCTGAAACTGTTCCCTTGGATTACTGACACGGAGCGCATCCGGTCGAAGGTGCTGGAAGACATCTACGGGATGCACCCGATGGCGCTTCACTGTCTGCTGAGGCTGTCGTCGCAGATCGGCTCGGATGTTCGCAGCACGTTCACCTTTTTCTCCGGCGGCGTGGTGACGGAGCGCGGGTCGTATGCGCAGTTCATCCAGGACAGCGACATCGCGGGGCCAAACGGAGCGCTTCGGCTCTACAAGACGCATCAGCTTTTCGAGTTCTTCGAGAAAGAGCTGTCGCCGGGCAGCCGTGAGTTGCTGGATACGCAGCGGGCGCTGGTGAACGGGTATGTGGCGAGCCTGGCCGCGCTGAAGAAGAGCGTGAGCGCGGAGCTGTTCGACGAGCAGCAAAGCGAAAGCGTGGCGCTTCTGCGCATGGTGCTCATCTACTCGTTGTGCAATCAGCCGACGACGCTGGAGAATCTCCAGTTCGGCAGTTACAGCCTGAGCAACCCGGAGAAAACCGTGGTGAAGAAGCTGCTTGGCGAACTTGAAAAAGCAGGCGCTATCTATTTGCGGAAGCCGTCGAACACCTATGAACTCTGCGCGACCGACGGGCAGGACCCGGTCACAATGGTGGAGTCCTTTGCGAACCAGCCGGACACCGGAGAGAAAGCGACTACGGAGGAATTGCTCAAGCAGGTCGGGGCCTCGGAGGAGTACCTGGTTGCCAACGGGTGGAATCTGGCGTTCGGTGACGACAAGCGGTTGATGCGAACTTTCGTTCGTGGTCGTGAACTGGGTGCCGATCAGTGGGCAAAACTGGTTCAGGAAGCCGCGGCGGCCAGCGCGAAGTGTGGCACGGCTTTTGAGGGACACGCCGTATATGCGCTCTGCGAGGACGAGGCGGAGGTCAAGCTGGCGCGCGAGGCCGTTAAGACGATCCCCTCGGGAACGATTCTTGTCGCCGTTCCGCACGAGGCGACGCCGTTCCGCGACGATCTGACCAAGGTGCTGGCTTGCCGCCATTATCTCGCGCCTGACGAGGCGACGAAGCATCCGGCACAAACCATAGCGCGCATCCGGGACATGCTGGATGACGGTGTGGACACGGGTTATCTGGCCATGATCCGCAAGGTCGTGAACGTGCTCCGAGGCGGCCAGCAGGCGACGTGGTTCGAGGCGGGCGGCGCGTTGCTCGTGGAGAAGCCCGCCCAAGCGCACAAACCCGCAGACATGCTTTGCGACCGGCTCTTCAAGGATCGCTGCCAGATCAAGCACCCCGATCTGAATCTTGCGCACGACGAGAAGTGGCAGAAGAACAGCAACACGCCGCTGCGTCAGGCGGTGATGGAGTTGCTCGACACGTCCTCACCAATTCAGATCGACAACGGAAATCCCGACAATCATGGCGAGAAGCGTTATCTGGAAAAGGTCCTGTTCAAGGGTGCCGGAGCTCTGCGTCCGTTGCCCGGCGGCAGCGGACCGGTGAAGCACTTCGCCGCAGAGAGCGACCCCAAGAAGCTCGACGCAAAATTCCCTCTGTTGAAGATTCTCATCTCGCGGCTTGCTGCGTTGTCGCCGACGGCCGCGCTGCCTCTGGCTGATTTCGTCCGCGAGATGCGGGGTCCGCCTGTTGGCGCGAGCGGCACCATGCTGGTGCTGGCCCTTGCACATGTCGTCCGCGCGTTTGGTGAACGGCTGCGGGTATTCCGGGACTCGACGCACAACGATGCCGGCGATCTGGGCAGCTACGAGGCGATAGTCAAAGCCATCGCCGAGCCTTCGACAAAGCTGGAACTTGCGGTGCGCGAAATCTCGGCAGGGCAGCAGTCCTTCATCAACGCGGTTGCCCAAGCGGTGAACGCCGAATCGCTCGCCGCCGGGGAAACCCGGACAGTAACTTCCACCTGCGATGCAGTTCGTGGTTGGTGGAAGAGGTTGCCCGTCGTGTCGAAAGTTGCTGGGTTACATCCCGTTGATGCGCGCAACCGCGTCGAGACGTTGCGCCAGACACTAGACGATGGAACCGCCGAGAGGTTCGATCTGGTTTTGCGCCGCCTTCCAGCCGTCTATGCCGGAGAGCCGGTGGATACGATGACCGCCAAACAGGCGACGGAATGGGCCACGCAGTTTGCCGCCGACGTGAAGCGCCTCAATGCCGGGCTGACACTGGCGCATCGCACGGTCGCCGCAGCAGTCATGGAAGTCCACGGCAAGACTGGCGACATGGTTGACTGCGAAAAGGCTATCGACGAATGGTTCAAGAATCTGACGCCCGACCAGCGTGATCCGGCCCGTTGCAACGAGCACGAGGATGCTCAACATCTCCTCATGTTGTTGAATGACGCCGCCAAGCCTTTCGAGACTAGGCTGACCCAGGCCCTTCCCGCCGCATGGGGCTTCGGCCCCGTCGCCGAGTGGAACTCCCTTCAAACGCCCGCGTTCAAGGCGAAGTGGGAGCAATCGAAGAAGGAGATCGAAGAGATCAGCCCGCTCGTGTCCGAGCCGAGCGTTGAGCCGGAGGATTTGACATCGAAGATCAACCCGAATGTATGGGAGGTCGAGGATGGAGCGAGGATTCGTATCCAGATTCCGCCGGGCGCGACCTCTGTTTACTACACCATCGGAGACGAAGACCCAGTAAAGGCACTGGAGCGTATAACCATCAAGGAGTCTGCTCCCGTCGCGGTAGATTTGAAGGGCAAGGCAACGGGTGAAATCCGGGTTAGCGCTGTGGACGCCGCCGGCAACACCAGCCGACCCGTCATCTACCGCCTTCGTCATAAGCAGAAACAGCATGAGATCACGGTCGAGAAGGAGAGCTTGTTTGGAGAGCGTGGCAGTTTCAAATTCCCCGACTCGCTATCCACCTTTATCGCAGTCCTGCGCTCGCTGATTGAAAAGGGACTCGAACGGAAAATCATCAGTGCCGCCGCCGCCGCCCAGTTGAAGGCCGCGCTTGATGCCATTAAAAAAGGCTGAAGCCCGCGTGGAACGTCTCCAAATCAAACATATTGGCGAGTTACCCGGCAATCTGCCGGACCGAACGATGCTGCTCGCGAATGATGCCGACTATTGTTCGGCATGTGCCGAGTTACGGTGCGATCTCGCGGCACGCTACGATGCGATTTGGATTCGACAGCAGCATCATTTCTCCTGGTTGCGATCCTTCGTAGAACACGCCGGCATCGAACATCTTCGTCCGGCGGATTTCACAACAACGACCGCGCGCGATCTCCTGGCTTCGGTCTGGGGATTGCCCATCCCGGCGTGGCTTACGGACGAGATGATTCTTGAAGAAGACTTGCTCAAACGGGAATTGCCAGCCGGGGCGCACGAGACCGTCGCCGCGGCCTTTCTGGCACCATGGTTCGGTTCTCTGAATGACAAGTTCCCACGGGATCACGCCGGTTTACTCGCCGAGAAGGCCTCGGCACCCGCTATGCAAACCGGTCTGGCCGAAAGCGCCTCGGTCCGAGCAGCGTGGCAAAATACTCTCAATGTCTGGGCGGAATCCAATGCGACATCGTGGGTGAGTGCATTCTGCGAACGTCTCCGTGCCGACCCGAAGAAGTTGTGGTGCGATCTTACCGTTTGGCGACTTCTGCATAACTACCCGGAAGCCCAGCAGGAGTTTGCGCTCGACCTCTCTGCTGTAACTTTTGCGCGGACTGTGCCCGTAGAGGTCTTGAAAGAAATGCCGCTGAATACCGATGGCAGGGCCCTGGCGCTCGATCAGATTCAACCGCTCTTCGAGCGAGGACATGCAGGAGGCTTTTCGCGCGGCAAATTCGACATGCTGCTTGCCGCTGTTAGTGGAGAGTTGCCAGAAGAGTTTAACGGATTGGAAGCTCTCCTCGGGCATGCCTCATTCAAGATTGAGCGGAGCGATGTCGATACCGTCATTCGCCGATTCAAACTGTGCGCCGACATAAGTCAGTCAGCATTCACCCGGCTCGAACTCTACATCCGCCCACCTCGGCCGAGCGCGATCTCTCCAGTGGCGTCCGGTGCTGCTACATGGACAAAGTGGTTCCACGCAGAATATCTCCCGTACCGCTGGTGGCAGACGCAATGCGGCGAAGCTGATCCCGAAGTCGAGAAAACAGTCGGTGCGTTCAGCGAATGGTATTGCCAGAATTTCATTCAGGTTCACAGCGACCCGTCGATGAGCGCGGTGCAAACGCTTACGCAATGGCGGCCCTTGATCTTGCAGGATGCGGTTTCGCTTATTCTGCTGGTGGACAATCTGCCTTGGGTTTTCTGGGATTCGTTCGAGCGTGCCCTCGCTGCGGCAGGCCTTCACAAGCATGAGTCGCGGGATTGTTTTGCACCGCTCCCAAGCCACACATCGGTCTGCAAGCCCGCGCTCGTTTCGGGTCGGTGGGACGTGACTGGAAGCGACTATCGCAAGATGCTTGAAGCACGTTCCGCCGAAGAGTGGGGCGGCAGGCCCGCCCATTATCTCGCGGGGGTGGATGAACTAAACGCCCTGAAACACATCCCGTCGCCAGCGGTTCTGTTGCTCAACTACCTTGCCAGCGACGAAGCGCTCCACGCTGATTCAGCCGCCGCAGGAACCCCGCAAGTCCAGCAGCTCGATCTGCTCTATAAAAACCTTGGTGCCGCAGTTGGTGAGTTCGCACGGCGGGCCAGCGGCGGGGACCGCACATTTGGCCTCTACGTCATTACCGACCACGGGGCGACCTGCATCCTCCCGGCGGAGAAAAAGTCCGCCGATGCGGTACTGGTAAAACGTCTCTTTCCAAACGAAAAGTATCGCTCGGCCACGGTGCCCGCGACGGAGGCGGCTGGAGTTGCAGAAAACCTTTGGGCTCTCGGACACCGCTTCACCAATCCCTACCAGCATGACGGCTCCGTCCATTTCATACCGCGCGGTCACAATACAGTTGCCGCACCAGGACCGAGGCCACTCTATAGCCACGGCGGCGCGACACCCGAGGAAGTCATTGTACCGTGTGGCGTCTTCCGGCTTTTCCGCGCATCGTGGCTGGAGCCAAATGTGCGATTCCTCAACTTGAAACAGCGCGACGGGCGCGCAATGTTCTACGTCAAACGGATCGCGAACATCGAGATTGAGATTCAGAATGCGAATGCAGACGAGTGCCGTGTTGAGTCAGTGGTCATCACACCCGCCGTCGGTGAAGTTCGTGACTTTGGGCGCGTCGTCGTTGGCGCGAACGCTACGGGTAAAATGATGGTGAGCCTTTACTTCACTGGCGCAGCCACTGCTGTAACCTCGCTCACGTTTGAGATCAGTTTCTGCGTTGCACAGGAGTCTCTTGTTCGTCGCGTCGATCTGCCGGTACTGATAAGCTCCGCCACGTCTGGCGGCACCGACCTCACCAGCCTGGTTCCGTAATGCCTATGAAAACATTTGAGACGAAAGCGCATGACTTCTACGGAGAGGTTGTCATCAACAAGGGGCTCATGGGGAAGGCAGGATTTGGCGCGCGCGCTATTCCTGTTTATGTCGGCGAGTGGATCATCAGCCAGTTCATCGAGAACGGCGAAATCAACGAAACGAGCCGGGAACGCATCGTCGGCATCGTCACAAAGTTTCTGCCACAAAAGGCAGACAAGAACCGGCTGCTGAATGACCTCAAAGATCACAAGCCGGTCCAGATTCTCGACGACTTCCGGGTAACGGTGAATCTCGACAAGAACACACACGAGCTCAGCATACCCGTGCTTGATGAGTCGCACGCACTGATTCAAAAGCCGATCCTCGACAACAATCCCATGCTGTTGCGAACCGGCATGTGGGGGTTGGGAACCCTTCAGTATGTGCCGCCCGATGGCGACGAAGTGAAGAAGGGCCAGATATGGATGACGGACTTCAAGCCCTTCCAGACTCCCGGCGTGGACATCAACTACTACACGGAAAGTCGCAAGCATTTCACATTGGAGGAATGGACAGACTTGCTGGTTTCAAGCTGCCAGTTCAACCCCGAGACCCATACCCTCGCCCAGAAGATGCTGTTGCTTTCCCGCGTCATTCCGCTGGTGCAGCCGAGAGTCAATGTTGTTGAGTTGGCACCCAAGGGAACCGGCAAATCATTCGTTTTCGATAACATCAGTCGCTATGCCGCCGTCATCCCTGGCGGGAAGCTTTCAGCACCGAGCCTCTTCTTCAACAGCAGCAGCCGCCAGATCGGTCTTATTCCCCGCTATGACGTGGTGGTCGTGGACGAAATCCAAAAGATTCAAACCGATGCCGCCGGCGAAGCAATGGCGGGCTTGAAAATGTATCTCGAAAGTGGACGCTACCGCCGTGCGACGGGAGATATGGGCACGTCGGAAGCTGGATTCGTTATGCTCGGGAATATAACTCTCACCGACGAGCGCCTGCCGTTTTACCAAACTGAAGGGCTTTTCAAAGAGCTACCCAGTGCGCTCCAGGAATCGGCCTTCATCGACCGTTTGCACGGGCTGATCGAAGGATGGTTCATGCCGCGCATATCGAAAACTACTCCCTCCCAGCAGCTCGGCTTCAAGGGTGACTTCTTCGGCGAGGTGCTCCACGAGCTACGACCGCGGCTTGAATTTGCTGATTATGTTTCCCACAATCTGCGGCTGCCGAGCTGCGATGACATGCGCGACAACAAGGCCATCGCAAGAATCGCGGAAGGCTATCTGAAGCTTCTCTTCCCCGATCTTGAAGTAACCGACGAACAGTTCACAGAGTACTGCGTCAATCCAGCGCTGCGGATGCGGCAGCAAATTCGCGACGAGCTCTCAAAGATCGACCCAGAATATAAATGGGTGTCGATCCGCAGCTCCAATCCTGACGAGTTCCAGTTGCTTCATCCAACGGAGCGCCCCAGCGAGGAAGCCGCCGCTCCCAAAATAGACCCACTCCCAGCGGAGCGCTCACCAGAGCCCTGCACATTAGACCTGAAAGATGGGCAGACAGGCTTTTCGTTTCGGCGATTGTTCGGCCCATATCTACGCGGAGCACGGACGATAACTCTGGTGGACCCTTACATCCGCCTCGACTATCAGATTTACAATCTTATGAGCTTTATCGAACTCCTCGACCCAGAGGCTGACGGCATTAAGTTCCAGCTCATAACTTCAACCGACTCACCCGAGGAAGAAGTTGAGCTGTCGTCAAAGCTTGATCAGGTGCAAGAGGGCGCAAACGCCAAGAAGATTCAATTCACCTATGCCTTCGATGGGACCAAGCATGACCGCATGATCGAAACGGACACGGGCTGGCGCATTACACTTGGGCGCGGTCTGGACATATTCTATCGTCCTGAAGGGCGATTCTCGCTTGGTTTCATTGACCAAACACAGCGCAAGTGCAAGGCGACGAGTATCATTTATTCGCGGCGATAGTTAGGACACGTGCCAGCCAGGAGACGAGATCGGCCGCGCGTTGCCGCACACAAGAAGTCCCCCCGCCCACTCTGGGTCAAAGGGAACCCCCCGACTGGGCCATCGGAAAAAACTTTAGAGGCCCTTCGGCTCTGGTCAGGGAATTGCGTCGCGCTCGCGCCGTACACTCTCGGCAAGCTCGGGATCGCGGTGGCACATACCCGCAGTCACCGCGTCGCAGCAATAGAACTCTTCTTCATGCAGTTCGCCAGACTCGAACCGCCGCCACGCCTCGGCCGCGAGCGGCGCGAGCACGACCGGCCATCCGCTCTCGACGTAACGCGGGGCGATCAGCCGCGGGTCGGCCGCCCGGCCCTCGGGAAAATCCTGCGCCTCGTGGGAGAACTCTTCGCCGTCTTCAATCGCGCCGTCGGGATGCAGGCCGGGATAGAGGAAGCCGATCGAATACCAGCCGCGCTTGAACTCGTCGGGCGGAACGGACCCGATCCTGTCGGCGTCTGCGGCCCGCACCAGAACGAGGAGCCACGCCAGCGCCTCGGAGTGGTCGCGCGGCGGCGGGGAGATGTCGAAAGTGATCGGCTTGATGTTGGTCATGTCTGGAAGTCCCGGCGATGTTGGATTCAAAATCCAAAATCAACGGCGTGAGCCGCGGTCAGGACTTCGTGGCGGTCAGGACACGGGGGACCGGCACGCCGAAAACCTTGAGGTGCTGCCGCAGGTCCTCCAGTTGCTCCGCCTCGATTTCCCTGAAGTAGGATTCGTCACCCTCGACACCGCCGAGGCCGCCGCTTGTGAACGTCTCAAGGCGGCGATAGCCTTTGTCAATCGGATAGGAAACCGTCGCGCGCGCCTGGACGAAACAGCCCTTTTCGCCGGACTCGGAATCCTCTTCAGAAACCACTTTGACGGACTCAATCTTGAGCTGCGTTTTCATGGCATCCATTGTGTCGAGACTGTGGGCGATGTAAAGGCCCGCAGGGAATTGCGGCCGATTGCCCGCCGAATCGGGATACTAACCGGCCGCAGAAATCTCGACATGCTCACGCAGTCCGGTCGCGTCAGCGAGGTCTGCGACCATGCCGCAAAGCCACGACGGATCGCCGGCAATCCCGAACCAGTCGTCCGCGAGTTCGCGCGCCCGCGGCGCGAATCCCGACGACGCGTGTGCGGAGCCGTAGGATGAACGCGGAAGAACGAGCGCGTCGGTGAAGAAGGCCGAGACTGTGGCAACGGCCTCGAATGCGGCGGTCACCTTGCCGGGGACATCCGACGCCGACCGGATCGCATCGAGCACGCGCGTCATCTCGTCATGACGAAGATACATGTCGACGAACAGGCTCGGACGGAGGGGCGCGACATCCCTGTGGAGAACGTAGTCCACGAGCAGATTCTCCGGCGCTTCCATGATCCGGGAGAGCAGCGAGCCGGCGGCCTCGTTCCCCGGATTCCTGATGGCGATACGCGGTAATTTGCCTTCGCGCCGCGCCCGCCAGCGCAAGAGCACGCGCGCGATCTCCCTGGCCACGAGGGCCGGAACCACCGCCTTGCCGGACGGGTTGTATCGGATGAGGTGCGACGCCCCGCCGCGCTCCCACGCGCCTTGCGAGATCGCCGCCGTGCTGCCGATGGACTCGTCGGTGGTCAACTCGAAGGCCGCGCCCGTCTCGGTCTCGGCCTCCAGCCTGTAGCTCATGACGTGCCGCCACAGCTCGTCGTGCTGCTGGTCCGACACATGCACGCAGAGGCGGAGGTAGGTCTCGCGGCACTCCTTCAGCAGATCGCGCATCCTCACGTCGTCGAACTGCGCGACCGAAAACATCTGCTCCAGCGCCGCGAGGGCTTCGGCCATCCTGTCCGACTTTCCCAGAACCACCGCGAGGCCGTAATACGAGTTCGGCTTCGACGGGTTGATGCGGACCGCCTCCTCGTAGAGTTTCGTCGCGCCCGGAAAATCACCCTGGCCCGTCTTCAGTGCGGCGAGGCTGGTCGCGGCGTACACGTCCTCCTTTGAAAGCTCGTACGCCTTCGTCAGGTAGCGCTCCGCCACGGGGAGGTTGCCCTCGTGCTTGGCAAAAATGTTGCCGAGCAGCACGTACGCCCACGCATTCCCGGGGTCCAGTCGAAGGACATCGACGAGTACGTCCTTCGCCTCCGACTGCCGCCCCGACGCGACGAGCGCCATCGCGAGATTGCGGCGTGCGTCGGCGTGCTCGGGCACAATGGCGAGGACGCGACGGAAGAGATCGACGGCCTTGTTGAAGCGGCCGGACTCCGCCTGCGAGATGGCCTTGTCGAACGTCTGCTTCACGTCGGCGACTTCGTGCTCGCGGTCGGTGTCGACCGTGATGACGACGTGGTCGTCGGCGATGTCGAAGGTCATGTTCGCCGCCAGGAATCCGTACGCCTTTTGGAGCCGCGCGATGACGGCGTCCCGCGGAAGCGACGCCGCGTCACCTGGCCGGTCCGCGTCCAAAATCAAGTCGGACAGCTTTACGATGATCGTCGTTTTCTTCACGGGCGCTGCTGTTTTGTTCTGATGATTCTCAATCCTGTCATCGAAATATGCGTGCGCACAATAGCGAGGCCGGCGACGAGAACGAAACAGAAAATCCGCGCGCCGATTTAATCTCGGGTGAGTCCGATGGAAGTGTTCCAAACTGGAACATGACCGGCGACTCAATACGAATCCGCCGTCGGGTTGCCGATCTCAAATGCACATCAGCCCAGGCCGGCATCTCATTTCCTGATTCGCCGATCCAGCGCGTCGACGATCCAGATCATCCCCTCTGTGTCCTGGCCGCAGTACTCCTCCAGCGCGGCGACCACTCGGCGCCGCTCGGCGTCCGGCACATCGCCAAACATCACGCGCGTGAACTCGTCGCTGGCCATGCTGCCGTCGGAAATTTCCATGCCGTCGTAATCCTTGCCGACCCACGCCGGAAGGACACTCTTGATGCTGGCGCTGCCGTGCTGGTCCGGGTGGTAGGCAGCAAATGATCGGAACGGCTCCAGCAGGTCAACGAACCGCGGCCTGACCGCATCGAACCACTTCCGGCTTTCGGGAAACGCGTCGCAGCACTTCGACAGGACGCCCAGCTCGAAGCCCTGGTTGTAGACAACGATGGAGCCTGCGGAACTCAGGACGGGCTCCAGCTTCTCCAGCAGAATCTGCCGCGGGTCGCCATCGCCGTCCCACACCCACGAGTGGTGCCTCGGCTTAGATCCTGCGGCTGCCTTCACATGAACGCTGAACTGAAAAGGAATCTGCTGCCACGGGCTGCTGGCCTCGAATATCGGGATCGCGGTCTGGAATGTCTCGAAGTCGAGGTAGTGCAACGGGCGCTCCAGCCGCGCCAGAAATGATGCAATCTCCGCCGCGCCAAAGTGCGGCCTTCCCGTCTTCTCGGCGCGGAGTTGCAGCCGCTGCTTGTCGGAGAGCTTGAACGAAACCGGAATGTCGGCGCTCCTGATGACGCCGCCCCGGTAGAGCGGCCACGCCTTCTGGCCGAGCCTCGACAGCGTGAAGATGTTCTTGGGCTCCTTGTGGACGTGGCCCCAGCACTCATCCGCGAACGGGCACGGCTGCGGATCGGAGCAGTGCGGGCCGATGTCGATGTCCGGCGGAGTCTTTGCCGCGACGATCCTATCGGCAGCGCGGATGTTCGCCTCGACCTCGGCGGCCAACGGCACGACCAGCGGCGTGACGTCCACGATCTTGAACAGCTTCTCCGGGTCGACATCGCCGTTGCGGACATAACCGCTGTCGACGTGGACGACGAAGCATTTCCTCACATCAAGGCCCGCGGCGATGCAGACGTGCCGCTGGAAGGCCACGTCATGCAGGTGCTCGTCCTTGACCTCAGTCGACGACTTCACCTCGTAAATGTCGAACACGCCTTTCTTGCGCGGCATCAGGATGTCGACCTCGGCGAGCAGGCCCTCCGCATGGACGACGGCCTGGAATATCGGCCGGTCCGAGGTCGCGTCTCGCAGCGCGTTATTCGAGTCTGCCATCACTCCACTGAACGCCTGCTCGTGGTTCACTGCGACGCCCGCGGGAAAAAGATCGCGGGCGAGTTCCTCGACACGCCGGCCCTGCTCCATTCGGGGCGAAGTCTCGTCTGCCTCGCCGGCAGCTTTCCTGTGCCTGGCGAGCCAGAACAGTTTCCGGCACTGGCGCAGTTGCATGTAAGATGACTTTGAGATGTTCATCGTGCGCGCCCCGCGTGTCCTCGGCGGCGCGCTCACGTTGTGCATCAAATGCGCCAAAAGATCAAACGACCGCAGTCGGTGCGGTGGGTGGCGCAGGATTTTCTCCTTTCTTTTCCCTGTGGGCGATTCCCGCGCGGACCACGGCGATGGCCGACTTGACCGAGCGCACCTCTCCCGTAACCTTGGAACGCGTGAGCACCTCGTCGGCTTTCTCCAAGAAGACGAGCGAGGCTCGCAGCGCGTCGATTTCGGTAAGCGGACCGGCCTCCGCCTGTATGGCAGCCGGCGAAGTGAAGGCAGGCTCGGCTTCTGCTTGTGTGTCAACCGCTGGTTGCGTGGCCACGGGCTCGGCATGGGTGGGCGCGGCGGCGGTGACCCCCTTTGCGGCCTGTGCGCGCTTCTTCGCCTCCCGCATCTTGGCGTCCCCTCCGCTGATCGTCAGCTCGTCACATTCGATCTTCGCGGCGATCTCTGGGTTCTTGAGCGCCCGGCGGGCGCGGTTGACCATTGACGCTGAGATGCCCAAATCCTCCGCCGTTCTCTGGGCCGAGGTTTCAAAAATCTCATTTGAGATTTTTGATCCGGCTTCGGCGCTGCGGCGGTCGCCGCCCCTGCTCTTCAGCCTGTCATGCACCTGCACCAGCTTCATGATCTCCCTGTCGGTCAGGTTCCGCCGGTTGCGCTGCACGAGGATCGCATACATCGTGGCCTCGTCGTCCCCGGCGAAATCCTTGATGGCCACTGGAGCCTCGCTGAGGCCGGCCGCCCTCGCGGCCTCTAGGCGGGTGTGGCCGTCGACCAGCACGAGCGCGTCGCCTTTGCGCCACGCGACCAGCGGCGTCGCGGGATCAAAGCCGCTTTCACGCATCGACGAGGTGAGCGCCTCCAGAACTTTTTCGTCCCTGCGGAACAGGCCGCTGAGATTTTCCTGTGTAGCAATTCCGTCGATGGGGGTCAGGATGGCCGCGGCCGCCGCCCCGCGTTCCCCCGCGTTGCCGCCGGACCATGTGTGCACGGTGCCGTCCACGGTGCGGGCGTCTGCGGTCTCGCCCATCTCCTGCCTCTGCTCTGCGTTGGATGCGTCTTGCTCCGGTGCGGATTGCGGATTGTTGCTGTCGATCTCGGTGTTCTTGCTGCTCATGCTTCTCCTCGTGGCCTGATTTGGTTGGTGGCCGAGGAGATTATATTGAGCCGTTCAATCCGGCATTTGATCGCACGTCAGTTTTCGGAGACCTCTATGTCCTCCAGCGCGAGGTCGCAGACCGGAGGTATCGGCAAGTCGCAGACCGCGCGGCACCGCACGTTGGCCCTGAATCCCGAGAAGCCCTCGGCGCGCAGACGGCGCTCCTGCTCGATGGCCTCGGCTGGGTCCTCAAGCAATGTGTACCGCTCCGTCCTTTCAGCCTCGTCGAGCGGCACCCGGAACTTGACGGTGACGCCGGCCTTCACGGAGATGCCTCGTCCTCTCGCCAGTCGCCGTATGCCTCGATGTGCTCCACGCCAGCGACCCAGCGGAGCGCCGCGCGCGTCGTTTTGAACCCGATCTTCGCGCACGGAGTCCAGTCGCCGTCGACATCGCGGACGATTTGCACATCGCACGAGGCGGTGAGCGACGGCGGGCTGCCGGCGTCGCCTCGGGCCTGGACCACGGCGACGAACGCGCCGAAACGGCGAAGAACATAGTCAATGCCGCCGCCCGTGCCGACGGCATCAAGTCCGAGCCGCGATGCCTCGCGGCGGATGCCCGCGGGGATGTTAAACTCCTTGCCGATTCTGCTCACGGGTTTGCCTCCGTTCATCCGCGCGACGCGATCACGGCCTCGGCCAGTTCCGCGACAACATCCGCACCGATGTTCGGGTCGTGGACGACACCCGCGCCTTCAATGATCGCCAGCGTGGCGTTCGGGAACAATCGCCCGAGGTCAAAAAACTGCGTAGCGTCGTCAAAGGCGTCGTCGTCATTCGTGACGACTGCGAAGATGCCTTTCTCGCGGAGTCCCGGCGGGCACAAGACGCCCTCGGATATTTTCAGATCGCTCAGATCGAGTCCGTTGATGGTTGATTCGCTCACCGCTTCACCTCCGACCAACCGCGCGCGTTGAAGGCGTCGCGCAAAATCTTCCTCATGCTGGCCTCGCCAGTCTTGAAAGTTCCTGTGTCGGCCAAAATGTCCATTGCCTCGTTGATGACCGTCTTCACCGCAGCGATCGCAACGGCGTCGTCGAACGCCCGGAGCTGGGCGGCGTGGTGGCCGCCGACGGCGGCGACGTGGATCGAGAACTCCCCGAGGATGCCGCTCGATTCTTCAATCGTATCAGAAACCGTGAGCCAGAAACCCTCTGGTCGCTCGTGCCATTGCACAACTGCGGGCGGGGGCTTCGGCTTTGCCGATGGCTTTCGTCGGATCATTTCCTGGCTCCCTTCACGATTGGCTTTGCCAGCCCCTCCAGCGCCGCGATGACCTTTTCCAAATCTCCGCGCGCCCGAGCGAGCGCCCGCACCGCCGCACCGACTTGCTCGCCGTCAGCGGCGCTCCGGTCATAGACGTCCCTGATTTCGCGGACGATGAACAACGCCAGCGTGTCGCCGACCTCGGGATCGAACTCAGCCCGGCGGGTCCTCCGGTTCCAGCAGCCCTTGACGCAGCCGTCGGGATAGGCGGTCGCGGCGCGGTCGATGATTTTGTTGATGTCCATTTGGTTCCCTCGATTTCCGCCACGCTTGGGCTGGCGTTTCAAATCATGCTTCCATTGTGTCAGGCCCGTGGCGGGTGTCAGCTGCCGCTGCGCGGCGACTGGCCAGCGGCGCTCCGGCCCATGTCCTCGATCCTCTGCCAGTCCGGCTCGCCATCGACCGGCACGTCCGCAATGTGGACATGCGAATATACGCGGCCCGAGGATGAGTCGCGGCAACGGCTCCAACGAGGCCAGCGGGCCTCAGCCTCTGGCGTTCGCTCCACTGATTTCCAAACCTCGACGACGCGGAGCTTCGGGTTGATGATGTACACCCACTCCATGAAGATCGCGTCCTTGAAGGGGTTGAACTGGTCCTTCGGCCCGTCCCCATGCTTGTGCATCTTCGCGTCGGGGTCGGGATAGCCGGTGCGCTGCCTGTCCGCGGTGATCGCGTCCAGCGTCGCGATTTCCTTCTCATATTGCGCCCACAGGTCTGGCCTGCCTTTCGACTGGCTCTTCCGCATGGCGACAAACTGCCGCCGCGCCATTGAGCCGAATCCAAAGATTGCCCCGCTGATCGAATGCGGCTGGCCCGTGCGCTTGCCGCAATACTGGCAGACTCCGCCGCTCTCGATCTCGCGCCAGTCGCCGAGGCCGGACAGCAGCGCGAGGGTTTCCTCGACGCCTCTCTTCTTCAACGTGGCGAGCACTTCGGCCCCGAGCACCGTTGGATACGAGTCACTGTGGTTGTACACGCCTACGACCCGCCGGCCCGCTTTCCATGCTACTGATCCTCGTGTGGACATGATTTTCACCTCAGGTTGATGTTGCTGAATCGAGCACGGAAGCCATTGTGTCAGGCCCTTGATGGATGTCAGCTGGCGCAGCCTTGGACTATGGTTACGGCGCACCTCATTGCGGTTCCCGTGTCCGGTGCCCCTTGCCACGGCCTGCTCAATAACATTTCGATCTTCGCAGTTATTTAGCAGGCTTATTGAGCTGGGACGGTGGCCCCATCTTCTTCGGGGTATTTGAGCAGCCCCGGAATCATGCGGCGAAGAGTGGCCGACGATGCGCCCACGACCTCGGCGATCTGCGACCACGTGTGGCCAGCGAGTTTCAGCTCGACGGCCTTCTGGACATCGAAGCCTGTCCGCGGCCTGCCGAGCCGCGTGCCGTTGGCCTTCGCCTTGGCCAGCCCGGCGACGACGCGCTCCTTGATGATGGACCTTTCCAACTCGGCGATGGCCGCCAAGATCGTGAACACCGCCTTGCCCATTGGCGTGGACGTGTCGAGGTTCTCGGCCAGCGATATGAACTCGACGCCCAAGTTCTGGAACTCCTCCAGCGCCAAAACGAGAGTCCGGCTGGAGCGCGCGAACCGGTCGAACCGCGCCACGAGCACGCCGTCGATCCTGCGGCGGCGGGCGTCATCCATCAGCCGCTTGAGGGCCGGGCGGTTCTCGGTCCCGCCGCTCATTTGGTCGACATGCTCGACGGCGACCGTGAACCCGCGCCGCTCGCAGTATTGGCGCAGCGGCATCAACTGGACTTCGGGGTCCTGGCCTTTGTCGATCGTCGAGACGCGGGCATACAGGGCGAACTTCTTGGTCATGAGTGGAGCCTCAATTCTTGCGAAGACACCATTGTGTCAGGCCCTGCGGCGATGTCAAAACGTCGGCCTAGTTCGGGCGGCCACGCTGGCCGAATCGGAGATCGAGCGTCATTTGAATGTTCGGCCCGTCTTGCGCGTTGTGCCGCACATGGGCCTCTGCTACATTCATAGGCATCGGAGAAAAACCAAACGACAACCTGATCAAATCCTCATCAACTAATTTTGCGTAGCATCGGCTACGGGCTGACTCAAAACCGCGAATTTTCCCGGCCCACAGAAACGACCGAGCGCGCGCCACATCTGGCGCGGCTTGGCGTTGCTTTCTGTGGAAGGCGCTTCGCGGTGCCTTGAGTCAGGGCGCGTCAAGTCCGCGCCTCTTTTTCGTCTCCGATGGAATACGCAACCATGGAGCGTTTATGGAGCCTACAAAATTCTTCTGCGTCTTTTGCGGCCAGTCTCTGGAGACTGACGATGACATGGGCGGGGCAGAGATCACCTGTCCGGCATGTGGTAAAAAACTATCCGTTCCGAATCCCGTCAAACGCTTCGCTGTTCGTCCAAAGTTGCATCTCAAACGCGATGCTGATCCGCCATTTGGCGCCGCCCTAACTCCGCCCCCTTCAGAGCCGACAGTCGCGACCCAATCGTTCACAAGCCGTTCATCCGGCCAGAGGATGTTCAAGTATGAAGCCAAGGACTCGGATGGTGACCGCCGATGGGGGACGGTCGAAGCCGAAAATCCTTCAGACGCCTTGCAGAAAGTCCGCTCTCTCGGTCTCTTCCCGTCCAACATCGCGGAAGCAACGTCACGAACAGATCAGTTTGACGAACCGACCGATCCGGTAGCCGATGTGCAGCCGATCAAGTTCACAAATTCGACAGGAACAGCGGCGGCAATTCTCGGCTTTGCTATTTTCATATCATGGATTGTTTGCGGTGCCGCCGCCTCCAATCGCCCGAATTGGTTTGCGTATATCTCGTTTCCACTCGTCATGACCATTGCTGCGGGAGCCACAGCCCTGCGCGTCTGGAAGTTCGACATGCCGATATGGCGGGGCATCACTGTTGGCTACGGCTCCGCTTTAGTCGCAGTAATCATTGAGTATGCTCTGCTCTCGGCCTCCTCGCCAATAAACTCTGCATCCCTGCTACAAGGTTCCATCAGTGCCGCGACACCTCGACCATCCACACAGGCATCATCTGTCGTTAAGCGGCAAGATATTCTCGCAGGCACTCCTGACGAAACTCCGGTCGAGATGTCGCGATTACCGGATGCCTCGTCTGAGAAACTGTTGCAAGCCGAGGCGCTTTATTACGGCATCGGCGGGGTTGTTGATGAAAAACAGGCAAAGATTCTTTTCAGAAAAGCAGCATCGGAAGACCAGCCCCCAGCCAAATTTTGGCTCGCCCGTTTGATCTACGGAGGGCGTTGCGGGTTTCAACGCGACGCCGCAGAGGCCCAAAGAATCGCATCTGAAAACTTCAAGGCTTTGGCAGCGCTCGCTGAAAAGGGGGATCGCGACGCGGAGTTCCTTCTTGGTGACGCCTATGCTTCAGGTCTGGGAGTGAATACCAATCTCGCACTCGCAGTTCAGTGGCTTCGCTCCTCAGCCAAATCAGGCAACTCTCCTGCGATTCTAAATCTGGGTCTTATGTGTTCGCAAGGCCTCGGCGTACCCCAAGATGAAGTCTTGGCGGTTAAACTGTACCGCCAGATTGCAGAACAAGAGGTTGCCGCTGCTGAGTACTCTCTAGGCGCTTGCTATGCCAACGGTCAGGGTGTTGCCAAAGACTTGGCGGAGGCGGCAAAATGGTATCGCAAAGCCGCCGATCTGGGGTATTCCGACGCCCAATTCGATCTCGGTCTTTGCTACCAAAACGGTGAGGGTGTTGCCAATGACTTGGCGGAGGCGGCAAAATGGTATCGCAAAGCCGCCGATCTGGAAAATGCCTGTGCTGAGTTCGCACTAGGCGCGTGCTATGCTAACGGCAAAGGTGTCGATAAAGATTTGGCGGAGGCGACTCAATGGAATCGCAAATCAGCCGGTCAGGGATATGCCGCAGCCCAAACATTTCTCGGCTTATACTACCAAACTGGTCAGGGCGTTCCAAAAGACTTGCAGGAAGCGAATAAATGGCTTCGCAAATCAGCCGATCAGGGAGAAGCCTTGGCGCAATTCTACCTTGGCTGCAACTTGCATGACGGCCAAGGGGTTTCAAAAGACCTCCCCGAAGCGGCCAAATGGCTTCGCAAATCAGCCGATCAAGGAAACTCGGATGCGCAACTATCGCTAGGTTCATGCTACGAAACTGGTCAGGGCGTCCCCAAAGACTTGGAGGAAGCGGCAAAATGGTATCGCAAATCCGCCGATCAAGGAAACCCGGATGCGCAACTGCGACTCGGTAAATGTTTTTTTAATGGGTGGGGCGTCGCCAAAGACTACAGCGAGGCAACCAAACTCTTTCGCAAATCGGCAGAAAAGGGGAATGCTGAGGCGCTCGCGTCCATGGGATTGTGTTACGCCAAAGGATGGGGCGTTCCCTTGGACACTGATAAGGCTGAACAATACTGGAAGTTGGCAGTAGGAAAGGGTGAAGTTTCGAGCCGAGACAACCTCGCCCTCCTTCGGAACGAACGCAATGCAAGCAATGCCCAAGACGATGCGACGCAATCTTCGGCAAGAAATAGTCACGCAACGGGTGCCTTGACGCAGCAAGACGAACGCCTCATCCGCTGGGCGGTTGCTTTTAACAAGCAGTATGGAACCCTTAACCGAGCGCGCAGCCTGCAAGAAAAGAAGGCCGCTGTCGAACGCCTGAAGGCGTTGGACTCGGCGATCCCTGCAAACGAAGCATATCTGACGGGCGGGACGGATCGGAGCGGAAAAGGCTATGTTTTTTTGATCGCTGCCCGGAGCGTATTCATGGACTATTTTCAATACGTTAATTTCTCCACCTATGTTTATGAGATGTCCTTCGAGGAAGCCAGGCCGGTCCTACCCGCACTGTTCAGCCTAGTAGGCATGGACGACGTTTCTCCCACACCACAAACACTTTCGCAGGCACATAGAAAAAGTTATGACTTGTTTCAGAAAGCAGCAAAATCCTACGTCGAAGCCTTCAAAGACCTAGACGCTGCATACCAAGGCGAAATAAGCAGCCGTAGCCAATGAGATGCCACATATTATCAGCGATCGACAAAAACCGTAGATGCTCCGTCACGTAGGTTCCGCAAGAAGAACCGCGCATGATCGCCATCCGATACCCGTCAAGACACTCCATAGCCTATGCCGACGCCTTCCGTCCTGCCCCCGTGGACGCCCATCGCCGAGTATGCCACAATCGTGACCCGCCTTCGAGCGGACCAATGAGTGACATGAAAGAGAGCAAGCCCGGCGCCGACGAGATCGGAAGCCGCATACGGACGATGCTGCGACTGCATCGGCCGCAGGATGTCGCCGCATTCGTCATGCGGCTTCCCGACGAGAGCGCGCCTTGGCGCAAGTGGTATGTGTCGCTGACCGTGATGGCGTGCGCGGCCAAGACGCCCAAGGATGCCGTCTGCTGGAAGTATATCCTCGACGAGTTCACGCCGGAGATGCCGGCGCGATGCGCCACAGATTTGGTCGCCGCGCAGCGGGCGATGCTCCAGCGCATCAGCACCGCCGAACGCCTCCAGAAGGTCGGGGTCGCCGCGCTGGCCGAGCGGCAGCCCGAGCCCGTGACTCCGAGGGCGCGCGCGGTCCTGGACGACCGCCTCTCGATCATGGCGCAGATGGGGTGCCGGCTCATCTTCTCGCCGGCATGCGAGGCCGTGCTGCTCCAGAGCGACAGCGATGGCCACCTCGCCAACCTGCGGTCCTACCTGTCGCAGGCCTTCAAGGACAACTTCGAGCGCGACGGGTGCGTCCGGCCGGGCAGCACGATCATCACGCTGACCTTCCTCCGCCACACCGCGCGCAAGGTCGGGCTGGAGCCTCCATGGACGTGAACCAACCATTCGACCGGGCGGCGAAGCCACCTCGTCCCTCGTGGCGAAACCTCTTGCTGGCCGACCAGCGCTCCCAGAAGTTGCTGGTCGACTACCTGCGGCTGATCGGCGAGCAAACTGACTGCATCGTCACGATCAGCAGGCCCGCGCACAGAATGATCACTGGCTCCGGCGACGTGGAGCACATTGCTCTCGTGAAGGCGTTCCTGTCGTGGGTCTGTGGCCAGATCAGGCCCGATCAAATGGGCAACGCGATCATCACGGTGAGCCACATCCGCAGGTGGGAGCGCTCGACAGGTTCGAGGCTATGAAAGTGACCTTGGCGTTCTCCGGTCGCCGGAGCACGCAGGGGATTGTCATACGATCCGCCAACGGACTTCGATTCTGCCGCCGGAGCCTGCGTCCCCCAACGCGGCCAGCCACCTGGTCGCCACCATGCCTCCCACCACGCCTTCGGGTGGCCGAAAGGCGCAGTTTTGCTGGCGTTTCAGCGTGGTGTCCACTCGGATTGGGATCGCCAGAAAAGTCGGCGACTGACAAGAGAACCGGTCCCGGAGGGCTGCCCAACTATCATTTTGCGCGCCCGGCGAGCCGGACTGCGAGGGGAACACTGCGTCATACGGATGTCGGCCATTCCGCGCGGCGCTGCTTCGACGGAAGCTACGAGGTTCGGCGCGCGTTGTCCGCGAAGATCATCTCCATGGCGGCAAGGTCGCCATCCAACGGCACGCGGGTGGCGATGTCTTCCCTGAGCTCCGCAGGCATGTCCGCCAGGCACGCGTCGAAGTCGAATCCACCCAGCCCAACCAACGGCGCCATCCTTCTGGCGTGCTCCATGCCCAACTCCTCCAGAACCTCAACGGCCTTGTCCCCGTCTGTCATGTGTTTTGCCCCCGCGATATAGCGGAACCATCGCATCGCGCTCTCAGTCATGTACTCCGGCGTCAGGCCGCCATTTTCGGCGGGGCTCGGCGGAGCTGTTTGGGCTGCGGGCTCGGCGACGGCGGCCGACTGGCCTGTCGGGGCTGGCTGCGGCTGGGTGCGCGGATGCCTGTCGCAGACCTTGGCCAGAACATCGGCCTGCTTGCCCTTCAGGAGCATGTCGCAATGCCTGCCGGTCGCCAGAGCCTTGACCTGCTGCTGCGTCAGGGTCGCGGGCAGGGAGGCCAATGCCTTCGACAGCGACGAGCGCAGCGAGTCGTCGGCCTTGCCGCCAGTCTGCCAGAGTTCGTCGAACTGCATGTTGTCCTTGGCCGCGTCGAACGGATAGACGAACGTCGACGAGCCAAAGCGCTCCTTGAAGCAGGCCTCCATGGCCCGATGGGCCATCCGGGCCCAGTCCGGCGTGCCGCCGACCGCTTCGATGTCAGTAGTGTCGGAGAGAGATTGGCCATGGCGGGGAAGGTCGGCGGAGCCGACTGGCGCGGAGCGCCCCTCCGCGCGCTTCGCGCGCCCACCTATGGCCCCTTCCTTCTCCGACTGCGGAGGGAGCGAAGCGACCGACGCAGGAGGAGCACCTCTGTGCGCGTGACAAACGGTCACGTCGTCAATGTGACTAACGGTCACACGTCCGGTAGGTGGTGTCGTACCTACCGGAGATGAAATAGTGCCTACCGGAGCGCCTGCCTCGGCCTTGCGTTGGGAAGCGCTTGTCATGACCGTCCACTGCCGCCTGCCTTGGCCGTTGTGGCCTGCGCGGGCGATGACGCCAGTCGCCGTGAGCCTCTGCACCGACTTGCGAACCGCTGCGTGCGTGACGCCGAGAAGGCCGGCGATCGTCTTCTCGGACTCCCACATCGGGCGGGGTCCGCCTTTGCTTCGACGGAACTCGGCGATGCGGCTCCTCACGTACATCTCAAGCGCGGCGTCGACGCCCATCCATTCAGCTCGGCGCAGCACACAGGCTTGCAGGGAGCGGCTCAAGCCTGTCCACATGGCGTAGTCGTCGACAACGGCCTTGGCGGCCTCTGGGTCCCGCAATGCCAGCACGGCCTCAAGCTGGGCGGGGCGCTTCCTCTCGGCGGCTTTCCGGCCGGCGGATGCCGCGACCTCCTCGGCCGTGATGTCGCTCCAGTCGCGCGCGGCAGGGTCTCCCGCCGGCTCTTGCTGTTTAATCAAGTTGCACTCCTCGCCCCGTTTGGGTTTCCGGCCCGCGGGGCTTTTCCTTCTCGGCCATTTTACCGCGTGCTGGCCGCCCTTACGAAGGTGCGGACTGCCTGCCTGAGGGCCGTGGCCTGCTCCACGACGGAGCGGGCGACGACGACGGCCGACACGTCGCCCTCGGGGCGCTCGACGATGTCGCCGTCCTTGTCGGCGTACCGGCGGATGGGGCGGCTCATGGCGCCACCGCCTCGGGCCTGCCGACCTCGACGGCGTCGTGGACCGTCAGGCCCAGCACCCGGAGCATGTCGGCCTCACCGCCACGCCGGAGCAGGCCCAAAGTGAGCGCCATCGCGCGCTGCTTGGCCGCCTTGCGGCCCTTCCGGGTTTTGCTCTGCTCCAGCTTGGACAGGGTGCTGACGGCCCCCCGCCACCTCTTGAGGGCGCTCTCTGGGATGGTGTCGTACCAGGGTCGCCCGCTCATGAGGCCACCTCCTCTTCCATCTCCGCCATGCGCGACATGCGCGCCCAAGACTCAAGGGCGCGCGCGTTCGTCACGGCCTGCTCGGCCCATGCCGCCATGCCAGCCGAGGCCATCTTCTTGCCCAGGCGCCGCCAGGTCTGGGCCGCCCTGAACCAACGCGCCGAGCACGGCCACTCCGACATTGGCGCGTTGCGTGGGACTAGGGTGACGCTATCGTCGCGCTCGTCGGTGCGCTTCGACCGAGACGCTCCATTCTCCTGGATGTAGGCGACTCCGCCCCGCTCCTTGAACGTGTGCCCGTGCCAGACTACCTGCTTCTCACTGTCTTTCTGCTTCTTCTCACTGTCTCTCATTGCTGTCTCCTGTTTTCTGTGATCCCAGCAGCCGGACAGGAACGCTCCGGCCCGGCTGTCGGGGGTGACGCCGACGGCGTCTGGTGTATCATTGCTCATGTTGTCCTAACCGCCGGGTTTGGTTTCCAGCCGACCGGCTTTTTTCGGTCACTTCGCCGCCGCTGTCGGTTGTGCCTCGGCTGCGAAAATTGTCGGCAACGCACGGCACGCCCTTCGCGCGGCCGTCGTCCATCCAGCCGCCGTCATCGGGCGTGTCGCTCTTGTGTATAATGTCTGTGCTCATAGTGTGGTTCCTCACCAGCCCGCCGGCTCCAAACCGGCGGGCTGGTTTCTTCTTGCTCACGGCGATGAAAGGTCGTCGTGAATCGTCAGCGCCTGTGTGTGGGCCGACGGGGCCGGCCTCACCGCCATCGCCAGGCGCTCGCGAACGAGCTGGCTCAAGGGTATGTCGCGCAGGATGGCCTCGGCCCTGAGGTGCCTGTAGTCCGCGCCCCGCAAGCGCAGGTTGATGCGGGCGTCGCGCGGCGTTGGCGCAGGCGGGTTCTGTGCGGTGTCGGTTGTCATGCCTTGGTCTCCTATGTCGTGCATGTCGGATTATATTCCGCCGCCGGAGAGAGCCGTTCAGAGCGCATCATGACATGCGCAGAGATGAGCCGATTCGCCTTCGACCCTCCTGTAACTGGTGTTTTCTGCGCGCCGGCCAAGAAGAAGGCTGGCCGTGAGCGCGAAGCGGGCTCGGGTGGCGGCCTGTTTAGCCGGCGCCCATGTGTAACAGCTCTTGCTGTCGACAGCGGGAATGGCGGCTTCATCGCGCGCTGGCGCCGCTGCATTCCTCAGCCAGCGAAAAGTGAGCCATCGCCACGGGCATCCTCTGTTCTCCACTCGACTACAGAACCGGCCGCGGAATGTGGTCCCCTGCGTTTCAAGCGCGACCCACGGCGCGGCCGAGAGCAGAGTTCCCGTTCATGGCCAAGGAATGCGAAGTCGCGAGTCGCATCCCGCATTTCCACCCGACAGGCGGCGGGCGCGCGGTGCCGAATGGCGGGGTCAACTTACGCTTGGTGAGCGTCAGGGCTTGCGGGGCATTGCGAGGTCGGCGCCGTTTCGGCATGGCCACCCGCTGCTTGCTCGGCGGGATGCGTCGCGTGCTCTTCTGCGGTTTCGACTTGGTCCGTCCGTTTGGTTTGCACAGCTTGTTCCATTAGGCGTTGAAAACGTGCGCCTGGCGATGTTGCTCTACGCAAGTTGTAGTGAAACGCGTATTCGGCCAGACAGGTGTCCAAGTCGGCAAGGCTTGCAGGTCTTCGATGGGTGCCTTGGAGACAACTATACAATCCGTAAAGCACAGTGCGCACCTGTGCCAGCCGGCGCCCGCTCATGCCCATAAACTTGTAATTCAGCGGTTGGAGAGCTCGCGCCCAGCTATCGTGTTCTGCCCCCTCCAGAGCCTCCCATCCGTCCGCGTAAATCTCACTGTGGGGCTCGACAGCTTTCACGATGAACTGGCGCAGAAGCTCGGAGTTGGCAACAGCGAGACGGGCCACTCGGATGCGCAAAATGCCCCGTGGAGAAGTTTCGGCGGCGATGACCACATGCACGGCGTGGAGCTGCTCCCTGCCGCCAAGGACGGCGACACTTCCCACGGCAGCCATGACAGTTCCCTTCAGCCCATCGTCTTTGAACGGTGTTGTCATTGCGCATCGAAGCTTGCGTAGGCAGGCCAAGGCCGTCTCGAAGCGACTCAGGCAACTCAACTGCTGGAGTTCCGCGGCGCTGATACCGTCAGGTTCGTTCGCCACAACCCAAGCGACGCGGCACCAGTCCAACAATGAAAGGTGCGTGCGATGGAAAATCGTTCCCGCCGTGACTGTCGTCTGATGCCTGCACGCGGAGCAAACTAGCCGCGATCGTTTATTGGTCCATGCTTTCGAACCTCTGCATTTTGGACATGCAAATCCCTTTGGCCAGTTCGGCCAGCGTAGGCTTCTCAGGTATTCCAAAAGGGAATCCTCGGTGTCTAATTCTCTTTGGAAGTCAGACCACGTTTCAGGGCACTTGGAATCCATTACGCACTACCGCACATGATCTAGGAGGCGTCAAGCGGAATCACATCTTCGCGCCAGTTCATCCAGTCTATATTCTCAGCAATGCGCAACTGTATTATTAAAGACGAGATGCTGCGCTGTGAAGGCAGGCGGTCAGGGGGCCTTGACGACGGCGTTTCCCCACTCACAATTTGAACCCAGCAAGAACGCATAGTCCGATAGAAAGACGAAGCTGACCCGAGCGGACCGGTAAACGGCGGCGGGTCAAAAAGGAAGAAAACCCATGAAAACGAAGAGGGCAACCCCTGTCTCGAAGAACGGCGAACGATCCTTCGCGGATGAAGGCGACAAACATCCGGCGATGCCGGTTGAACCAGTCGCCAGCAGTAACGATATGAAAAAGAAAAACCAGCCCGTCAAGGGCCAGCAAGACAAAGACGCCGGCAATTCCGACGCGTCCTGCGGCGATGGAGACAGCATCCAGAGCCAGCCATCCGAACAGGCGGCCCCGGCGAGCATCGGGGGCATTGCTGTCTGTTCAACCAAAACAGAAGCCGGCGATGCGGCTCCATCCGAGCCTACCGCTCCGCCTGAGCCCCAGACGGTCGAAGGTCTGGCTTGCGAGGCCGCGGCCAAGATCGCGGCCGACGAGGGCTCGGAACGAGACATCCAGTTGACCAGGGCCAGACATGTTCATGAGTTCGCCGAGCGGGTCCGCAAGGGCAGGCTGAAGGCCCCGGACAACATGGACCCGTTCAGGGTTCTTGAGGCGGAGTTGGCCAAAAAGGGATGCGGCATCGGCACGAGCCAACTCCGCAACCTCCATCTGTACTACGGGGTCCGCTCATGCTGCCCAACCCCGCCCGACGTGAGCATGACGGTCTACATCGAGGTCGCGAAGCGGGTCAAGGATGATGCCAAGCGGCTGGAATGGCTCCAGCGGGCCGAACTGGAGAAGATGTCCGTCAGCCAGGTTCGCCAGGAGATTACCGGCGATCCCAAGGGCGACCCGTGGTACATCGAGGGTTTCGAGGGCAACATCGACATCGCGGTCCTGGCAGTCGCCCATGCGGCGGCCGAATTGCGGGATGCCGGCAGGCCTCCGTCGGAGGAGGAGATCGAGCGGGTCAAGGACCTGATGCTAATGGTCTACGTGTCGTTCCTCGCCGGGAAGGAGGCCGTCCTTGAAAAAGCAGCCTGATTTCCTAGGCAACTCGATGGACCCGGCGGAAGTCGCCGCATTGGTTCGCGAGGTCGCCGGCCAGACCGCAGGAGTTACCCTCGTCGGCGGCGACCGCGGCGGATTGACGGCGGTGTTGGAGGCGGCTGGTTTCCCAGTCGATTCAATAACCGCCGAGGGCAACTCGACGGCGAAGCCCGGCAACGCCGTCCTATTTTCAGCATCGGCGACGGATGGATGCCGAAAGCGGCTGATGCCTGGAAGCCCGAAGGCCAAACCCCCGATGGCGGGCATGCTCCCCCTGATGCGCCGGTCGAGGGATGCGTCGGTCTGGATCATGTTTCCGGCGGACGCAGCGTCGGCGAGGTTCCTGGCGGTGCTCGCGACGCCCTTTGGAATGGCGGAGGATCATGACGCGGGCCAGGCCGCCGGCGGTGGCCGGAGCGTCCAGGTTTTTCGCCGCCGACCTGGGCGGGATCGGAGCATGGCCGAGGCGTTGGATTTCGCCGACGGCTTAAGAGGAAATGGTGACGACCGATGGCATCCGGCCATCCAGGCGGGATGGGAGTTTGGGAAATCCGAGCCGGGTGCCGCCGCGAGCGTCGGGCTGCTATCGTTCATCGACATTTTCAGCGGCATCGGGGCGATGCGGCGAGGGATTGAGTCCCATGGCCTGAGGTGCGTCGGCTCGGCCGACACCAACGCGGCGTCGAACGCGGTTTACCTCGTGAACTATGCCGACATGCCGCTCGGCGACGTGACGAAGATCGACGCCGACAGGTTCCCTCCGCATGACGTTATCGTCGCCGGACTGCCTTGCACTACGTTTTCCGCCTGCGGCAAGCAGGAGGGGACGGCGAAGCCGGCGGGTCGTCTCTACGAGCAAGTGCTCAAGTTCGTTGCCCACCATCAGGAGAAGGTGGCCCTGATGGAATGTGTTCCGGCAATCCAAAATGTGGACGACGACAAGGGGGTCAACGCGTTCAAAGCCCTGAAGTCCGGGCTGGAGGGCCTGGGCTACGAGTTCTTCCATGCGGTTCTGGACGCCGCCGACTTCGGCGTTCCGCAGGGCCGCGAGAGGATGTTCATGGTCGCGATCCGCGGCGACCTCGGCGTCAAGCAAGGCGACTTCCATTTTCCGAAGCCGTCGCTGCCCAGGCCCAGCGTCGCCGACATCGCCGAGGACGGCCCGCATATCCGAGGCCATGTCATCGAGCGAGACGACTATCAAGAGATGGTGTCTGAAGAGGACGCTCTCGCAGCGATGCGGGGCAGGCCGCTCGGCCGCATCAGGCTCGGCGGCTACGGATGCGGCAAAGTCTGCTATCGCGTGTTCTCCTCGAAAGGCCTGTCGACAACCTTGCTGGCCGCCGGCGGCGGAATCGGACGGGGCGGCTCCATCTACAAGTTCGGCGAGACGCATCGAGGCCTGACCAGGAGGGAGCGGGCGAGGATCATGGGCTTCCCGGAGACGCATCGAATTTGCCTGAGCGCGAAACATGCGAGCAAGCAGTTCGGCAACGCCCTGGTCCCGGCGATCCCCCGGGCGATCCTGGCCGAGGTCATCCGGGCGTTGTCGAAGGCGGGAGGCATCCGATGAACCCAAGTATCCGTCGAGAGCAGAGCGACCAGTCCAATCCATCAACAAACAAACAGAACGAGGAGATGAACCAGATGAAAAGCGAGATGAAGCAGACCGACCAGGCGGACGGTAGAACCATAATCCTGATGCGGGCATTCGACCTTCTTGAGGCTGACATGGTGGCCAGCCGCAGTTCGGGAGACCCCTCCGGTTGCGACTACTGCGACGAGGTCCTCTATAGGAAGCCATGCGGGGAATGGTTCCTGGCCTATGACGGCGGGCCCCTCTCAAAATGGGGCATTCCCAGGGCCGCCGCCCGCGGACAGACATCCTATTCCGCTGACGGGCATCTGCCCCTTTCGGCAGACGACGCGATGGAATTGCTTGAGCAATGGGGAGAGGACGAGGCGATCAGGACGCATTTCAACCAAAACGAAAAGGCGGCATGACCATGGAAACAAACAAAACAGCAGACGGGGCGTCAGCCCCGGAACGCCAGACGATGGAGCAAGACAGCAGCATGAAATCAGCCGGAGAGAACTTACCAAGCAAAGAGGAGACGAAAATGCAAGAGACGAGCAAGAAGACGGCGAGCACCCCCAAGGTCAGGAACATCGTCCGCAGCTTGGAGTGGGCGTCGCGGGTTATGAATGAAAGAAGTCTGGCAGACTATTGCGAACGACTGCACCAAGACAATGAAGTTGAACCGATCTTCCAACGGGTTGTTGACCGGATTGTAAGCCGAGCTTCGGCAGGCAAACCCGAATCTCAGTTTCTTGTCGCCGTGTTCTCGTCGTGGGGAATATTGCCCAAGGACGAAAACCTTGTCGCGTCAATGATCGCCGACGCGGCGGGAAAGAGGCATTTGTTGGCGGCTCGATGCTTCTATTGGCATTCATTGTATAGCGCTCGGGACATGACGGAAGTCGCAAAGAATGTTGAGGCCATGAATAAACACGAGTCAACGAACGCCGACTCCTCCCTCCGCGAAGTCGGCAGAATCGTCAACCAAATCCAGCGGCTGGCAAACACCGCCCACGCTGAAACCGAGAAGTCGCTCAATCGACGGGTGGCCGAGCTTGAGCATGACAATGCGACCTTGGCCGAGAGATTCGCCCACCAGAGACAAAAGCGCGAGGCGGAAGCATCGGCGGCCTCGCGGGAATTGGCGATGACGCGGAGGGCGGTCGAGACTTTCAGGCAGTGTCTGGCCGGCAGCGAAGCCGAGGCCAAAGCCCTGCGTCTGGAATGCGGTCGTCTGACGGACGGCGGCCAGCAGCGGGAGATCGAATCGCTGCGAGCCGAGGTCGAGAAACTGAGGATGGAAGCTGATGTCGCGTTGTCGCTCGGGGCAAAGGCGGAGGACGACCTCAACTTCGCCCGGTATCAAGTCATAGACTTTGAGTCGCAGTTAGCCGACATGCGAAAGCTCCTGATTAAGCATAGGATCAACCCGTACCCTGTCGATGGCGGACTGGCCGAGGCCGCATGAGGGCTGAAGCCATGAGACTGAGAATCGGGATGATAGTCGCCCTCATCGGTGGCCCGCATCTGGTCGAGCTGGTCAACGACTGCTCGGCGAGGGTCAGGCCTCTGACCCGTCGTCGCAAGACCATCGTCAACCGGATTACCGGCGTGGTAGCCGAGTTCGACGCCCCGTTGGATGCGTTCCGCATCTGCTCGGACCTGCCGGATGACCGGTTCATAGGATGGATGTCGCCGTGACTGCGGACAGGATCAGGACGACATCATCCAGCAGTAGTCATGCTGTGGATCAAAGCACACTTATCGACCGTCACCCCAAGCTGCTAGGTTCACGCAGCTTGAGGCGGCGCTTGACAAGTGCAACAGTTTTGGCACAATGTACTTACGAATGCAAGCACCTTGACAGGCATACAGAGTCCTGTTATATTCCTACCCATCAAATGACACATGGGTCAGTTGATGGAGATAGAGATGGTTCATTAGCCTGCTGGTCTGGGTCGGTATCTGGGGCATAGGTGTATAATGGGCCTGCTGATTGTTAGTCTTCCCGCTTTGGCGGGAGTTGAAAGAAGCAGATGATAAATTGTGCTGTCATGGATACCAATCCAAGATGATGCAACAAGGTATCAGAAGCGCCGAGAGCAGAGGCGCTGTCATTTCCCGCCTTAGCGGGAGTTGAAAGAAGGAGCTGGGTTCCTTAGTTCCCCGCGTAAGCGGGGGTGTTAGGTTAGTATTCCCCGCGAAGGCGGGGGCGTTAGATAGTGTCGTCGGCAGTTGCGGGTCGCCCTGCGCAATCAGGGAAGTTCTGCGAAGGTCGGCGTGGATTGAAACAAGACCGATAGCGGTGTTGTCACTTCCCGCCTGTGCGGGAGTTGAAAGTTGGTTAGTAGTCATCGGCAGTGGCGGTTTGTCCCGCGCAGGCAGGACGATTCCGGCAGGGCCGATGTGGATTGAAACAAAACCGATGCAAGAAGCAGCGCAGTGCTCGTCAGATAGTCGGGCGCAATGCAGCAGAATGCAGGGGGAACGGCTGGGGTAAAACCCGGCCGTTCCTTTTTTTCGTGTGCCTTCCTCAGTTCTTATCCGACCTTTGCGGTGTTCCAGCCGTTGAACGAGGTCGTCCTGAACACCGTCGAGGTATCGCCTGATGAGCGGACGAAGCGCAGAGTCTTTCCGTCGCCGCTCCGCTCGGCCGTGACGGTCGTCCCGTTCGAGCGTGACAGTTCGATGGAGCCGCCCGGCTTGATGGCGTCGATTCTCTGGTCGAGCGTCTGCTTTTTCATGGTTGTCATTTTGTCCTCTCCGTCATCTTCCGGCAACATGCTCATGATTTCCGCCGCGCGTCATCAGCGGCAATGATCTCGTCAGCCGTCGGCGACGCGCTCAGGCTCGCGTCGGCATTCGGCAGCGGGATCGTCCGGTCGTTGCGCCGGTCGATGAGCGGCCGGCTGGCAGCCCACGCCGACAGCACAGATTCGAAGTGCTTCCTGTTCGACGTGTCGACCGACCGCGCCGGATGGCGGACCTTGCCGTCGGTGATGTACAGGTGGACCAGGCCCGGCTCCTCGTCGTCGAACACCTCGACGGACTCCGGCCCCTTCAGCTCGTAAATGTTGCGGGCCGTCATGTGCCGCCACTCAATTCCTTTTGCGTCTTTCATATTGTCTCCCTTGTGGAACCCCGCCTCATTTTGATTCCGCGACATCGTGGCCGCTGTCAATCGTCGGACCTCTCCGCGCCGCGCCACACGCCACCGACCTCACCAGCGATCTCCTTGCCGGTCTTGACGCAATGCTGGCGGAGTCTCGCCAGCGGCAGCGTGTCGGCCGGAGTGGTTCCGGGCTGCGTCGAGTCGTGAATGCTGCTGCCGAAGGCCGAATAGTAAGTGCCGTCCACAGAGATCGTGTAACCGTCGGCGTTGTACTCTCCCGTGACGACGGGGCGCGTTTTGCCCTTGGATGTTTTCATGGCTGCGCTCCCCGGCCTGCGCGGTTGTATTCGAGCGAGCTGTACGCCTCGACGAAGTTGGCGGCGCACTCTCTGACGGTTTTGCCGCTCGCGAAGATGTTCCCGGCGTCGAAGTCGTGGCACATGTTGCGGCGGCGGAACCCGCGAAACTCGCCGCGCACATGGGAGGTCGCATAGAACCTGTGGCCGGATTTTCCGGGCCGGCAGCGCCCGATGAACAGGCCTCGGGTTCCGTTCGGGCTAAAGTGGTCGGGCGCGAGCCGGTCCGCGATATTCCGCCTGTCGGTGGCGTCAAGGTCGCGGAACGCGTGGACACCGCTGGAGCCGATCAGGCCACGAAGCATCGCCATGCTTTCGTCGTCGATCTTGAAGCCGGCAGACGCGAGAATTTGACGAGTGGTTTTCATTATGCGGCCTGCGGATTTCGACGAGCGCGCCTCCAGTTATTGGCGGCGGTGATTGTGTCGGTAATTGTGTCAGGACCGCGTGGAGCGTCAAGGCACCCAAGGCCGCGCCTATCCGTGATGGTACGAGAGGGCGCTGCCGAAGTCCTCCAGCGTGGTCGGGCGGGGCGCGGACGCGTCGCTCTCGCTCTCCCCGTACCGCACGAGCGGCGTGGCCTTGATGATCGCGTCGGCGACGGTGCGGGCGTCCGGCGTCAGGCTGATGCGCGGCTCCCCGCCGTCCGCCACGTCGAGGAAGTCGCCGACGACCGCACCATTGAGCAGGATGTCGGCGGCGAACGATATGCCCTCGCGTCCCTGTCCCTGCCGGATGTTTTTCATCGTGAAGCCAGCGGCCTTCGCCGCGGCCATGATGCTAGTGAGCGATTTCGTCATGGTCGATCCTCCTAGTACTCGCTCGGCAGCATGATGACTTTTAGCAGGTCCGACGACCCGACCGGCTGGTCGCAGACGTACAGCTTCGCGGTTCCTTCCTCGAACGCGCCGAAGGGAAAATCGGTGAACGGGATTGCCTGCGACGCGAAGACGTGCCCGTCGCCGTCGTCGCAGGTCGCCACCGCGCCCCGTTTCCCGTCGCTCTTCAAATTCCAGCACTGGAAGCCGTGGCACTTTTCCATGAGGGCCGGACGCTGGTGCGATGCGATCAGGTCCATCAGCCAGAACGCGCCGCACATTTCGGCGAGGCACATCGCGCCGTCGGTCAATACGGCGTGGCGGAAGAGCCCGCTCCAGCGGTGGTAGTCCTGTGTGCCTGTGTGCTGGGCGAGCGCGGTGCGGATTGCTGCGGGGTCTTTCATGCGGTTTGCCTCCGGTTTGGTGGCGCTGAGTGTGGAAGTAATTGTGTCAGGACCGAGCGGAGCGTCAAGGTGTCGGGGTTGCGCGGCGTCTTTGAAAGGCGCGCAAAATCTTCCCTCCGCTACTCACAGCCACTCCACCTCGACAACCGTCGGCTCCGTGAAGGGCAGCTCGGTCACAATGTGGCCGTCGCCGCCGTCGATGAAGCCGCTCTCGACACTGTCTCCGACGAGCGTCCACACGGTGTCGGGTTTGTCCGCGACGCGACCGCGCACGAAATCTGTCTCATTGCCGAAGGGCGCGAAGAGGATGCCGTCCATGTCGGCCATTTCGCCGATGCTGTTCTGGACGGGCCGGAACTTTTCGATGAACTCGTCGAAGCTGATCGTCATGTTCGCACCTCAATCCTCGCCCGGCTGCATGACCGTGACGACCGGCTCCGCGTCGTCGCCGGGTCCGCACACGGCGACGAGTGTCGCGCAGCGGGGGAGCATGTGCTTTCCGTCCCGCGGGATTCTGACCACGGGGAAGATGACCTCCTCGCCGTCCTGTGTGGCGGCGCATCGGAGCATCGTCAGGACGACACGGAGCCGCCCGGTCTCGTCCTGCGGAATCTGACGTTTCGAGTCCTCGTCGGACCATTCGATGCAGTCGCACCAGACCGCTCGTGTGACGGCGACAGGGAACTTGATTCCCATCTTCAGCGCCGTCTCGCTCACGTCCACGAGCGCGCCGTCCTCGATGGCCTGCGCGCGCGAGTAGCCGCTGATGACCTCACCGGAAATGCTGCCGATGTCGGATTTGTCGCTCATGTGCCCTCCTGAAATTCAACCGCGCCCTTGGTCGTCAATGTCTCCGCCGGGCTCTCGATTTGGTAACGCTCAAACCAGAAATAGCGCGCGTCGGCTGGCCACTCGCCGTCATCGCCGACACAGCAATCAGAGAAGATGAGCGACGATGTCAGCGCGCCGATGTCCTCGGGCGGCACGAGCGAAAGGCCGTTACACAGCGGCCACTCAACGAGGTCGAGAAACGAGGCGTCCGAGCCGATCTCGCCGCCGTCCGCGATGGCATTCGACACATGGCGCTTCCCCTCATCGGTGAGCGCGAAAATGAGCCTGCCTTTTTCGATTTGGAATTGCGCGAGTTTCGCCATGCGGTGCCTCCGGTTTGGTGGCCGTGATGATGGGCACCATTGTGTCGAGACCTTGAAAATGCGCAAGGCCCCGACCCTTGCGGCCGGGGCCTTGATCTGCGTCGCTGGGCGGCAGTTTCAGTCCTCGCTGTGCGCGCCGTTCACCGGCATCAGCACATGCACCCCGCCAGCCTCGTCTCGGCTGTGGAGAGGCGACTTCTCATCCTCGAACGCGAACCTGCGGAAGCCAGCGGCGAGCGCGTCGAGCAGCTTGAACCGGTCCACCGTGATGAATCCGGCGGGGCCGACACCGCGGCTGTTCACCAGGTCCAGACGGCTCGGCGATTTGTCGTCACCGCCCCTGCCCGCGATGCTCACGCGGTTGTCGGCGTGCGCCTCGATTTTGACCGGCGCGCAGTGGGCGTCGTGGCCGGGGAAAGTCTTCGGCAGCACCGTCCGCAGCAGCTCGGCGTCGGATTCGCTCAACTCGACAATGTGCGCGCCGCCGTCCGCCGGCACGACCTGCTTCCAGTTGGGGTACGTGCCGGGCTGGGTGCGGCAGCGGTAATCCCACAACGCGGTCACGAGCCGGAACCAGCCGCCGTCGGCGTCGCCCTTGTGCCCGATGAGCAGCTCGTCGCCGGCCAGTTTCGTCCACGTCATAAACTTGCTCGCCGGAACCACGCACGACGAGCTCAGTGGGAATTTGATCGTGTTGAACGCGCCCAGACGCCGCCCGTCGGTGGCGACAATGTAGTCGCCGCTGTCGGTCACATTCAGGAAGATGCCGTTGAGGATCATGCGGCACGGATCAGCGCTCGCGAACAGCGACGCGCGGCGGAAGTTTGTGAGGAACGCCGGATCGACCGGCCCTACATCGGCCGCCGTCATCGGGGAAGGCCACTCGTCGGGCGCGATGGTGGCGAAACGGCGCGGCACGGACTGGCCGGCGACGGTGTTGGTGATGATTACGTCATTGCCATCTGCGGCCTCGATTGTCACGGGCTCGCTGTTCAATCCGCCGTTGAGCAGCTTGAGCGTCTCGAACGGCACAAGCACCACGCCGTCGCCCTGCGCGTCGAAATCCTTGAAGCGGTACGTGAGCTGCTGGTCCAGGTCCGTGGTGGTGGCCGTGGCCTTTCCGTTTTCCACCGCGATGCGGACGCTTTGGAGGATCGGCAGAAACTTGCGCTTGGGGAGGACGCGCGAAAGTCCGGCGATGGCTGCTTTGATTTCTTTACGTGGGATCGTGAGTTTCATGGGCACACGGGTCTCCTTGCTGTTGCGGTTTGGGGAACGGGGGCGTGGACACCATTGTGTCAGAGCCACGACGGCTGTCTAGGTCCCGACCCACTCGGCAGGATCGCCGCACACAATTTTTCATGTGTCGGATTTCCCGGCTGCCCATTTTCTCTGACTTCAATGCGCCGCTAAAAATCCCGTTGAGCTGTCGCTGTAGAATGGACCATGCAGCAAATCAGAGAAATTACCGCAGCGGAGATGATGGCCTCCGGCCCCGTTGCGGGGTCTCCTCAAGAAGGAGTGGACTCTGCCGCAGAAACACGACACGCCACCAGACTGTCGGCTGACGAACCGGCGAACACGGCAACCCGACACACTGCGATGAACAGTCCTTATCTGACGACGAACGAAGCTGCGGAGTACATGAGGAAATCCACCTCGTGGCTCATGCGGCGGCGCGACATCCCTTATCTCGCAGGGAAGCCGCACACGTACCACAGGCGGGACCTCGACAACTGGTTCGAGCAGTCGAAGAGGCAGATGTTCCGATGAGCGTGTACCGGAGAAATTATGATCGCGAGCGAGACGCCGGATCGCCGGGCGGCGAGGTCTGGTCGTTCGACTTCTCGTATCGTCGCCTCCGCTGCCGCGGGTCCGGCTTCGCTACAAAAGCCGAGGCCATTCTCGCCGAATCAAAGGCACGCGAACGTCTGGTCACACAGGGCAGGATGCCAATTCCCCGAACCGACAGCACCTTCGCCAAGGTCTGCCAGCAGTTCATCACGAGCCGTAAATTGACGCGAGCGCCGAAGACCGTTCAAAGCGAAGTGTACAAGGCTCGTCAGGTCGAAAAGTTCTTTGGCCGCATGATCGTCTCCAGAATCCTGCCGTTCGACATCACGCAGTATCGGGACAAGCGTCTTCGTGAAGGCGTGGCGAACAGAACCGCAAACTTGGAACTGATCTTCATCCGGTGCGTCCTCGACCACGCCATCGAGCAGGGCAACGCGGACAACAATCCGGCTCGGGGGATCAAGCTGCTCAGGGAAGTTCGGCGCGACAAACCGATCCCGTCGGACGCGCAACTTCAGCGGCTGATGAATGAGGCGGAAAAAACAACCGTCGGCCGGCAGCTCGTCGTTTGGATTTGGTTACTTGCGCTCACGGGGCTGCGGCCGTCGGAAGCGTTTCATCTGGAGTGGCCGGACATCGACTTCGAGGGTCTCAAGATTTATGTGCGCCCCAAAGAGCAGCACGCGCTCAAGACTGGAAAGTTCCGCGTCGTTGAAATCCATGACGTGCTGATGCCCATTTTGCAGCAGTGGCGTCGCACATGGGACGCCGTGTTCGATGCGAACAAAAAGGGGCGGACACACAACTGGGTCTTCTTCAACCCGAGGCGGCAGAACTTTCCCGTCGAGACTTTCGCGAAGGCGTTCGAGGACGCGAGGGACGCATCGGGCCTCAACGGAATGGGCATCACGCCGTACTCGCTGCGGCATTATTTCATCAGCAAGGCGATCATGTCGGGCATCGACCTGTTCACGATCACCAAATGGTCGGGCCACTCAAGCACGACGATGATCGAGCAGGTGTACGGGCATCTGACGCCCGAGTTCAGGTCTGCGCAGATGGCGAAAATCCACATCGCCGCAGCACCCGCAGAACCGCAAACTTCAGCGCAGCCGAAACCGGAACCGCAGACACAAACGACCGCGCAACCGGAGCCGCTGGCGGTCGCACAGGCCGCATCGTGATGCAAGAATAGTGGGCGCTGGAATTACGCCGCCTGCGAATAGTCCCCGCTGTTTGCCACGCATGATTCAGTGCTCGCAGACCCGAAACGGACGATCAAAGAAAGCGAGACCAGCCCGGCAGGCTGGAACCGGAACGTGAGGTCGAAGGCGTTTCCTGCGGACGGCGACACTTGACAAATCTAAAGTGTCACTTTAGGAATGTCACATGACGCACATACCCCGAATCCTCGCCGACGACGTGCTGAAGGCCGCCAGAAACTTTCCGGCGCTGATCCTCACGGGGCCGCGCCGCGCGGGCAAAACGACGCTGCTGCGGCACGCCTTCCCCAAGGCGCAGCACGTCCTGCTGGAGGACCCCGACGTCACCGCGCGCGCCACATCGGACCCCCGCGGATTTCTCGACGCGCTGGAGCTGCCGGTCATCCTCGACGAAATCCAGAACGTGCCGGCGCTTTTCAATTACATCCGCACCCGCATTGACGCCAAGCCCCGGCGCATGGGCCAGTGGCTCCTGACCGGATCGCAGGAGGCTCCGCTGATGCAGGGCGTCACCGAGTCGATGGCCGGGCGTGCGGCGGTCTTTCATCTGCTCCCGCTCTCCAGCGAGGAGTCGCCACGCGTGTCGCTTTTCCGCGGCGGTTTCCCGGAGGTGCTCGCCCGTCCGAAGGCGGCTGACGTGTGGTTCCGCTCCTACCTGCAAACCTACCTTGAGCGCGATGTGCGCGCGGTGAGTTCCATCCGCGACCTCGCCACGTACCGGCGTTTCATGGCCCTGCTCGCCAGCAGGGTCGGACAGATGTTGAACAAGACGGACCTGGCCGCGCCGCTGGGCGTGTCCGTGCCGACGATCACCGAATGGTTGAGCATCTTGGAGATCACCGGACAGATTCTGCTCATCCCGCCGTTCTACGAGAACTTCGGCAAGCGCCTCGTGAAGTCGCCGAAGCTCTACTTCGTGGACTCGGGCCTAGCCGCATACCTTCTTGGCCTGTTTGACCCGAAGACGCTGGCCCGATCTTCGTTTCTGGGAGCATTGTTTGAAGGCATGGTCGCGTCGGAGATCGTCAAGCATCGGCTGAACCGAGGCCTTGAGAAAAACCTCTACTACTTTCGCGACCGGCAGGGACTTGAGGTCGATTTTCTGGTCGACGAGGGTGATCGGAAACTTCTGCTACTTGAGGCCAAGGCGACGCACACGCCGATGCCCGACATGGCGCGGAGCATGGCCCGGCTGGCTTCCGGCATCGGCCAGCGCACCACGAGGTTGTTCCTGGTGCATGGCGGAAAAGATTCCGCCGAGGTTGAGCCGCTCGCGCCGGGCGTCAAGTCGGTGGCGATCTCATCCATTCACAAGATTCTGTCGGGATCGTGACGCAAAAAACATCCGCGCCGCAATGGGACGGTCCGCCAAAAATGTTGCTCTTATGCCACGCAATTGCCACGCGAGCGTTTTTGACATTTTTGTCGCGGCTTCAAAAAGTGCAGGAAGACCCTGCAACCATTGGGCGAAATGAAAGTGGGCCCGGAGGGACTCGAACCCCCAACCAAGGGATTATGAGTCCCCTGCTCTGACCATTGAGCTACAGGCCCACACGTTTTGCTACCTTTTTGCTACCTTTTCGAGCGCCGTTGTGTCAATGTAAAGCATCGACGCGAAACTATGACATTTGAGGCGCATTATGAAAACTCGCTCTGGGTATCTCATCAACCGCAACGGGACATACTATGCCTGCTGGACTATCCGCGGCAAGAAGTTCATGCGAACGACACGCGAGTCGAACGAGCGAAAGGCGCGCCAGCAACTCAAGACGATCATGGAGCCCTACCTCCTCGAGGATGATGTCCGCATCTTGAAACAAGTGGCATCACGGATTGACGAGTCGCAGAGCGGGATTGAGAAGATTGAAAACGACAGGAATCCCCCACCGCCCATGTCAGCCGTGTGGGCGAAGTACCTCACGGCAACGAACCGCCCGGACTCCGGGCCGATGACGCTTACGCAATACGAGGGGCATTTCGAGCAATTCACGAAGTGGGTCGGGAAGACGCAATCGTCGGTCGCCTCGTTGCGGGATGTGACCGAGCAGATTGCTTCGGAATATGCCGCCCATCTGATGGCGCGGGGTCTGTCTGCGAATCGCTTTAACAAGCACGTCCGATTTCTTGAATTGATGTTTCGGGTGTTGAAGAAACCGGCACGACTCGACAGAAATCCATGGGAAAATATTCAGCGGAAACGACAGGTGCCGCACTCGCGCCGCGAACTCACGATGGATGAACTCCGGCGTGTGTGTCAGAGCGCCATCGGTGATTTCCGCGTCCTGTTCGCAATAGGAATCTACAGCGGCCTGCGACTCGGCGACTGTGCCACGTTGCAATGGTCTGAAGTTGATCTGGGCCGCAACAGGATTCGCCGCATTCCGAACAAGACCGCCCGTCGAAATCCGAAACCGGTGCTGATTCCGATTCACCCCATTCTGAGGGCGCTACTCGAAGAAACACCGGTGGACGCGCGGCGGGCCTTCGTGTTGCCGGCCATTGCGGAACTCTATCAAACCAATGCCCCCGAGCTTTGTAAGAAGCTTCAGGATCATTTCAGGGCGAATGGCATCGAAACGCAGGGCGTAGCAAAAGAAAAACGACGCCGGACAATCGACGTTGGATTCCACAGCTTGCGGCACACCTTCGTTTCGCTCTGCCGCGAGGCCGATGCCCCTCTCGCCGTAGTTGAAGCCATCGTCGGCCATTCCAATCCGGCCATGACCCGGCACTACACCCACGTCTCGGAGCAGGCCGCGGTC